>NZ_JBFAPM010000007.1:330158-382426 GCF_040676695.1 Actinoplanes sp. NPDC049548
GTGTCGCCGAGCCGCTCGTAGACCGGCAGTGCTTGTTCGGTGTGGATGCGTAGGGCTTCGTCGTAGTCGCCGCGTTGGTACAGGATGTCGGCGATCTTTCCCCAAGCGATCGCCTCCTCCCGCATTTCGCCAAGCCGCTCGTAGACCGGTAACTCGACGTCGCGGCGGATGCGTAGGGCTTCGTCGTAGTCGCCGCGCCGGTACAGGATGTCGGCGATCTTGCCCCAAGTGACCGCCACCGAGCGGGTGTCGCCGAGCCGCTCGTACACCGGCAGTGCTTGTTCGGTGTGGATGCGTAGGGCCTCGTCGTAGTCGCCGCGCCGGTACAGGATGTCGGCGATCTGTCCCCATGCGATCGCCGCCGAGCGTGTGTCGCCGAGCCGCTCGTACACCGGCAGTGCTTGTTCGGTGTGGATGCGTAGGGCTTCGTCGTAGTCGCCGCGTTGGTACAGGATGTCGGCGATCTGTCCCCAGGTGACTGCCGCCGAGCGGGTGTCCCCGAGCCGCTCGTAGACCGGCAATTCGACGTCGCGGCGGATGCGTAGGGCTTCGTCGTAGTCGCCGCGCTGGGCCAGGATGTCGGCGATCTTGCCCCAGGTGACTGCCGCCGAGCGGGTGTCGCCGAGCCGCTCGTAGACCGGCAATTGCACGTCGCGGCGGATGCGCAGGGCTTCGTCGAGGTCGCCGCGCCGGTAGAGGATGTCGGCGATCTTGCCCCAGGTGACTGCCGCCGAGCGGGTGTCGCCGAGCCCTTCGTAGACCGGCAGCTCGACGTCGCGGCGGATGCGTAGGGCTTCGTCGTAGTCGCCGCGCTGGTACAGGATGTCGGCGATCTTGCTCCAAGCGATCGCCGCCTCGCGTGTGTCGCCGAGCCGCTCGTACACCGGCAGTGCTTGTTCGGTGTGGATGCGTAGGGCTTCGTCGTAGTCGCCGCGCCGGTACAGGATGTCGGCGATCTGTCCCCAGGTGACTGCCGCCGAGCGGGTGTCGCCGAGCCGCTCGTAGACCGGCAGCTGCACGTCGCGGCGGATGCGTAGGGCTTCGTCGTAGTCGCCGCGCTGGTACAGGATGTCGGCGATCTGTCCCCAGGTGACTGCCGCCGAGCGGGTGTCGCCGAGCCGCTCGTAGACCGGCAGCTCGACGTCGCGGCGGATGCGCAAGGCTTCGTCGTAGTCGCCGCGCTGCACCAGGATGTCGGCCAGTGTTCCCTGGCAGACGGTTGCTTCACGTTCGGAGCCGCCGGCAGTGAACATGTGTAGGGCCTGCTGGAGCAGCTGCTCGGCTTGTGCGGGCTCCCCGCGGCCGATCAGGTGGGTGGCGTGCTCAGCAATGGCACGCGCTTGTTCCAGCGTGTCGGTGGGTGTCGTCCCGCCGGCGTGGGTCTGATCGACCGCGCGGGTGTAGAGCTCGTGGGCGGTGTTGCCGTCGCCGCTGGTCTTCGCGGCGTCGGCTACACGGCGCAGCAGGAACACGGGTACCGGATGCTGGTGGCGGTCGAGCAGGGCGATCGTGTTCTGGCCGAACCGGAACGCGTGGACGGCCGGCCCGATCCTGAGCGCATCGACGGCGTCAGCCGCGCAGACGGCGGTGACTTCGGGGTTGTCCGCAGCCAGGGCCAGACGGGTCAGCTGAAGGTCCAGCCGCCGGTCGCGGCGCTGCAAGTTCTGTTCACCACCCCAGGCCGTGAACAGCTGGACGACGACGGCCGCGGCCAGCTCCGTGGCTTCCTCGTCGGTGAGCGGGACCAGCCGGCCGACCGCCAGGGCGTTGGCAGCGAGCGCCGGGCGTTGCGGATCGAAGCCGTCCGGGTAGACGTCCACCAGCCCGAGGCCGCGGAGCCGATCAGCGGACCCGCCGGCCCGCTCGGCCAGCACGGCAACCACCGGTTCCGGCACCGGCACGTCGAACACAGTCAGGTCACGCAGCAGCGCTCGGTGCTGGTCGCCCGCCTGTTCGAGTAGCTCGTCCAGGGCCAGGTTCTCCAAGAATGCTCGTACCTGCGCCTCGGCGGGCAGCTCTCCCTGCCGCAGGTAGCTCTCCATCTCGGCCACGACGGCTTCGGCCCTGGCCAGGTCGACCTTCTCGCCGTACACCAGCCGCGATCCGATCAGGTCCTGCAATCCCGGGTTGCCGCGGCTGACCGTCACCGCCCGTTCGGCGAGTCCGGCCCGCTCCGCGCGTTGCTCCGGTTTCACCTGCGCCTGTTGCCGGCCCAGCAACTTACGTTGTGCGACCGTCGACAGCGGACGCAACGGGATCGGCTCCAGCCGGTCCTGCAGACCGTCCAGTGTGAAGCGGAACCGGCTGGTCACCAGCACGCGGCTGTCGGTGTCGGCCGGGTCGAACGCGCGCAGCACCGCGGCCAGCACCGGCGCCACGCTCGGGTCGACTCGGTGCGGGCCCTGCGGGTCGGGGGTGAGAACCTGTTCGAGATCGTCGATGACCAGCAGCAACGGCCGGTGCCCGTCACCGGACTGCCCGCACGGGCCGGCCAGCAGATCGATCAACAGGTCCTCGAACGCCTCCGGGCGATCACGCACCTCAGGACGCCGCTGGCTGATCATTTTGCGGGCCGCGGAGTTCGTGCGCAGGGCCTCGGCGATCACGTCCAGGATCGCGACCGCGCTGTACTCACCGAACACCACCGCCGGAACCAGATCGGGACGGCGGTCCGCGATCCGCGCCGCCAGACTCGACTTGCCCAGGCGGCCCTGTCCGTGCAGCAGCACCCCTGATCGTTCGCCGGAGCGCAGGGCGCGCAGCGCGTGCTGCAACTCGACGCGACGGCCGACGAACATCGACGGTGCCGCGACCGGCACGTGCTGCTTCGCGTCCAGGAACACCTTCGTACCGGCCACCGCCGACACCCGCGACCGGCCCCGGGTGCCTGCCACCAGCGGCCCTCCGCCGGACGGGCCCAGCCACAACCGGGCCAGATGCCAGTCGGCGCGGACTCTCGGCTCGGCGGAACCGAGCAACGTACGCCGGGCATCGCCGACCGCCACGGCGAGATCTGCCCGGTTGCTCAGCTGCCCGTACAGATGCTCGGCGAAGGCGATCGCCGCCAGGTCGTCCACCGAGCCGTCCCAGCCGAGCACCGCCGGCACGCCCGCGGAGACCAGCGCCGTGGCCATCGAATGAGCCAGCAGCACATCGGGGTCCCCTCCCGGGGCCGGCCCGGCGCGACGCCCGGCCCCGGCCGGCAGGTGCCCGGTCTCGGTCGCCGCGGTAGCGGTCAGGCACGCCGACACGAACAACAACCGTGGCACCGTGGTCATCAACCGGACCAGGTCCGCCGCGGTGGTCGGCAGATCGTCGCCGACCTCATCCTCCATCATCAACACCGGCACGCCGGCCTCACCCGGACGCAGGCGCCAGCTGTTCACGCCGTGGCACGACAGATGGACCACCGGCATGCCACCGAGGTCGGCGAGCCTGCGGCCCAGCTCGACCGGGTTACCGGTGTCCTCCACCACCAGATCCATCCGCCGGTCGTCCACCGCCTTCAGGATCGCTGCTTCCTCGGCCTCGAAGTCCAGCTCATGCTGCCGCCGCGGCGACGACGCCATGAACGCCAACCCCAGCCGGAACCCGTCCGCCTCCGGAGCCGGCCCCGGCGCGCCGAGCCGGCGCACCGCACTGAACCGCACCAACGGATCTCCGGCCAGGAACCCGCCGCCCGGGCGCGCCAGCAACTCGAACGGGGCCCGCAACAACGACCAGGCCCGCTCCGACGGGACCCGCGGCCCCCGCACCTCGAACACCACCGGCGCCGCCGCGCGGTCCACCAGCGTCGTCAGCTGCCCCTGGTCACCGTCCAGCCACGACCACAGCCGGGCCCCCAACTCCAGGAAGACCTCATCATCCGCCCCGGACTGCACCGCACGTACATAGCCGACGCCCAGGTCCGCCAGCAGCGCCTCATCGTCGGCGGTCAGTCTCCGCCGGGGCCCGACCCGCTCTTCGCCGACCAGCACCTCGAAACCGGAGTCATCGACCACCAGACCGGTCACGCCACCCGCCCCCACCCGATCGACAGGGCACCGAACCTAGCCATCCTTCGATCCGGGAACAAACGGGGAAACCCCCGATCAGCGCACAAATAGCCGATCAACCACGGTGAATCACCCGAACTGGCGACGGCCTCTATGAGGGTTCGAGGCCCGGGTCAGCTGTACGCCAGCGGGCACCCGTGACGGAGCGAATGCTCGGCAGCCTGCTGGAACAGTGCGACGTAGAAGGTGACCGGGTCGTCGATCGCCGTGGTCAACGCCATCGAGCCGCTCGGCAGGCCGGTGGGGAGCCTGACCTCGGCGGCGATCGGGGCGATCAGCGCGCGCAGCCGCTGCGCGCTGAACACCGTCGTCACGTCGTCGTAGCTGCTCTCCACCGGCAACTCGATGATGCCGCCGAAGTCGACCGGCACGAACAGGGTGGCGTCGAGGAACTCCGTGGCGCCGTGGCGCGCGCACACTTCGGCGAAGTCGTCCATCCTGGGGATGAGTTTCTCCTCGAAACGCCCGGCCGTGAGGGCTGGGCCCGGGTAGGACGACAGTCCTCGTGCCGCGAGTGCCTCGTTCAACAGAGGTGCGCACTGTTTCTGCGCCCATCCTTCTGCCGTGATGTCGACCAGGTACATGCCCACGTGGGAACGCTACCTACCAAGGGCCATGCCACCCTACGGCCGGGCCTCCACCCGGCCGTAGGGTTGCGGCTCAGCCGCCGTTGACGGGGTTGAACTTGGCGGGTGCCTTGCGCAGCGCCGCCGGGGTGGGCGGGAGGTTGTCCATCATGGTGCGGCCGATCACCGCGTGGGCCTGGACCGCCGGGTGCGTCGAGCCGTAGTTGTCGCGGTCGCCGAGCCCTTCGGCGAACATCGCGTACGTCAGCTTCGGCTTGCCGTCCGGGCCGAACATGATGCCCGCTTCGTGGCGGGAGGCTCCGAGCGTGTTGAAGTCGGCGCCGTACTTGGTGGCGACGCGGCTGCGTTCCTCGGACGACATCGTGCGGCGGACGCCGTCGTGGTAGCCGTTGATCCAGCGGGTGATGCTCAGCAGGAAGCTGCACGATGACGGCGTGAGCAGTGTCTTCGTGGCCAGGCGCCACAGGAGGTCGTGCATCTCGCGGGGGGTCGTGGTGCCCAGGTAGAAGCGGTTGGGGTTGGCGACCGGTTCCACCCGGGTGTGGACGAAGCCCTTCGCCGCGAGGATCTCGTTGATCTCGGCGGCCGGGACGACGAGGCCGCACAGGCGGACGGCGGTGTTGTCGGAGACGAGCAGCATCGCCGTGAGGAAGTTGGCGACGGTGATCTGGTCGCCCCAGACCGTGTGCAGGAAGTAGATGCCGCTGCCGCCGAGGATGATGTCGCTCTTGAGCTCCAGCTTGCGGTCGAGGGTGAGCTGGCCTCGGTCGATCTTGTCCATGACGGCGGTGGCGACGGCGAGCTTCTGGACGCTGTAGCCGTACGTCACGTGGTCGATGTCGTCCTCGACGATCGGCTGGGGCGTGCCGGTGGCGTCGACGGCGGCGATGTGCGAGTGCCAGGTGCCGCCGGCCCTCGCCTTCTCCTGGTCGTACACCGAGCTGATCGTGTCCGGGCCCGAGGCGGGCGCGGCGGCGGCGGGTGAGCTCACGCCGGCGGTCGCGGCTGCCGCGGCGGCGCCCAGGCCGAGGGCGGAGCGGCGGGACAGGTGGGCTGGCATCGTTCTCCCTCGATGGTCTGACAGGCCGCCCGGAACCGTACAACACGGATGCTCATGACCGGAGGTACCGCAGGACGGCCAGGACGCGGCGGTGGTCGGTGCGGGCCTGGGGGAGGTCGAGCTTGGTGAAGACGGCCGTCACGTGCTTCTCGACGCTGCGTTCCGCGAGGTGCAGGGCGTCCGCGATGGCGAGGTTGGACCGGCCCTCGGCGAGCAGGGCGAGGATTTCGCGTTCCCGGGCCGACAGCCGGGTGAGGCCGGCGTCCATGGCGGGGGCGGCGAGCAGCTGCCGGACCACCTCCGGGTCGAGGGCTGTTCCGCCGTCCGCGACGCGGCGCAGCGCCTCGACGAAGTCGCCCGTGCTCACGATCCGGTCCTTGAGCAGGTAGCCGACGTGCCCGGTGTGCTCGGACAGCAGCCGCCGGGCATAGCTGGTCTCGACCCACTGGGAGAAGACCAGGACACCGATCTCCGGGTACGCCGAGCGGATGGTCAACGCCGCCCGCAGCCCTTCGTCGGTGTGCGAGGGCGGCATGCGCACGTCGACCACGGCGGCGTCGGGGCGGTGCGCCGCAACGGCGTCCAGCAGACCGTCGGCGTCGGCGACGGCGGCTGTCACCTCGATGTCGTGCTCGCCGAGCAGCAGCACGATCCCGTCGCGCAGCAGTGGGTTGTCCTCCGCGATGACGACCCGCATGTCAGTCCTCCCGGGGCAGCGTCATGGTCACGGTCGTGGGGCCGCCGACCGGCGAGTCGACCGCAAGCCGCCCGTCGAGCGCGGCGGCCCGGCGCGCGAGACCGGCCAGCCCGGTCCCCGCCCCGGCGGCCCCGGCGGCATTGACGGCGTCAGACGCGGAGGCGGCACCGGCGGTACCCAGAGCGCCGGAGGCGCCCAAAGCGGCGGCGGCAGGGGACGCGGCTTCAAGCGGCGAGGCCGTGCCCGCTCCGCCGCGGCCGTCGTCGGTGACGGTGAGGGTGAGCCAGCGGCCCTCTGCGCGGAGGTCGATCCCGGCGCGGGTCGCCCCGGCGTGCCGGGCGATGTTGGTCAGGAGCTCGGCCGCCGCGAAGTACACCGCCGAGGCGGTCGCGTCGGGCGGGTTGCGGGGGAGGTCGACGGTCACCGAGGCCGGGACGGCGCTGCGGGCGGCCAGGGTGGACAGCGCCACCTCCAGGCCGGCGTCGAGGGCCGGCGGGTGCAGGCCGCGGACGATGTCCCGCAGCTCGGCGAGGGCGTCGGTGACCGTGGCGCGGGCGTCGGCGGCGATGGTGCGGATCTGCTCGTCCGGGCTGCGGTGCTCGATCCGGGACAACGCGAGACCCAGGGATACCAGCCGCGCCTGGGTGCCGTCGTGCAGGTCGCGTTCGACCCGGCGTAGCAGGGCGGCCGCGTCCTGCTGGAGGGCGGCGCGGCCGGCTTCGAGGTCGGCGATGCGGCGGGCGGCGGGGGAGGGCCAGAGCAGCGCGCGGACCAGCCGGCCGTCGGCCCACACGACCAGGCGCAGGAGCCAGGGGAGCGCCAGCAGCACCGCCAGGCCCTGGGCGGCGGGCCACCAGGTGCCGGCCCAGGGGCGGTCGTCGAAGCCCAGCCCGTCCGGCCGCAGGAACCACCAGGCCGGGTACGTGACCGACACCGCGCCCATGACGATGGCGATCGCCGCCGCGTAGCCCCCGGCATAGACCACCGGGAGGCGCAGGAAGCAGTACGCGAGGGCCCGCCACGCCGCCGGGTCGCCGAGGATCTCGAGGATGCGGCGCCACCGCGTCGCCGCGCGCAGCGGTGGTGGCGGGGGCCAGTCGCGGCCGAGGAGGCGCCGGGCCGGGGCGCGGAAGTACGCCGGTGTGAGGCGGGCCAGGGCCAGGACGCCGGTCAGCAGCGCCAGCCCGAAGATCACCACCGAGAGTGCCAGGGAGAGGATTCCCAGCAGGGCGAGGGCGAACGGGGGCACGCTCAGTACCGCACCGCTGAGCACGAAGGCCAGCTCGCGCCAGGTGCGCCCGCTCGTCCACACGCGCAGCAGGATCATCCGACCACCTCGATGGGCGGGCGGCGCAGGGCCGTCGCGGCCGGCAGGACGGTGCCCGCGGCGACCAGGGCCGCGGTCGCGGCGATGCCGGTGACCAGCCACGACGCCGGCAGCCACGGCATCCAGGTGCCCAGCGCGGTGTGCAGCAGCGGCAGGAGGGTCGCCGCCGCCACGGCCGTGGCGACCACCAGTGCTGTGCCGGTCACCACCAGAGCCTCGCAGATGACGATCGCGAGCGTGTGCCCCCGGGTGCCGCCGGCGAGCCGGGTCACCGCGAGGTCGCGGCGGCGGGCCAGGATCACCGTCACGAGCGTGTTCACGGCGGCGATCGCCGCGAAGGCGGAGTAGGCGCCGGTGCCGGAGAACTCGAGCCAGCGGTCCGCCGCGGGGGCCTCGATGCCGGTGACGTGGGTGGTGGTCGTACCCCGGACGATGGTGACCGCGGTGAACGCGACGGCCAGGGTGAGCGGCACGAGCGCGCCGGACAGCGCCTTGGCGTTCACGGCCACGGTGTCGGCGGCGAGGCTGCCGGTGTCGCCGAGTAGGCGCAGCAGCGGCCCGGTGACCCGCAGCAGCGCCGGCCCGAGCAAACCCGCGCCGACGCACATGGCGAGCATGACGAACAGGCCGCCCTGGTCGGCCGTCTCGGCGTCGAGGTCCGCGATGAGCACCGACAGCGCGGTCCCGCCGGCGACCAGAATCAGGCCGGCGACGGTACGCGGCACGCCGGCCCGCAACCGCGGAGCCGCCGTCTCGGCCAGCGCCACGGCGGGGCGTACGCGCGACGGGCGGATGGCGGCGATGAGCGCACCGATCAGCGAGGTCCCGGCGGTGACGGCGAGGGCGACGGGCAGTGCTGCGCCGGGCGCGCGGAACGTCACCTCGGCCGGCACGATGCCGTGGCTGACGAACCCGGCGACCCAGGCCCGGCCGGCCAGCAGGCCCAGGGGGACGCCGGCGAGCGTGGCCGGCACGGCGACCAGCACGGCCTGCGCGGCCACCGACCGCCGCACCCGGGCGGGGGTGGCCCCGATCGCCCGGACCAGCGCGATGTCGCGCGCCTGGTGGCGGATCGTGGCGCTCATCGTCACCCCGACGATGATGATCGAGAGATAGATCGACGTCATCAGGAACAGCAGGCCGATGTCCCCGACCCCGCTGACGGTGAGCGCCCGGCGCTGCGCCGGGTCGAGCGGTGCCCGGTCGAAGGACGAGATCAGGCCGAGCCCGGCGGTGACCAGCACGGCGGCGAGACACTGGGTCGCTGCCGGGCCGAGGAAGGACCAGGGGTTGCGCCGCAGCGCCTGCCGGATCACGCCGCCACCCGGGAGACGCCGCGCAGGCGGTCGGCGATGGCCTCGGCCTCCGGGGTGGGCCCGTCGGCGGCGATCGTGCCGTCGCGCAGCAGGACGAGGCGGTCGCTCCAGGCGGCGGCCGCCGGGTCGTGGGTCACCATGACCACCGTGACGCCGTCGAGGTCGGCGGCGGTGCGCAGCAGTCCGAGGATCTGGGCGCCGGTCGACGGGTCCAGCGCGCCGGTCGGCTCGTCCGCGAAGATCACCGCGGGCGTGGTGACGAGCGCGCGGGCCACGGCGACGCGCTGCCGCTGGCCGCCGGAGAGCTCGCCGACGGGCCGGCCGCCCAGCCCGCCGAGGCCCGCCGCGGCGAGCACGTCGTCGATCGCCCGGGCGCGCGGGCCGCCGAGCCGGCCGGGCAGGGCGACGTTCTGCCGTACGGTCAGCTCCGAGAGCAGGTTGTAGGACTGGAAGACGAACCCCACCCGGTCCCGCCGCAGGCGGGTGAGCCGCGCCTCGCGCATGCGCGTCACGTCTCGCCCGGCCAGGTGCACCCGCCCGGACGTGGGGCGGTCGAGCCCGGCGGCGCAGTGCAGCAGCGTGCTCTTGCCGGAGCCGGTCGCGCCCATGACGGCGACGAACTGACCGGCGGGCACGTCGAGGGACACCTCGCGAAGGGCGAGCACGCCGCGCGGGTAGCGCCGGGACACGGCGTTC
This sequence comes from Actinoplanes sp. NPDC049548, assembly GCF_040676695.1. Classification (NCBI taxonomy): domain Bacteria; kingdom Bacillati; phylum Actinomycetota; class Actinomycetes; order Micromonosporales; family Micromonosporaceae; genus Actinoplanes; species Actinoplanes sp. NPDC049548. The sequence goes on from NZ_JBFAPM010000007.1 coordinate 339,897, forward strand.
AGGGAGACCACGGATTCCATGTCCTCACCCTGGCCGGTGGCGGGCCGGCGCACAGCGGGGCCAGCCCGCCGATCATGGTGCGGTTAACCGCACCCCTCAGCCGAGGGCCGCCTCGACGCCGGTCTCGTGGGGGCCGAGGAAGACCGGGTCGCGGCCGGACGCCACGTCGAAGACGGCCTTCACCACGGCGCCCCGCTCGCGGGCGGCGCTGTGGTACCACGGCTCGGTGTAGACGCGCACGCTGTCGTCGGCCACCCCGGAGGCGTCGATGCCCAGCTTCCGGCACACCGTCACCGCCCGGTCGATGTGGTACGTCTGGGTCACCACGATCGCCGCGCCGACCCCGAACACCCGCTTCGCCCGGGCACACGAGTCGTACGTGTCGAAGCCGGCATGGTCGAGCACGATCTTCTCGGTCGGCACCCCGTGGTCGAGCAGCCAGGAAAACATCGCGCCCGGCTCGTTGTACGCCCATTCGCGGTGGTCACCCGAGACCAGGATGGCCCGGACCTTGCCCGCGACGAGCAGCTGCCGGGCCAGTTCGAGGCGCGCGGCGAGGAACGGCGACGGGCTGCCGTCGCCGTAGACCTCGGCGCCGAGCACCAGGGCGACGGGGGCGGCGGGCGCGTCCTCCACGGCGTACACGTGACCGTGGGCCCCGGCCCGGACCCAGAGGTCGGCGCCGGCCATGGCCAGGACCGAGGCGGCCACGCCGAGCGCCCCGACGACGACGAGCTTCCGAAGCAGTTTCCGCACCCGGGCGAGGATGCCAGGCCGGGTCAACGGCATCATGGCCGGTGATGACCCACGATGATCCGCTGCTGCTGTGGGCGGCGCAGGGCATGCGTCCCGGTGTCCGCACGTGGTCGCTGGGCGACGCCGACGCGGTGGCCTGCCCCGACCTCTCGCGCTTCGACCGGCTTGCCGTGCGCGGCAGTGTCGCCGACGTGTCGGAGCTTCTCCGCCGGGTCCGCCCGGAGGTCCAGGGCTATCGGCCGGTGGGCGACGAGGAGGTCGTCTCCGCGATCCCCGGGCTGCGAGAGCCGGTCGGGTTCGGCTGGATGGACATCGGCACGGCCACCGGCATGCGGAGCCCGCGAGCCCGGTGGCTGAGCGACGACGCCGAGGTCGCGGCCTTTCTCGACGCGCACCATCCGCACTCGTACGCCCGTCCCGGCGCGAGCGGCGTCGCCCGGTGGGCGGGCATCCGTGACGCCGAGGGCGCCCTGCTGGGGGTGGGGGCGGACGCGTGGTCGGCGCCCGGCATCGGCTTCCTGGCCGGGGTGGCGACCCGCGCCGACGCCCGCGGCCGCGGAGTCGCCACCGAGCTGTGCGCGTTCCTGACGGACGAGCTGATCGCCGCGCACGGCCGGGTGGCGCTGATGGTCGACCACGACAATCTCGCGGCGATCCGCACCTACGAGAAGCTCGGTTACGCGATGCGGCGGGTAGCGGCGGCGACCTTTCACGACCGCCAGGAGTGCTCAGGCTCGTAACCGAGGATGCGGCGGGCCTTGTCGATCGACAGCAGCGTCTCGTGCTCCCCGAGCTCTCTGGTCACCGGTACGCCGGGGAACACCTCCGCCGCCAGTGACGCACTGGACCGGCTCATGACCGTGTCGGCGTTGGCGATGATGAAGACCTCGCAGCCCGTACCGTCGAACTCGAGGCCCTTGCGGACGGCCTGGGCGCCGTCGCGGGCGTCGATGTAGCCCCACAGGTTCCAGCTGCGGGCGCGCGGATCGGCGTCGAACGACGGGAACTCGGCGTAGTCGGCCGGTTCCATGACGTTGGAGAAGCGCAGGCCGATCATCTTCAGCTCGGGGTTCCACCGGCAGAACTCCGCGGCCATCTGCTCCTCGAGGTGCTTGACCAGCGAGTACGTCGACTCGGGACGCGCCGGGTACGCCTCGTCGACCGGAATGTACGGCGGCGGCGTGGTGAACGGCAGCCCGAGCACCGTCTCGCTGGACGCCCACACCACGGTGGTGATCCGCGCCAGCTTGGCCGCCTGGAAGACGTTGTACGTGGCGGTGATGTTGTGGTGGAACGTGGCCGCGTTGGGCAGCAGCCCGGGCGCGGGGATGGCGGCGAGGTGGACGACGGCGTCGACCGAGCCGTAGCGGTCGTCGATGGCGGTGAGGGCCTCCACGGTCTGCCCGAAGTCGGTGAGGTCGATCTTGAGCGCCGGGCGCGGGGCGGCGACGTCCAGGTTCACCACGTCGTACCCGTGCTGCTCCAGGTCCTCGACCACCGCCCGGCCGAGCTTGCCGCTGCCTCCGGTCACCGCGACGCGTGTCATGTCAGCCCTCTCTCCACGTTGGCTAGCAGCAGCTCCCAGGATTGCTCATCGTCGGCGGTTCCGCTGTGCGGCGTCCCCAGCCCGAACGCGTCGCGGAGCAGGCTCCCGGGCAGGTCGCACGGGGCGTCAGCACACGCGGAAGCGGGCGGCCAGGAGGTTCCGCTTGCGCGAGTCGGGACCCACCAGCAGGTCGAAGTCGCCCGGTTCGACGACCCGCCGCCCGTCCGCCGTCACCAGGGAGCAGTCGCGCGCCGGCACCTCGAGCTCCACGGTCACGCTCTCGCCCGGCGGCACCGCCACCTGCCGGTACGCCTTGAGCTCCTTGACCGCCCAGGTCACGCTCGTCACCAGGTCGCTCACGTACGCCTGCACGGTCTCGAGCGCCGGGCGGGTGCCGGTGTTGGTCAGCCGTACGGTGGCCCGGACCGTGCCGTCCATGCTCACGTCGGGCTCGGCGATGGTCAGGTCCGCGTACTCGATCGTGGTGTAGCTCAGGCCCTCGCCGAAGGCGAACAGCGGGTCCTGGCTCAGGTCGGCGTAGCGGTCGCCGTGCTGGCCGCGGATCTGGTTGTAGTAGATCGGCTGCTGGCCGACGTGCCGGGCCGCCGAGACCGGCATCCGGCCGCTGGGCTCGATCAGGCCGAGGACCAGCTCGGCCAGCGCCCGGCCACCGCGCATGCCGGGGTTGAACGCCTGCACGATCGCGTTGGCGCCCAGCGCGGACGGCGGCAGCACGGCGGGCTTGGAGTTGAGCAGGACGACCACCGTCGGCGTGCCGGCGGCGGCGAGGGCGTCGAGGAGCGCGATCTGGCCGCCCTGCAGTTCCAGGGTGGCTGTCGACTTGCTCTCGCCGGTCAGCGCCACGGTGTCACCGACGACGACCACCGCGTAGTCGGCGGCCTGCGCGCAGGCGACCGCCTCGGCGATCATCGCGGGGTCGGGCTCGGCGGGCTGCGAGATCGGCGGCCGCGGCTGGCCGTCCTTGTAGAACGCCCCGGCCGGGTCCGGCACCAGGCGCTCGATGTCGGCGCCGCGGGCGGTGGTGATGGTCCAGTCCGCCGGGGCGACGGCCCGGAAGCCGTCGAGCACGGTCTCGATCAGCTCGCGCGGCTGGCCGTCGGGCATCCAGTCCACCTGGCCGGACGCGCCGGCCCAGTCGCCGAGCTGCGACTGCGGGTCGTCGGCGTTGGGCCCGATGACCGCGACCGTCTTCGGGGTGCCGGACGGCAGCGGGAGGGTGCCGTCGTTGCGCAGCAGCACCAGCGACCGGCGGGCCACATCGAGGTTGAGCGCCGCGTGGTCCGGGTGCCCGATGACGGCCGCCTGCCGCTGGGCGTCGGGGGCCCGCGGGTTCTCGAAGAGGCCTAGCTCGAACTTCAGCCGCAGGATCCGGCGTACCGCGGCATCGATCTCCTCCTCGGCCAGCAGGCCGCGCTCCACCGCGGCCTGGGCACCCTCGAAGAACGCGGGGGTGGTCATGACGAGGTCGTTGCCGGCGCGGACCGCGACGGCCGCGGCCTCCACGTCGTCGGCGCACACCTTCTGCTCCCACACCATGCGCCCGACGTTGTCCCAGTCGGTGACCAGCGTGCCGGTGAAACCCCACTCACCCTTCAGGACGTCGTTGAGCAGCCACTTGTTCGCCGTGATCGGCACCCCGTCGATCGACTGGTAGCCGAGCATGAAGGTGCGGCAGCCCTCGCGCGCCACCCGCTCGAACGGCGGGAGGAACCAGGCGCGCAGCTTGCGCGGGCTCAGGTCGGCCTCGCTGGCGTCGCGTCCGCCCTGGGTCTCGGAGTAGCCGGCGAAGTGCTTCGCGGACGCCAGGATCGCAGTCGGGTCGGTCAGGCCGTCGCCCTGGTAGCCGCGGACCATGGCCGAACCGAGCTCGCCGATCAGGAACGGGTCCTCGCCGAACGTCTCGTCGAGCCGCCCCCACCGCAGGTCCCGGGCGATGCACAGCACCGGCGAGAACGTCCAGTGGATGCCGGTCGCCGCCACCTCGATCGCGGTGACCCGGGCCACCCGCTCGACCAGGCCGGCGTCCCAGGTGGCCGCCATCGCCAGCTGCGTGGGGAACACCGTCGCGCCCGGCCAGAAACCGTGGCCGTGGATGCAGTCCTCGGCGGTGATCAGCGGGATGCCGAGCCGCGTGTTGGCGGCCATGTCGATCGCCTCGAGCATGCGCTGGGGCGAGGCGTGCAGGATCGACCCGGCCAGCTTCGTGGTCACCGCATCCTTGAGATCGTTGCGGGCGTCGAGCTGCAGCATCTGCCCGACCTTCTCGGCCAGGGTCATCCGGGCCAGCAGGTCGGCCACCCGCTCCTCGACGCTCAGCGTGGGATCACGGTACGGGTCGGCAGCGGCCACGACTCTCCTCCGGTCCGACCGCGCGACACGGTCTAGCGAACTGCACACATCGTTAAACGTCGGGAAGTGTCGCACGTCCGGAACCGGTACCGGGCCTCGCGGGGGATCGGCTTTTCGGTCAATCGGTACCGGAACCGGAAGTATCCGCTCAGACGCCCGCCTCGCTGTCGTCGATGCTCGGCACCTCGACGCCCACCGCTGTCAGGGCGTCGAGACGATCGCCGGCGGCCCGTTTCTCCTGCTCGGCCAGGGTGGCGTACTCGGCCTGCACGGACGGGTCCGCGAGGTCGTCCACCCGGTCGAAGAAGCGCTGGGTCGCCCGGACCGCCTCGGCGTACGCCTGGGCGGTCTCGCGGATGCGCGACAGATCCTTGTCAGCCATGCCGCTCTCTTACCCAGCCCGGCCCTCGCCCACCAGCCGTTCGGCGCGCTGGGTCCGCAGGGGCTCCGGCAGGTCGAGGTTCAGGTAGTACGCCGACCAGGCCGTCGGCGCGTACCCGAGACCGAGGTCGACGTGGTGCACCTCCAGCTCGTGCAGCCGGCGTACCGGAAGCTGGCTCTTGGGAAACGGCTCGTAGTTCGCCACGGTGACCGTCTCGTCCCAGCCGTCGGCGGGCAACGCCGCCACCGCGGCGCGGAACGCGTCGGCGGAAGCGGCGATGTCGGCCAGGAGCTCGGGCACGGGCCGCTGCGACCCGGCTTCGATCTCGGCGTCGCGCGCCTCCTGGCTCGGGTACGCCGGCTCGCCGTGCAGGACCCGCCGCAGCGCCTCCCCGCCCCGGGCGATGTGCGTGAGCACGTGCCCCCGGGTCCAGCCGGGCAGCAGCGACGGCCGGCGCACGTCGTCGTCGGTGAGCCGCCGCACGGTGTCGAGCAGCTTCGCGGTCGCGTCGTCGATGGCGTCAAGCATGCGACCGACCCTAGGTCACCACGGCACCACCCCGTGCCGGTCGAAGAACCCGCCGGTCGGCCCGTCCGGTGCCGTCTGTGCCATCCGGACGATGATCTCGGCGCCCTCGGCGACGGTCTGCGTGCCCTGGTGCCCGTTGAGGTCGGTGGCGGTGTAGCCCGGGTCTGCGCAGTTGATGCGCATGCCGGGGTACGCCTTCGCATACTGGACGGTCAGCATGGTCACGGCGGCCTTCGCCGAGGCGTACGCGACCGGGATGAGCGTCGACGCCATCGCCGCGGGATCGGTCGCGCGGGTCATGGAGCCGAGTCCGCTGCCGACGTTCACGATGACCGGCGCCGGCGACTTCTCCAGCAGGGGCAGGAAGGCGTGGATCATGCGGACCACGCCGAAGACGTTGGTGTCGTAGACGGCTCGCATGCTGTCGGCGGTCACGTCCGCGGGCGCGGCCAGGTCTCCGGCGATGCCGGCGTTGTTGACGAGCACGTCCAGCTCGCTCAGGGAGGCGGCCGCGGCGGCCACGGACTCGTCGCTGGTGACGTCGAGGATGAGCAGCTCGGCGCCGAGCCGTTCGGCTGCCTCCCGCCCGCGCCCGGCATCGCGGCTGCCCAGGACGACGGTGTGCCCGGCGGCGATGAGCCTGCGGGCGGTCTCGAAGCCGAGACCCTTGTTCGCGCCGGTGATCAATGTGGTGGTCATGGGGCCAGCCTCATGCGGTCCGTGCTGCGGCGGCAGTCGCCGGATCTTCCTGGGACCCGGGGTACCAGGCTGCGCCGGCGCGGGCGGAGGAGACTGGTCGGATGCGATCCCCGGAGTTCGGACAGGCGGTGCGCCGCTGGCGTGACCGGGTCAGCCCCGAAGCGGCCGGCCTGCCGGCAGGCCGGCAACGGCGCGCGCCCGGTCTGCGGCGCGAGGAGCTGGCGCTGCTCGCCGGTATCTCCGTCGACTACGTCACCAGGCTGGAGCAGGGGCGGGCGACCGGGCCCTCCGGGCAGGTGGTCGAGGCGCTCGCCCGCGCGCTGCGGCTCGCCGCCGACGAGCGGGAGCATCTGTTCCGGCTGGCCGGGCTGGTGCCCCCGGGCCACGGCACCGTTCCGGCACACATCACGCCGGGGGTGCAGCGGTTGCTCGACCGCCTCGTCGGCCTGCCCGTCGCGGTGCTCGACGCCGCGTGGAACCTGATCACGTGGAACGCGATGTGGGCGGCCCTGGTCGGGGACCCGTCCGGGTGGCGGGGTTTCGAGCGCAACATCGTCTGGCTGCACTTCCTGCGGCCGTCCGAGCGGTTCGTGCAGACGCCGGAGGAGGAGGCCGCCTTCCGAGCCGCGACGGCCGGCGACCTGCGGTCCGCGGCGGCCCGGTATCCGGCCGACGGACGGCTCCGCGAACTGATCGCGGAGCTGCGGTCGCGGAGCCCGGAGTTCGAGCGGGTGTGGGAGTCCGGCGTGGTGGGCGCGCACGAGGCGGCGCGCAAGACGATCGTGCATCCGCAGGTCGGGTCCTTGACGCTGGATTGCGACGTGCTGACGGTGCCCGGGGCGGACCTGCGGATCGTGGCGTACAGCGCGGAGCCGGGCAGCGTGGACTGCGAGCGACTGCGGCTGCTCGAGGTCGTGGGGCAGGAGGTCTTCGCGCTTCCGGAAGGGTGACCGGCGGCATAGGTGGTTGCCTCCCGCATGTCCGCCGTTATACGGTTCTCTGCATAGTCATGCGGAGGTAAGTATGGGAATCCGGGTCGCTGTCGCCGGTGCGAGTGGGTACGCGGGAGGTGAGCTGCTCCGGCTGATCGCCGGGCACCCCGAGCTCGACCTCGTCGCCGCCACGGCGCACACGCAGGCGGGTACGCCCGTCTCGGCCGTACACCCGCAGCTCGTGGGGATGGACCTGCCGCTCGCCGCCACCGACGCCGCCCTGCTGGGCGACGCTGACCTGGTCTTTCTCGCGTTGCCGCACGGGCAGTCGGCGGCGCTGGCCGCGCAGCTGCCCGCCGGCGTCAAGATCGTGGACCTGGGCGCCGACTTCCGGCTCGCCGACGCCGCGGCCTGGGAGCGGTACTACGGCGGCGCGCACGCCGGGACCTGGACGTACGGGTTGCCCGAGCTGCCGGGTCAGCGGGCGGCGATCGCCGCGAGCGACCGGGTCGCGAACACCGGCTGCTATGCGGCCACGATCACCCTCGCGCTGGCGCCGCTCATCGCCGCCGGGGTGGCCGATCCCGCCGACGTCGTGGTCGTCGCCGCCTCCGGCACGTCCGGGGCCGGGCGGTCCGCGAAGGTCAACCTGCTCGGCAGCGAGGTGATGGGGGACCTGAGCCCGTACAAGGTGGGCGCGCACCAGCACGTGCCCGAGATCAAGCAGGCCTCCGGGGCCGACTCGTTGTCGATGACGCCGGTGCTCGCGCCGATGCCGCGGGGCATCCTCGCCACCGTGACGGCCAAGCCGATCGGGCGGACGCATCCCCGCGACGTGCTCCTGGCCGCGTACGCGGACGAGCCGTTCGTGCACGTGCTCGCCGAGGGCGCCTGGCCGCACACCGCCGCCACGCTCGGCTCCAACTCCTGCCACCTGCAGGCGACCCTGGACGTGGACTCGGGCCGCATCGTCGTGGTGAGCGCGCTCGACAACCTCGGCAAGGGCGCGGCCTCGCAGGCCGTGCAGTGCGCCAACCTCATGCTCGGGCTGCCGGAGACGGCCGGCCTCTCGGCGTACGGGGTGGCGCCGTGACCGTCACCTCGCCCAAGGGTTTCCGCGCCTCCGGTGTCGCCGCCGGGCTGAAGGCGAGCGGCGGCCTCGACGTCGCCGTCGTGGTCAACGACGGTCCCGACGCCACCGTCGCCGGGGTCTTCACCGCCAACCGCGTCAAAGCGGCGCCGGTGCTCTGGAGCCAGCAGGTCCTCAAGGGCGGCGTGGTGCGCGCGGTCGTGCTCAACTCCGGCGGCGCCAACGCGTGCACCGGCAGCCAGGGCTTCCGCGACACCCACGCCACCGCCGAGCACGCCGCCGCGGTACTGCGCAGCGGGTCGAAGAAGCCGCTGCTCATCGGCGCCGGCGACGTCGCGGTCTGCTCCACCGGGCTGATCGGCGAGCTGCTGCCGATGGACAGGCTGCTGCCGGGCGTGACCGCCGCGGTCAAGGCGCTGGACACGGGCTCCGGGGAGAAGGCCGCCGAGGCCATCATGACCACGGACACGGTGGCCAAGAACGTGCACGTCGAGCGGGACGGCTGGTCCGTCGGGGGCATCGCCAAGGGCGCCGGGATGCTGGCGCCGGCGCTGGCCACGATGCTGGTCGTGCTCACCACCGACGCGGTCGCCGGCTCGGAGGCGCTGGACACCGCGCTGCGCGAGGCGACCCGGCTGACCTTCGACCGGATCGACGCCGACGGGTGCATGTCCACCAACGACACCGTGCTGCTGCTGGCCAGCGGCGCCTCCGACGTGCAGCCCAGCCAGGAGGAGCTGACCGCCGCCGTCACCGAGGCCTGCCACGCGCTGGCGCAGAAGCTCATCGCCGACGCCGAGGGGGCCACGAAGCACATCGCGATCGAGGTGCTCGGCGCGGCCAGTGAGGCGGACGCGGTGGAGGTCGGGCGTACGGTCGCCCGCAACAACCTGGTGAAGACCGCGCTGTTCGGCAACGACCCGAACTGGGGCCGGATCCTGGCCGCGGTCGGCACGACGCAGGCGGCGTTCGCGCCCGACCGCGTCGACGTCGGCGTCAACGGCGTGTGGGTGTGCAGGGGCGGCGCCGCCGCGGAGGACCGCTCCAAGGTGGACCTGAGCGGGCGCGACGTCACGATCCAGGTGCACCTGCACGAGGGGGAGATGGACGCGACGATCTGGACCACGGACCTGTCGCACGCGTACGTGCACGAGAACTCGGCGTACAGCACATGACCCCGCAGGAGAAGGCGGCCGTGCTCATCGAGTCGCTGCCGTGGCTCGAGCGTTTCCACGGCGCGACGGTGGTCATCAAGTACGGCGGCAACGCGATGATCAAACCCGAGCTGCAGCGGGCCTTCGCGGCCGACATGGTCTTCCTCCGGTACGCCGGCATCAAGCCGGTCGTGGTGCACGGCGGCGGCCCACAGATCTCGGCGATGCTGACGAAGCTCGGCATCGAGAGCGAGTTCCGCGGCGGCCTGCGCGTCACCACGCCCGAGGCGATGGACGTGGTCCGGATGGTGCTGGTCGGCCAGGTCGGGCGCGAGCTCGTCGGGCTGATCAACGAGCACGGCCCGTTCGCCGTCGGGCTCTCCGGCGAGGACGCCCGGCTGTTCACCGCCGTACGCCGGCACGCCGTCGTCGAGGGCGAGCCGGTCGACATCGGCCAGGTCGGCGACGTGGCCTCGGTGGACACCTCGGCCGTCGACGACCTCATCGCCGCGGGGCGCATCCCGGTGGTCGCCACCGTCGCGCCGGACGCCGACGGGGTCGTGCACAACGTCAACGCCGACACCGCCGCGTCCGCGCTGGCGGTCGCGCTCGGCGCCCGCAAGCTGGTCGTGCTGACCGACGTGCCCGGCCTCTACACCGACTGGCCGGACACCTCGTCGCTCACCTCGCAGATCGACGCGGACGCCCTGGAGAAGCTGCTGCCGGGCCTGGAGGCGGGCATGGTGCCCAAGATGGAGGCCTGCCTGCGCGCCGTGCGGGGCGGCGTACCGGCCGCACACGTCGTCGACGGCCGGGTCCCGCACTCGACGCTGCTCGAAGTTTTCACCTCGGAGGGATTCGGAACGATGGTGGTGCCCGCATGAGCGGCCTCGTCGAACGCTGGCAGCAGAGCCTGATGAACAACTACGGCACCCCGTCGCTGGGCCTGGTGAGCGGCTCGGGTGCGGTCGTGACCGCCGAGGACGGCAAGCAGTACGTCGACATGCTGGGCGGCATCGCCGTCAACGCGCTCGGCCACGCCCATCCCGCGGTCGTGCAGGCGGTCACCCAGCAGATCTCCACCCTCGGGCACGTCTCCAACCTCTACATCGCCGAGCCGCCGATCGCCCTGGCCGAGCTGCTGCTCGCTCTCGCCGGCCGGCCCGGGCGGGTCGTCTTCAGCAACTCCGGTGCGGAGGCCAACGAGGCCGCGTTCAAGCTGTCCCGGCTCACCGGTCGCAGCCACGTCGTCGCCACCCAGGGCGGCTTCCACGGCCGCACGATGGGTGCCCTCGCCCTCACCGGGCAGCCCGCCAAGGCGGACCCGTTCCGGCCGCTGCCCGGAGACGTCACCCATGTCCCGTACGGCGACAGCGACGCCCTCGAGGCCGCGGTCACCGACCACACCGCCATGCTCATCCTCGAGCCGATCCAGGGCGAGTCGGGCGTGATCGTCCCGCCGCCCGGCTACCTCGCCGCCGCCCGCGACATCTGTACGCGCAGCGGCGCCCTGCTGGTCCTCGACGAGGTGCAGACCGGCATCGGCCGCACCGGCCACTGGTTCCACCACCAGAGCGAGGGCGTCGAGCCGGACGTCGTCACCCTCGCCAAGGGCCTCGGCGGCGGGCTGCCCATCGGCGCCTGCCTCGCGTTCGGCCGGGCGGCCGAGCTGTTCACCCCGGGCTCGCACGGCACTACGTTCGGCGGCAACCCGGTGAGCTGCGCGGCCGGGCTCGCGGTCATCCGGACGATCGCGGGGGAGGGGCTGCTCGACCACGTCAAGCGGGTCGGCGAGCTGATCCGCCGCGGCATCGAGGGCCTGGACCACCCGCTGGTCTCCGGGGTCCGCGGCGCCGGTCTGCTGCTCGGCATCGTGCTGACCGAGCAGGTCTCCGCCGAGCTGGCGGGCAGGCTGCGGGACAAGGGCTTCCTGGTCAACGCGGTGCAGCCCGACGCGATCCGCCTCGCGCCGCCGCTCGTGCTCACCAGCGAGCAGGCCGAGGCGTTCGTCGCCGCCTTCCGGGAGGTCCTGCCGTGATCCGCCACTTCCTGCGCGACGACGACCTCAGCCCGGCCGAGCAGAGCGCCGTGCTGGACCTCGCCGCCGCCATGAAGGCCGACCGGTTCCGCTACCGGCCGCTGGAGGGACCCCAGTCGGTCGCGGTCTTCTTCGACAAGGTCAGCCTGCGGACCCGGCTGTCGTTCGAGACCGGCATCTCGGAGCTCGGCGGCAACGCGATGATCGTGGACACCCAGGCCACCCACTTCGGGCGCGGGGAGACCCTCGCCGACGCCGGCCGGGTCGTCTCACGGTACGTGTCGGCGATCGTGTTCCGCACCAGCGGCGACGACCGTCTCGCCGAGCTCGCCTCCGACGTGCACGTGCCCGTGGTCAACGCGCTGACCGACGGCTTCCACCCGTGCCAGCTCCTCGCCGACCTGCAGACGATCCGCGAGCGACTGGGCGGCACGGCCGGGCGGACGCTGACGTACGTCGGGGACGCCGCGAACAACATGGCCCACTCGTACCTGCTGGCCGGCGCCACCGCGGGCATGCACGTGCGGGTCGCCGGCCCGGCCGGGTTCGACCCCGATCCCGCGGTCGTGGCCGAGGCGACCCAGATCGCCACCGGCACCGGCGGGTCGGTCAGCGTGCTGCGCGAGCCGTACGAGGCCGCGAAGGGCGCCGACGTGCTGGCCACCGACGCGTGGACGTCCATGGGCCAGGAGGACGACGGGATCGACCGGCGTACGCCGTTCTGGCCGTACCAGATCAACCAGGACCTGCTGGCGGCGGCCGCACCCGGCGCGATCGTGCTGCACTGCCTGCCGGCGCACCGCGGTGAGGAGATCACCGACGAGGTGATGGACGGCCCGCAGAGCGCGGTGTTCGACCAGGCGGAGAACCGGCTGCACGCGCAGAAGGCGCTGCTGACCTGGCTGCTGGAGAACAGCTCGTCATGACCGGTCCCGGCACGCGCGCCGCGCGGCACGCCCGCATCGTCGACCTCGTCCGGGACAAGGCCGTACGGTCGCAGACGGAGCTCGCCGAGCTCCTGGCGCTCGACGGCGTCCAGGTCACCCAGGCGACGCTGTCGCGCGACCTCGAGGAGCTGCGTGCCGTCAAGGTCGGCGGGGTCTACGTCATCCCCGAGGACGGGCTGCGGCCGCTGCGCCCGGTCGAGCAGGCCCCGGCCCGGCTCATCCGGCTGCTGCGCGAGCTGCTGAACTCGGTCGACGTCAGCGGCAACCTGGTCGTGCTGCGGGTGCCGCCGGGCGCCGCGCAGTTCCTGGCCAGCGCCCTCGACCGCTCGGGGCTGCCGGACGTGGTCGGCACCATCGCCGGCGACGACACCATCCTCGTGGTGGCCCGCGAGCCGTCCCCCGACACCGGGTCCGGCGCCCGGCTCGCCGAGAAGCTGACGGCCTGGAGCCGTACGGACAACGAAGGGACCCTGCCGTGATCGCGCAGCAGCCCGCCGTCGAGGCCCACTTCCCGGGCTTCGCCGACAACATGCAGAAGCTCCAGACCCACGGCCTCGAGTTCTACCTGGCCTCCAACGACACGCTGCGCCCGTTCCTCAACGAGGCGCCGTACGGCCACAAGCTGACCTGGCTGGACTTCACCGACACCAGCGCGGACAAGGGCTGGGACACCGGCGAGTTCCTCAACCTGTTCAACGTCATCAACGGCATCGCGTTCGGCGACCGGGGCATCCCGATGCCGCAGTGGGTGATGGTCGACCTGATCCTCATGCCCTCGGCCGCGGTGATCGCCGCCCTGCCCCAGGCGCAGTTCACCGAGACGCTGGAGACGAGCGCGTTCGACGAGGACGCCAAGCGGCACCTGCGCGCGGTCTTCGACAAGGTGAAGCAGAGCGACTACAACGGCCCCATCCCGATCGGCGGCTACTGCGCGGCGCCCAGCGCGGCGCCGGGCACCTGGGTCGGCTGGTCGCTGTGGTCGGTCATGACCAACGTCGGCCTCGGCCGCGCGCTCAAGGCCCTCGCCCTGTCGGTCTACCAGGCCAAGAAGCTTGACGGCGTGACCCAGTACGACAACACCGCGCTGCGCGTGCACACCCGCTTCGGCCGCCTGCAGATCCTGGTGGCGACCGTGCCGTTCCACACGTCTCCCGGCTCGTTCGTCTACGAGAACGACTTCACCGTCCTCCCGGCGGACAGCGAGCCGGAGCCGACGTTCCTGCTCGACCCGTTCGACTACGAGCGGCAGCGGGCCATGCAGAAGGCCATCGAGGCCCGGGAGAGCACCTTCTACGTGCTCAGGCCGGGTCACCTCGTGCAGGACGGGACGTCGTACGTGCCGATCCTCGAACTCCCGTACCAGTCCTAAGGAACCTGATGTCCAAGCGCAAGATCGTCCTCGCGTTCTCCGGCGGCCTCGACACGTCGTACGCCCTCGTCTCCCTGCGCGAGCAGGGCTGGGAGGTGCTGACCGCCAACATCGACACCGGCGGACTGCACAGCGGTGAGGCGGACGTGGTCCGCAAGCGGGCGGAGGAGCTGGGCGCGGCGCAGCACTTCGTCATCGACGCCCGCGAGGAGCTCTACGCCCGCGTCATCACGTACGCGATCAAGGCGAACTACCTGCGCAACGGCGGTTACCCGTCGTGCGTGGGCGCGGAGCGGCTGGTGCAGGCCGAGAAGGTCGTGCAGGCCGCCATCGACAACGGCGCGGACGCCGTCGCGCACGGCTCGACCGGCGCGGGAGCGGACCACGTGCGCTACGACTCGGTCATCCGCGCGCTCGCCCCGCAGATGGAGATCATCACCCCGATCCGCGACGAGCGGCTCACCCGCGAGTACGAGCGCGACTACCTGCGCGAGCGTGGCTTCGAGACGCCGGAGAAGGTCACCACGTACTCGATCAACGAGGGCCTGATCGGCACGTCCATCGGCGGCAAGGAGACGTACGGCTCCTGGGACTACCTCCCCGAGGACGCGTGGACGTACACGAAGTCCATCGCGGACGCGCCCGCCGACGGCGTCGAGCTGATCCTGTCGTTCGCCAAGGGCGAGGTCGTCTCGGCGACCACGACCGACGGCACGCCGATCGAGGGCACCGGCCCCGGCACGCCGAACTACGCGATCCTGCGCGCGCTCAACGTCCTGGCCGCCGAGCACGGCGTCGGCCGCGGCATCCACATGGGCTCGACGATGGTCGGCAACCTGGCCCGCGTCGGCTTCGAGGCGCCCGGCATGCTGACGCTGATCGCCGCGCACCGGGAGCTGGAGCGGCTGGTGCTCAGCAACCGGCAGCAGGCCACCAAGGCCGCACTCGGCACCACCTACGGCGACCTGCTGCACGAGGCCGTCTACTACGACCCGATCCTGGACGACTTCCGCGCCTTCCTGGACAGCAGCCAGCAGCGCGTCACCGGCGACGTCCGGGTCAAGCTGGTCAAGGGCAACGTGATCCCGCTGGGCAGCCGCAGCCCGCACAGCCTGCTGGACGCGGCCACCCGGCAGGGCGTCGTCTACGGCTACGGCTCGTCGCTGTGGACCGGCGAGCAGGCCCGCGCCTTCGCCCACATGTACGCCATCCCCGGCGCGATCGCCCAGAACGCTGTGTAGATGGCCTCGCTTCGCTCGGCGGGCACTGCGCCCCGGGGAGCCGATGTCGAGGGCACCGAAACGGACCACGGCAAAGGGCGCCTTGTCCGTTTCGGCGCCCTCGACATCGGCGGGCGCAGTGCGACTCTGGTTGCGCCCGTAGTGGATGTTGGGACCTCAGCTCAACCAGGCGGTGAGCACGCGCTCGACCTCGCGGATCTGCGCGACGGGGACGTGCTCGTTGTCGGTGTGGGCCAGCAGCGGGTCGCCGGGGGCGTAGTTGACGGCCGGGATGCCCAGCTCGGCGAAGCGCGCCACGTCCGTCCAGCCGTACTTCGCCACCGGTTCGCGGCCCACCATGGCCACGAACTCCGCGGCGGCCGGCAGGTCGAGGCCCGGGCGCGCGGCCGACGCCTTGTCGCGCAGCTCCAGCTCGTAACCGGCGAAGACCTCCTGGAGGTGGGCGTAGGCGTCGTCGATGCTGCGGTCCGGTGCGAACCGGTGGTTGATGTCGATGACGCACTCGTCCGGGATCACGTTGCCGGCGATGCCGCCCTGGACGTTAACCGCGTTGAGGCCCTCGCGGTATTCGAGGCCGTCGACCACCACCCGCCGCGGCTCGTACGCGTTGAGGATCGCCAGCACGGGCGCGGCGGCGTGGATGGCGTTGACTCCCGCCCAGGAGCGCGCCGAGTGCGCGGCCTTGCCCTTGAGCGTGATCCGCACACGCATGGTGCCCTGGCAGCCGCCCTCGACGCCGGCGTTGGACGGCTCGCCGAGGATGGCGAAGTCGCCGGCCAGCCAGTCCGGGTGGTTGCGCACCAGGCGGCCCAGGCCGCTCTTGGCGGAGGCGACCTCCTCGTTGTCGTAGCAGACGAAGGTGAGGTCGTGCCGCGGCTCGGTGACGGTGGCGGCGATGCGCAGCTGCGTGGCCAGGCCGGCCTTCATGTCGCAGGTGCCGCGGCCGTAGAGCAGCTCGGCGTCGCCCTCCCCGGTGGTCCAGGTGGGCAGGTTCTCCTTGATGGGTACGGTGTCCAGGTGCCCGGCGAGCACGATGCGCCGGTCCCGCCCGAGATGCGTCCGCGCCACCACGGCGTCGCCGTCGCGCAGCACCTCGAGATGCCCGAGCTTGCGCAGCGCGGCCTCCACCGCGTCGGCGATCGCGGCCTCCGAGCCGCTGACCGAGGGGATGTCGCACAGCGCGCGGGTCAGTGAGACAACATCATCGTGCAGGTCGAGGGTCATGGGGTCGACCCTATCGCCGGGCCCCGAACGGATTTCGAAGGAGTGAGCAGTGCCGGAGACCGAAGGTCCGACCAGGCTGTGGGGTGGCCGGTTCGCCGGTGGACCGGCCGACGCGCTGGCCCGCCTGAGCGTCAGCGTGCACTTCGACTGGCGGCTGGCGCCGTACGACATCGCCGGCTCCCGGGCGCACGCGCGGGTGCTCGCCGGCGCCGGGCTGTTGGACGCCGACGAGCTGGGGAAGATGCTGGCCGCCCTCGACGACCTCGAGTCGGCGTGCGCGGCGGGGGAGTTCCGCCCGACCGTCGAGGACGAGGACGTGCACACCGCGCTCGAACGAGGCCTGCTGGAGCGCCTCGGCGCACTCGGCGGCAAGCTGCGCGCGGGCCGCTCCCGCAACGACCAGGTCGCCACCGACCTGCGCCTCTACCTGCGTGACCACGCCCGCGGGGTGGCCGCCGCCGTGGTCGAGCTCGCCGACGCGCTGATGGAGCAGGCCGGCCGGCACATCGACACCCCGGCGCCGGGCCTGACCCACGTCCAGCACGCCCAGCCGGTGAGCTTCGGCCATTGGCTGCTCGCCCACGTCCAGCCGCTGCTGCGCGACCTGGAACGGCTGCGGGACTGGGACGAGCGTACGGCGATCTCCCCGCTCGGCTCGGGTGCGCTGGCGGGCTCGTCGCTGCCGCTCGACCCGGCCGCCGTGGCCAAGGAGCTGGGTTTCAAGGCCCCGGTGCAGAACTCCATGGACGGCGTCTCGGACCGCGACTTCGTGGCCGAGTTCCTCTTCATCACCAGCCTCATCGGCGTGCACCTGTCCCGCCTCGGCGAGGAGGTGGTGCTCTGGACCTCCACGGAGTTCGGCTGGGTCATCCTCGACGACGCGTTCGCCACCGGCTCGTCGATCATGCCGCAGAAGAAGAACGCCGACATCGCCGAGCTGGCCCGGGGCAAGGCCGGCCGGCTCATCGGCGGCCTGGTCGCGGTCCTCACCATGCTGAAGGGCCTGCCGCTCACCTACGACCGGGACATGCAGGAGGACAAGGAACCCGTCTTCGACGCGGTGGACACCCTGCAGCTCCTGCTGCCGGCTCTGGCCGGGATGATCTCGACGATGACGGTACGGGTGGACAAGCTCGCCGCGGCGGCCCCGGTCGGCTTCTCCCTCGCCACGGAGGTGGCCGACTGGCTGGTCCGCAAGGGCGTGCCGTTCCGCGACGCGCACGAGATCACCGGCCGGCTGGTCGCCCTGTGCGCGGCCCGCGAGTGCGAGCTCGAGGACGTCACCGACGACGACCTGAAGACGGTCAGCGAGCACCTCGACCCCTCCGTACGCCAGGTGCTGTCGGTCCGCAGCGCGCTGGCCGGACGCACCACGCCGGGGTCGACCGGGCCCGGCCCGGTGGCCGACCAGCTCCAGACGGCCTCCGACAAGCTCGACGGCTGGCGCGAGTGGGCGATCGAACGGGTCGTTCCCCGCTGAACGTGCACCAGGAAAGACACCATTCCCTGAATGGTGTCTTTCCTTTTTCACCGCCCCTGAGACGCTTTCCGGCCGGCTTAAGGGATTCTTGAGGGTCGTGGTACGGGCGGGCAAAAGCGCATCAACCTACGCACCCTCCATCGCCCGGGACGTGATCCGACGCCATCCGGCTGATTGCATGAACGAGGTCGGCCGCCGTTTGCGGCCAACCCGCGCCACTTGTCGGCGCGGGGCTCGTCATGGAGAGGAATGACGTGATCACATCAGGTCGGCGGGTACTGCTGGGGACCGCACTGGCGCTGCCCGTTCTCGCTCTCGGAACGGTGACCGTCGCCCGTCCGCTCGTGTCGTCTGCTTCCGTGCGCCCCCACCCTCCCGTGCACACCAGCGCTCCGGTCGAGTGCTCGACCCCCTCCATCGACCGGCTGCAGCAATGGTTGGCCAGCGGCGAGGGGACCACGGTGCCGGCGACCGGCAGCCTGCTGGTGCCACGCGGCGACGCCGGGTACGCCGCGAAGGCGACGTTCGTCAACGACGAATGGCACGTGCTGGTGGTCTGGCTGGCCAACCAGTTCGAGGCGCAGGTCGACTTGTCGTCGTCCAAGGGGTTCTGGCTGACCTACCGCGCCACCGACGACCTGTACGTGCAGCTGCGCCCGGCGTCGCACTGGAGCGGCGGCGACAAATGGCTCACCCTGATCCCGGCAACCGGTGGCAGGACCGTCACCAGGTTCTTCAGCTTCGCCGCCGACCACTGGAGCACCCTGCCGGAACTGGGCGCGCCCGCGTACCCGTTCGCGGAAGCCCTGGTCGAGGCGCGCGGACTCGTGTTCGTGGGCAAGACCCCCAACACGATCGAGTTCGACGGCCTGCGCATCGACGGCTATCAGCCGCCGTGCCGGTAGATCCGTCCCATGGATCACCATGCACTGAACGTCATCAACGGCCTTCGCCGCAGATGCGCCCTCTGATGGTGTCCTGAGGGGTTCAGCCGGCGGCGTCGTGCTCGCGGGCGACGCCGACCGGCTGCGGGGGAATCGCCGCCCCGGCGGGGACCCGCAGCCGCTCGGCCACGTCCGTCTCGCCGGCAGTTGTCGCGCTCGCGGTGGTCGCGGCGGAGCGTCGAGCGCGCTGGATGCCCGCGAGCACCACCGCGGCGACGACCGCCAGGCCGGTGACGATCCCGACCGTGGCGGTCGGCACGTCCAGGAGCTTGAGCGAGCTGGCGAGCAGCACCACCACGAGCGCGGTCCGCACGATCCCGCCCGGCGCGCGGGACGAGATCCGCGCCCCGATCAGCACCCCGGGGATGGACCCGAGCAGGACCGCGGCGGCCAGGTCCAGCTTGAGGTCGCCGAAGAACGCGTGCCCCAGCGCCGCCGACAGCACCAGCGGAATGGCCTGCACCAGGTCGGTGCCGACGAGATCGTTCGCGCGCAGCTTCGGGTAGAGCGCCAGCAGCGCCACGATGATCAGCGAACCGGACCCGACGCTGGTCAGCCCCACGATGAGCCCGCCCCCGACGCCGACCAGGAGCGTGGGCACCGGGCGTACCGTGATGGGGGCGGCCGGTCCCTCGGGCTGGCGGCGGGACACCCAGGCCTTGAGCAGCATGCCGCCGGCGGCGAGCAGCAGCGCCACCCCCAGCGAGATCTTGATCGTGTGCTGCACGGTCTCGTCGTCGCCGAGCAGCCGCAGCAGGAGCACCCCGCAGAAGGCACTGGGCACGCTGCCCGCGCACAGCCACCCCACGAGCCTCCAGTTCACCGTGCCGCGCCGGGCGTGCACCCAGCCGCCGAAGGGCTTCATCACGGCGCTGGCGGCGAGGTCGCTGGAGACGGCGGCCACCGGCGGAATGCCGAAGACCAGCACGAGGATGGGCGTCATCAGGGCGCCGCCGCCCATGCCGGTGAGCCCGACCACGATGCCGACGCCGAGTCCGGCGAGCGCCAGGGTGAGATCCATGGCTCCCGAGTCTGGGCGAGAATCCCTGCCTTGTCTACTAACTGGGTCGACTTTATGGAGTTTTGCTGCCAGCCTCTCAGTAGGTGGAACGCGAGGGCCGGTCAGTCGGCGTCGGCAGGTGGCGGCTGATGAACGACGAGTCGCGAGCGGCGGCCGGCGAAGGTTGCTCGCAACGCCCGGGCCTCGCGGTCGGCCCGGGCGAAGAGACCCGCTCGATCGACGTGGACGACGAGCGCGTCGTGCCGGTCGATGACCTCCGAGATCCCTCTTCCCTGAATCGTGTCGCGCCAGGCCTCGAGGTTGCGCCCGAACCAGGCCGGGAGCCCGCAGGGTTCGGCCACCGCATCCCAGAAGTCGTCGAGCGTCTCGATTCTTCTGCCCCGCACGTCGACGACGAGAACATTGCTCACTTGGCCTCCCTCGCCTCGGGGTCGAAGCTCTCGACCGTGTGCACGGTCGCGATGACGCGACGGCGCCCGGCGGATCCACGCTCACTCGTAGGCGCACTCCGGGTTGGGCTTCGAGGTCATCTCGATGATGTCGTTGAGTCTGTCCCGGGCGATGACCAGCTCGGCGATCTGGGCGTTGATCCGGTCCCGCTCCGCGGCCAGCCGTTCCCGCGACTCCGGCGTGCTCACCTTGGCGTCGACGCACGGCAGGAGCTCGGCGATCGTCTTGCTGGACAGTCCCGCGCCGTACAACTGCTGAATGAGCCGCACCCGACTGACCGCCGCGTCCGCATAGAGCCGCTGCCCGCTCACGCTTCGCGTCGAGGCCAGCAGCCCCTGCTCCTCGTAGTACCGCAGGGCCCGCACACTCACCCGCGTTCTGGTCGCCAAGTCCCCGATCCGCACAGTGACCCGCCTCGCACTACTTGCCTCTGACGTCAACGTGAGGTTTTAGCGTAGCGGCATGCAGATCAACGGCACAAAGGCACTCGTGACCGGCGCCAACCGCGGTCTCGGCAGGGCGTTCGCCGAGGCTCTCCTGGCCCGCGGCGCCGCCACCGTCTACGCCACCGCCCGCCGCCCCGACCGCATCGACATCCCCGGCGTCGTCCCGCTCCGGCTCGACCTCACCGATGCGGCATCGATCGAGGCCGCGGCGGCCGAGGTCGGCGACCTCGACATCCTGATCAACAACGCCGGCATCTCCACGGACGCCCCGCTGCTCGGCCCCTCCACGGACAATGTCCGCCGTGAGTTCGAGACCAACTTCTGGGGCACCCTCAACGTCACCCGCGCCTTCGCCCCCCGGCTCGCCGGCGGCGCCATCCTCACCGTGATCTCGGCGCTGAGCTGGTACACCTTCGCACCCGCCAGCAACGGCTACGCCGCGTCGAAGGCCGCGGAATGGTCGCTCACCAACGGCGTCAGGCTCGAGCTGGCCGACCAGAAGACCCAGGTCACCGCCTTGGCGCTGGCAATAGCCGACACCGACATGATGGCCGCCTACGACATCCCCAAGCTTCCGCCGCACGAGGTGGTCGCCAAGGCCCTGGACGGCCTGGAAGCGGGCGCCCTCGAGGTGATCGCCGACGCCCCCACCGCCAAGGTCAAGGCTTCCCTTTCCCGCGACCCCGCCCTCTTCTACGCCGACATCCCCGCTGCGCTCTTCGGCTGACTGTGAGGCTGGTGGGGTCGGCGAGATCCTGCAGATCGACGGTGACGGGGACGTCCGGCTGGATCGCTGATCGCCGCGTAGCCCTGGCCTCGGCGGGTAAAGAGGCGGCCATGGAGCAACTGCAGTGGCTGGCGGTCGTCCGACATGGCCAGAGCACCGGCAACGTGATCGCCGAAGCGGCGGAGACCGGCGGCCTGGAGGCCATCGACATTCCGGAGCGCGACGCCGACGTCCCCCTGTCCGACACCGGGCGCGAGCAGGCGCAGGCGGTCGGCAAGTGGCTCACCGGGCTGCCCCCGGACGAGCGGCCCGAGATCGCGGTCGTGTCGCCGTACCTGCGGACGCGGCAGACGGCCGGGCTGGCGCTGGAGGGCAGCGGGATCCCGATGGTCGTCGACGAGCGGCTGCGGGACCGGGAGCTCGGCGTCCTGGACCTGCTCACCGGGCGGGGTGTGCAGGCCCGGCTGCCGGACGAGTTCGCCCGCCGGGCCCGGCTCGGCAAGTTCTACTACCGGCCGCCCGGCGGGGAGTCGTGGGCGGACGTGCTGCTGCGGCTGCGGGCCCTGCTGCGTGAGCTGCGGGAGGACCACCCCGACGGCCGGGTCGTGCTGTTCGCGCACGAGGCGACCGTTCTGCTCGTGCGCTACCTGGCCGAGCAGCTCAGCGAGGCCGAGCTGATGGAGATCGCGCACGCCACGACGATCGCGAACTGTTCGATCAGTGCCTGGCGGCGGCATGACGGGACGTTGCGGGCCGAGCTGTTCAACGAGGTCGTGCACCTGCACCGGGAGGGCGCGCCGGCCACGAAGCAGGAGGACGTCGATGCCGAGCCGGTCTGACGAGCAGGTCATCACCCCGCGGTTGCTGCGGGAGTGGCCGCTGCCCGACCCGCAGGGGGACAAGGAGTCGCGGGGCACCGTGCTGGTGGTCGGCGGTTCCCGGTTCACGCCCGGTGCCGTGCTGCTCGCCGGGGTGGCGGCGCTGCGGGCCGGGGCCGGGCGGCTGCAGCTGGCCGTGACCGCCTCGACCGCGACGGCGCTGAGCATCGCCGTGCCCGAGGCGAAGGTCGTGGGGCTGCCCGAGACGGACGGCGGCTCGGTCTCCGGGGACGTGCCCGAGCAGCTGCTCGAGCTCGCCGCGGGCGCCGACGTGCTGGCGCTCGGGCCGGGCCTGGACGACGTCGACGAGACCGCGCGGCTGCTGCACCGGGTGCTCGACGCGGCCGGCAAGGAGGCGGCCGTCGTGCTGGACGCGTACGCCCTGGGCGCCCTCAGCAAGGAGCAGGACCTGCTCGCCGGGCGTTCGCAGCGGGTGGTCCTCACCCCGAACGTCACCGAGGCCGAGCACCTGCTGGGCCGCGAGCCGCGCGACGACCTGGCCGCCGAGGCGATGGAGCTGGCGCGCCGCTACGACTGCACCGTCTCGCTGTACGGCCACATCGCCGCCCCCGACGGCCGGGCCTGGCGGGAGGAGAGCGGCGACGCCGGCCTCGGCACCTCCGGCAGCGGTGACGTGCGCGCCGGGATCGTGGCCGGGCTGCTCGGGCGGGGCGCCGATCCGGCCCAGGCGGCCTGCTGGGGTGCGTTCGCGCACGCGGTCAGCGGGCAGCGGCTGGCGCCGCGCTACGGGCGTACCGGGTTCCTGGCGCGCGAGCTCGTGGACGAGGTGGCCTACACGATTGCGACGGTCTGAAGCGGGTACGAGCTTCGATACAACGGCAGAGAAGGGAGTTCCATCATGCCCACCGCCCGCGACATCATGACCCCCGACGTCACCTGCGTCGGCGAGAAGGAGAGCCTGGCGGAGGCCGCCCGCAGGATGGCCGACCTGGGCGTCGGCTCGCTGCCCATCTGCGGCGAGGACAACCGGCTCAAGGGGATGCTCACCGACCGCGACATCGTGGTGAAGGCCCTGGCCAAGAACCGGAACCCGGGCGACTGCACCGCCGGCGAGTTCGGCCAGGGCAAGCCGGTGACGATCGGCGCCGACGACGACGCCGCGGAGATCCTGCGCACCATGTCGGAGCACAAGGTGCGGCGGCTCCCGGTGATCGACGGTCACCAGCTGGTCGGCATCGTCGCGGTGGCCGACGTGGCCCGCGCGCTGCCGGACCGCCCGGTCGGGGACCTGATCGACGCGATCTCCGAGTGACTCCCGGGCGAACCACGGTCGAATATCCGTCTGATCGGGGTCCCGACAGCGACACGCTCTGATAGATAGAGCTGCATGACTGTCATTCCCCACGCTGAGGGTGCGGTGGACCGCCGCACCCTCCTGCGT
This sequence comes from Actinoplanes sp. NPDC049548, assembly GCF_040676695.1. NCBI lineage: Bacteria > Bacillati > Actinomycetota > Actinomycetes > Micromonosporales > Micromonosporaceae > Actinoplanes > Actinoplanes sp. NPDC049548. The sequence goes on from NZ_JBFAPM010000007.1 coordinate 363,521, forward strand.
CTCGCCGGCCTCTCCGCCGGCGCAGGTCTCGTCGCCGCGGCGACCCTGCCCGGCGAGGCCCACGCCGCTCCCGGCGCCTTCCAGCACGGTGTCGCCTCCGGTGATCCGCTGCCGGGCGGCATCCTGCTCTGGACCCGGGTGACTCCCACCGCCGAGTCCGTGCCCGGCTCGGGCAACGGGCCCGAGGTCACCGTCACCTGGCAGATCGCCGCCGACGCCGGGTTCGCCGCCGTCGTGCAGTCCGGCGAGGTCCGCACCGGCCCGGCCCGCGACCACACCGTCAAGGTCGACGTCGCCGGGCTGGCACCCGCCACCACCTACTGGTTCCGCTTCGGCTATGGCGGGGCCTGGTCGCCGGTGGGCCGCACGATGACCGCGCCCGCGACGGACGCCGCGATCAGCCGGCTGCGGATGGGCGTCGTCTCCTGCGCCAACTGGGAGGGCGGCTACTTCGCCGCCTACCGGCACCTCGCCGAGCGCGGCGACCTCAACCTCGTGGTGCACCTGGGCGACTACATCTACGAGTACGGCACCGGCGAGTTCACCGCCGGCGGCAAGGTGGTGCGCCCCACGAAGCCGGAGCACGAGATCGTCACGCTGGCCGACTACCGGATCCGGCACGCCCTGCACAAGACCGACCCGGACCTGCAGGCGCTGCACGCCTCGGTGCCGTGGATCATCACCTGGGACGACCACGAGGTCGCCAACGACATGTGGAGCGGCGGCGCCGAGAACCACACCCCGGCCACCGAGGGGGACTTCGGCGCGCGCAAGGCGGCGTCGCGGCAGGCGTACGCGGAGTGGATGCCGGTGCGGCTGGGCGCCGACGGTCACATCTACCGGCGGCTGCGTTACGGCAACCTCCTCGAGCTGTCCATGCTGGACCTGCGCTCGTACCGGTCGAAGCAGGTCACCGGCACCGACGGTGACGACATCGACGACCCGGACCGGACGATCGCCGGCGGCGACCAGCTGCAGTGGCTCACCGAGGGGCTGGTCGGCAGCACGGCGAGGTGGAAGCTGGTCGGCAACCCGGTGATGATCTCCCGGGTGGACCTGGCCACCCTGCCGGCCTGGCTGCTGGGCCCGCTCGGCGACCTGCTGGGCATCCCGGACAACGGGGTGGTGCTCAACCCGGACCAGTGGGACGGCTACAACGCCGACCGCGAGCGGCTCGTCGACGCGCTGCGGGCCGCGAAGACCCGGGACGTCGTCTTCCTGACCGGCGACATCCACACCTCGTGGGCGAACGAGCTGACCACCAAGGACACCGGCGCGAAGAACCCGGCCGCCGCCGAGTTCGTGGTGCCGTCGGTGACCAGCGACAACCTCGACGACTTCCTGCACAGCGCGCCCGGCGGGCCGTTGAGCCGGCTCGCCGCCGACCTGATCCGGGCGACGAACCCGCACGTCAAGTGGGTGGAGACCGATGGGCACGGCTTCGGCGTCCTGGAGGTGACCACCGACCGCTGCCGGATGGACTGGTACCACCTGGCCGACCGGACCAAGCGCGACACGGTGGCGAAATGGGTGACCGGCTGGTCGGTCGGCACGGGCTCCTCGAAGATCCGCAAGGAGTCCGCGCCGTCCTGAGCGGGCCCGGGGTGGGGATCGCGGGACCCGATCCCCACCCCGGGGACTGGACCCCCCTAGTTCACCAGCACTTCGTAGATCCGCGCCGCCGTGTTCCCGTCGGAGGCGGGCGTCACCACGGATATACGAAGATACCGGGCATCGACGTTCACCGTTGTCGAGGTCGAGTCCGCCGTGTTGCCACGGACCTGCGCCCGGGTGGTCCAGGACGACCCGTCGTCCGAGGTCTGGACGTCGAAGTCGCGCGTGTTCCAGGCCGGGTACTCGCCGCCCGCGCCGGCGTGCCGGACGACCACGGTGGAGATCCGCTGGCGGCTGCCGAGGTCGGTCTGCACCCACTTGGTGGCGCCCTGCGAGCACCACTTGTCGTTCCAGCCGGTGAGCCAGCTGCCGTTGAACGCCTTGTCCGCGCCCTCGTCCGCCGCGCACGACGAGTCGGCGGCGGCCGGGCGGCGCAGGGCGAGGTCGGCCGGGGCGCTGCTGCTGCCGTACACCTCCAGCTCGTAGATGCGCGCCACGCCGCTGCCGTCGTTGGCCGGCTGGCTGGTCTCGAACCGCACGTAGCGCGCGGTCCGCGCGGAGATCGGCGTGTACGTCCGGCTGGCCCTGGAGCCGGTCACGGTGACCGCGTTGCTCCAGGTGGTGCCGTCGGTGCTCGTGGAGATCGTGTACGCGCCGGTGTTCCACCCGGTCTGCTCGCCGCCGAGCCCCGCGTGCTTGACGACGAAGGAGCTCACCGTGCGCGCCGAGCCGAGGTCGACCTGCAGCTGCGGCGCCGAACCCGAGCAGAACTTGCTGTTGCCCGCGATCGCGCCGTCGACGGCCTTGGCCGGGGACTCCGCGCTGTTGCAGGCCGCCGAGCCGGTCACCGTCCGGCCCTGGGCCAGGTTCGCCCCCAGGTCCGGCTCGGGCGCCGGCTGGGCGCGCCCGTCACCGAAGCTCGGAGGTACGTCGCCCGCGCCCGTACCCCACGCCGACGGGCTGCCGCCCTGGGTGAAGGCGATGGTGCCGCCGTCGGCGATGTCGCCGTACCGGAAGTAGCTGTGACTGGTCGCGGTGCCGTCCACCGTCAGGGTCTGCACGTAGCGGTTGGTGGCGCTGCCGCCGGTGATGGTGACGTTGCCCGGCGGGCGCTGGATCAGCACGCTCGGGAACAGGGCGCCGTGCACCGCCAGTGTGTCCGCGCCCGGGGTGACCGGGTAGAAGCCCAGCGCCGACCAGACGTACCACGCGGAGGTGGCACCGAGGTCGTCGTTGCCGGGCAGGCCGCCGGCGCCGGTGGTGAACGACTCGGCCATCACGCGGCGGACGGCGTCGCTGGCCCCCGCCGGCTTGCGCGCGGCGTTGTACGTCCACGGCACGTTGTGCTCGGGCTCGTTGCCGATGTAGAAGTACGGCCGCACGAGCCCGCCGTTGAGCTCGGTGAAGTGGTGGTCGAGGCGCTGCACCGCGGTGGACGGGCCGCCCATCAGGGTGACCAGCGCGCCGAGGTTGTGCGGGACCATCCAGGTGTACTGGGCCGCGTTGCCCTCGACGTACGGGCTCTCCTGCGCCGGGTTCAGCGGCTGCCGCCAGCCACCGCCGCTCTCGCGGGTGTGGATGTACGACGACTCGCCGTTGAACAGGCTGCGCCAGTACTGCGAGTGGGTGCTGTACGTGTTGTAGGCCGCGGTGTCGCCCGTCGCCTTGGCGAACTGCGCGATGGCGAAGTCCGAGGACGCATACTCGAGGGTCTCCGAGGGGTTGCCGGGGATGAACTGGTTGGCCTCGTACGCGCCCTCGTTGCCCCGCAGGACGATGCCCTGCGTGCTGCCACCGGTCGCGCTCTTCTTCATCAGCGCCAGCGCGGCCGCGGTGTCGAAGCCGCGGACGCCGAACGCGTACGCGCTGGCCACGATGATCGGCCCGGGGTCGCCGGGCATGACGAAGTCCTCCACGGTCTGGTGCGACCACTTGGGCAGCAGGCCGCCCTGCTGGCCGTCCAGGACCATCGACTTGACGATGTCGCTCATGACGTCCGGGGCGATGAACGCGACGAGCGCCGCCCACGACCGGTAGATGTCCCAGCCGGAGTAGTTCTGGTACACCGGGTGCGAGGCGGTGTGCACCGCGTTGTCGAAGCCCCGGTACTGCCCGTTGGTGTCGCTGGAGATGTTCGGGTTCTGCAGCACGTGGTACAGCGCCGTGTAGAACTTCTGCAGGTCGGTGGTGCTGCCGCCGCTGACCTGGATGCGGTTGAGCGCGGTGTTCCAGGCGCTGTTCGCGTTGGTGCGGACGGTCGCGAAGCTCGCGGCCTCGGCGGTGGCGTTGTTCTGCGCGTTGGCCACGCTGACGAACGAGATGCCGACGGTGGCGTTGACGACCGCGTTCGAGGTGGTGTCGAAGGTGACGTACGCGCCGGTCTGCGTACCGCTCGTGGTGGTGGATCCGGCGTTGACCGAGCCGCCGTTGAAGGTGCCGAAGCCGGTGGGCGTGCGGTCGAACAGGATCGAGTAGTACATCTTGAACGTCCTGCCGCCGCAGAAGCCGCCGGCGGTGTGCTCGCCCCAGACGCGGTTGCCGCTGATGGTGACGTTGCCGTCGCGGTCGCCGGTCGCGGAACGGCTGGCGTTGATCAGGACCCGCGCGGTGGTGCTCGAGGGGTAGGCCAGTCGCAGCGCGCCGGTGCGGGTGGTGGCGCTCAGTTCGACGTCCACGCCGTACTTGTCGAGCCGGTTCTTGTAGTAGCCGGGCGAGGCGACCTCGTTGGACTTCGTGTACGCCGAGGCGTAGCTCGTCCAGGCCGAGCCGGGGGAGGAGCCGAGGTTGCCGGTGATCGGCAGGATCGGGATGTCCTCGTTGTTGGGGCAGCCGGCGCCGTTGAAGTGGGTCAGGCTGAACGACTCGATGGTCCGGTCGCGGTCGCGGTAGCCGGACGGGGACGCGGTGGGGGTGTCGGGGCTGAACTGCACCATCCCGAACGGCACGGTGGCGCCGGGGAAGGTGCTGCCGCCGGCGCCGCCGCCGACCGGGTTGGGGGAGTTGCTGTCGTCGGTGCCGACGAGCGGGTTGACGTACTGGGTGAGGTTCAGGTCGGCGGCGGACGCCGCTTGTGGAACGGAGAGGGCTGCGGCGGTGAGGAGGACCGCCGCGGCGAGGGTACGGAGCATGGGGGTGCCGTCCCTTCGTGCGAACAAAAGGTGACAACGTTGTCACAGGATCGCACTTATAGAAGCACGGCTATATAACCAGTTGTCAATATCTGCGGCGGCGGCGGAGCAGCGTCGCGGCGGCCATCGCCGTCCCGCCGGTGCCGACGCCGCCGAGCACGCCCAGCGCGAACCGCTGCTCGTCGGCGCCCCGGTCCCCGGCCAGGGCGCTGATCCCGGCGATCCAGAAGGCCAGCAGCACGACCCCGGCAGCGGTCAGCGCCCAGCGCGGCAGCTCCACCGGCGGCGCCCACACCTCGCGGATGAACCAGCTCTGCGGCCTCCGCCCGCGCAGGGCCCGCCGGTTCGTGACGATCCCGGCGGTGAAGCCGGGCAGCACCAGCAGGGCGGCGACGGTGACCGCGAGCCCGGTCGGCACGGCCGTCCCGCCGCGCAGCAACCCGGCGATCAGCACGGCACACCACAGGACGCCGGCCAGGCACAGCACGTCCAGCAGCAGCAACAAGCGACGAGAGATCACCGACCCGGACGTTAGCGCCCGGATCCCTCCGGCACGGGCCGTTCCGGCTTTTTACGCGGAACGTGACGCCGGTACGCGCTCACGGTCGGATCCCCCGCGATCCAGAACCGCCACGGCACGTCGTGCGCGGCGGTCACCCCCACCCGTGGCCCCGCCTCGACGATGCCCACCGGCCCGTCCGGCTCGTGCAGCGTGGCGGGACCGGAGCCGTCCACGACCGAGGTGCCGTTGGCGCGGCGATCGATCGCCAGCACCTGCATCAGCTTCGCCGGCCCCGAGGCGAGGTCGCGGTCCCGGGCGGTACGCCGGCGCTCGCGCGCGAGCTCCAGCCCGTCGACGACCTCCCCGGCGCGCAGCAGCACCGCCGAGGCCACGCCGGCCTCGCCGCACACCACGTTGGCGCAGAAGTGCATGCCGTAGATCTGGTAGACGTACAGGAAGCCGGCCGGGCCGAACATGACCTCGTTGCGGTTCGTCACCCCGCGATGGGCGTGGCTGGCCGGGTCCCTGCCGAGGCCGCTGTACGCCTCGACCTCGGTCAGGCGTACGGTCACGCCGCCGGCCGTCAGCCGCCATCCGAGCAGCTGCCGGGCCGCCTCGTCGACCTTGTCCGCGGGAAGCTGGAGCCAGGGATACGTCACGTCACCAGCGAAGCACAGCCTCAGCTCGTCGGCCGCGTCGGCCCTTTCGGGCGGCGGCGCTTGACCGGTCCGCAGGTGCCGCCCGGGCGGTAGGGGCCGATGGGACGGGTCGGCCCGAACTCGAGACGGCGGCGGCGCTTGCGCCGGGCGGGCCCGCTCGCGCCGGTCATCCGACGAAGTCCTGGGTCATCCACACGACTCCCTTGCTGTCGCGGACCACGCTCAGGCCGATGCGCTTGAAGTCCTTGCTGAGCAGGTTCTTGCGGTGGCCGTCCTCCGGCGGCACCTCGGCGAGCATGCTGTCGGTCAGCCCGTTCGCGGCCTCGACGATCTGCGCGTCGCTGCCGCCCGCGGAGCCGAAGCCGATGTTCTCGCCGGCCGAGCGCCAGTCCACGCCCTGCGCGCTGAACCGGTCGCCGATGCCGCCCTCGCCCGAGCACTGGTGGGACAGCCCGCAGCCGTCGATCATCAGGTCGTTGTGCAGCGCCGACGCCTTCGACAGCGAGCCGTTCAGCGTGTACGCCGCCAGGCCCTCCCGGCTCCGCGCGGCGTTGATGTGGGCGAGCACCCGGTCGAGGATCGAGCCGCTCGTGGCGGGCGGGTTGCCGGCGGTCGGCCGCTCGGTCGGCGTGGGCTTGCGCTTGGGCTTCGCCTTCGGCGTGGACTTCGGCCTGCTCGTGGGCGCCGCCGTGGTGGCCGACGGCGCGGCGCTGCTCGGGGCGGCCGACGACGGCGCCGAGGGCGGCACGGAGGCGGTCGCCGCCTCGTCGAGCAGCAGGTCGGTGCCGGGACCGGCGCCGCCGAGGTCGGCGGGCGGCTGCGTGACCAGCGGGGCGTCGGCGGAAGCCCGCTCGGCGGCCGGCTCGGCGCCGTGCCGGTTGAGCCCGACGACCGTGAACCCGACGCCGATGACGACCGCGGTGGCTCCCGCCGCCAGCGTGTACCGGAACTGTTGGGCAGCGGACATGGACACGGACTCGGTCACCTCGGGCGCTCGTCGGACGGCCGCGGGCGCGGCGCCCACCGACTATGGCGGCCGCACCCGGGCCGCGGGCCCCACCTCAGAAGCCCTTAAGGATCGACAAACAAAGACCTAAGATCGCTGCCCCGGGCTTTCGGACCCCCGCGAGTTTCAGGACACCCACGAGAGGAAGCGCTCGTAGAGGTCGGCCGGGGTGGGTGCGCCCCGGGCGGTGAGGTCCTCGACGGCGTCGTACATCGTCGAGGCCATGTAGATCGCCAGGCCGGAGGGGAAGCGGGCGTACTGCGCCGCCAGTTCCGCCTTGGCGTCCGCGCAGGGCCAGGGCTGAGCGCACACGAGGCAGGCCCAGGACGGGCGGGCCGGCAGATGGTCGGTCCGCGGCACGAGCATCAGGTCATGCACCCCTCCCGTCGGGCCCCATCATCACCGGTAGCGACATGGGGACTACACACAGGAGCCTGCGTGACCTACTCTCAGGCATCAATGGATCCAGGCGAGAATCCCGAGATCGAATTCTCACTGTCTCGCTGCAGGCGATCCGGTCGTCTCGTTCGGCACAACTGCAAACTTCCCGACACAGGAGGCGGCCGTGACCACCGAGACCGGTTCCACCGTGCCCCGGCGCCAGGCCGGCCGGCTCATGAAACAGCTCCGCGAGCAGGCCGGGATCTCGCTCATGGCGGCCGCCGAGGAGCTCGAGTTCTCCCGCGCCCGGATGTACCGCATCGAGAACGGCGAGGTGTCGCTGCGCAAGCACGACGTGCTGGCCATGTGCGCCTTCTACGGCGCCAACGACCAGATCACCGAGGTGCTCGTCGGGCTGGCGCGCGAGTCCAAGGCGAAGGGCTGGTGGCACGCGTACGGCGACGTGGTCCCCGCCTGGTTCGAGCTGTACGTCGGCATGGAGACGGCCGCTGAGCGGCTGCGGCACTACGCCCCGAGCGTCATCCCGGGCCTGCTGCAGAACCGCGAGTACGCCGAATGCGTCTTCCGCCAGCGCGCCGACCTCGACGAGGCGGGGGTGCAGAACGCGGTCGCCGTACGCCTGGAACGCCAGGAGCTGCTGCGCCGGCACAGCCCCCGCCCGCCGTTGCTCGAGGTCATCATCGACGAGGGTGTGCTGCGCCGCGGGATCGCCGACACGTACGGCATGCAGAAGCAGCTGGCGCACCTGGTCAACATCTCGCAGCGGCCCGGGGTGAGCGTGCGCGTGCTGCCGTTCTCCGCCGGGCCGCACAGCGCGTCCAGCGCCGGTTCGTTCACCATTCTCGACTTCCCCACCCTCGGGGCGGCCGCGCCGGAGCCGACGACGATCTACAGCGAGAATCTGACCGGCGCCCTCTACCTCGACAAGGCCCGTGAAGTGGAGACTTATAGCGGCATCTGGCGTGAGCTGGAACGCGCGGCCCTCGACCAGCGTGCCTCCGACGATTTCATCGGCACGATCATCAAGGAGAGCGATGGCTGACCTGACCGGTGCCCGATGGCACAAGAGCACCCGCAGCGGCAGCAACGGGGGCGACTGCGTCGAGGTCGCCGACAACCTGCCGGACATCGTCGCGGTCCGCGACAGCAAGGACCCGGCCGGGCCGGCGCTTGTGTTCCCCCGCGACACGTGGCGGACGTTCATCGAATCGCTCAAGGACCAATAGCGCGCCCACGACGACGACGGCGGCGGCAGCCGGTGCCAGCTCGCGCTCATCGAGGGCGGCCAGGCGGTCCTGTACGAGCCGGAGGCGCTGCACGGCCTCCTGGGGCGGTGCTGCCGCCGGGCAACTCACCCGCCCGGCGGCGTGGTTCCCGTCTGGACGGCGTTGCTGAGCCCCGAGGTCGCCTACCGACCGGCCTGGGCGGCTACAGTGCCGGGCGTGAGCAGACTCCTCAAGGGCATCGCCGGATCGTTGCGCCGCATCGCTGGCAGCCGCGCCCCGTCGCCCCGGCCGGTGCCGCGCCAGGTCCCGACCGCCGACCGCGGCCGCCACCTGGAGTACGCGCCGAACCTCGACGGCGACGCCGACCCGGGCGAGATCGTGTGGACCTGGGTGGAGTACGAGGAGGACGCCAGCCGGGGCAAGGACCGCCCGGTGCTGGTGGTCGGCCGCGACGGCCGTACCCTGCTCGGCCTCATGCTCTCCAGCCAGAGTGAGCGGGACGGCCAGCGCAACTGGCTGGCCCTGGGTCCTGGCGCCTGGGACCGCGAGTCACGGCCCAGCTGGGTACGCCTGGACCGGGTGCTGGAGGTCGACGAGGACGGCATCCGGCGCGAGGGCGCGGTCCTCGACCGGGCGCGCTTCGACCGGGTGGCCGCGGTGCTGCGGGACGACTACGGCTGGGCATAACGCGCGCCGGGCGGCAGTTGACCACTACCGTGGAGCCCATGGATGCGGACGTAATGGTCGGTTTCGGCGGTAAGCAGGCGTGGCTGGCCGTCCGCGACTGCGACCCGGCCGAGGTTCTCGCGGCCCTGGGACTGCGCGACCTCGGCGAGGTGCGCTGGCGCGACGGCATCGACCTGGCCCACCTGACCGACGACCGCGTCGCCGTCACGCCGCCGCTGCCCGGCAGTCGCTGGGTGCTCGCGGCCGGCCGCTACCTCCTGCGGCCCGACGTCGCCCTCGACCTCGCCGCGCTGTCGAAGCAGCTGCACACCGAGGTCCAGTACTTCGCCACCCACCGCGTCACCGAGACCCACCGCTGGCAGCGTGCCGACGACGGTTCGCTCATCCGGGCCTTCGGGTACGTAGGACAGACCGGCGACGTCACCACCTGGTACGGCGACCCCGACCCGGTGGAACGCGCCATCGGCCTGCCCGCGACGTTGCCGGGCTCCCTGGACGACGAGCTGGACCGCCTGCTGGAGAGCGGTGGCAGCGCCGCCGGCCCCACCACGGTGCTGGTCAACGAGCAGGACGTGCTGCGCGTCGCCGCCGGATGGAGCGTCGACCCGACCGAGCTCGACGGCCGCGAGGCCCCGGGCCCGCTGCGTGTCGGCGCAGCCGTCTGAGGGGAAGACAAGACCATGCGCAAGTACGTGATCATGGGTGTCCAGGGGAGCGGCAAGGGCACCCAGAGCGAGCTGCTCGAGACCGACCTCGATCTGGTGCACATCAGCGTCGGCGACCTGTTCCGCTGGCACGTGCAGCACCACACCAAGCTGGGCGCCCAGGTCCGGCGCACCATGAACGCCGGCGAGCTGGTCAGCGACGACCTCGTCGAGTCGGTCGTCCGCGACCGCCTCGACTCGCACGACTGGAACTTCGGCTTCGTCATCGACGGCTTCCCCCGCAACGGGCGCCAGGCCGAGTTCTTCATGGAGAGCTACGACATCGACGGCGTCATCCACCTCGAGCTCCCGGACGACGAGGTACGCCGCCGCGTCCTCAGCCGCCGGCTGTGCCCCGGCTGCGGCATGGACTACAACCTCATCGCCGACCGCCCGAAGGTCGAGGGCCGCTGCGACATCTGCGGCACCGAGCTGATCGTCCGCGAGGACGACACCCCGGAGGCGCTCGCGGCCCGGCTGCGCGACTACCACGAGAAGACCCGCCCGGTCCTCGAGCTCTTCCGCCGCAAGGAGGTCGTGCACGACGTGGACGCCCGGCGCTCGCCCGAGGAGGTCCAGCAGGAGATCCGCCGGGTGCTGGACCTGCCGCCGTACAAGGCCGGCTAGGCGTGCTGCGGGTGCCCGTAAGGTACTGGTCGGCGGCGATCGTCAGGGTGGCTTGGTCGCGCACGGCCATCTCGTCGGGGCGTGTAGCCATCGCGCGGTGTCGCTTCAGCTGGTTGATGCCGCACTCCACGGCATGACGGCGGTGGCGGACCGCTGCGCTGAAGGCGGGTGGGTGTCACCGTGAGAGCCTTTGGCGAGGTGGCTAGCGTCCTGGTCGCTCTTGCTCGGAATGTAGGCTGCGATCCCATCTCGACGCAAATAGACGCGGGGGTCAGGCAAAGTCTGAGGGTGTAGGTCTTGGGCCACGAACCGCTTTGCGCGGATTCTGGGCCGGCCGGGTCCGGACCCCGGCGATACCTGGATGCGGTCAAGCACGGTGGTGAGCTGGAGTTGTCACTGTGTTGCCGGACCGAGAAGAGGCCGGCCAGACGTTACGGCCCTGCTCACAACTATGGGTTTCGGCGGTTGAGCCGCACCGCGAACCACCGAGCGCGTGGTCGGCACGGCTCGGTATGGACCCTCATCGAATGCTTCTTTCCGCCGTGGTGCCGGAACGGGCCACCGGCACGGCCACACGTCCTCGACACTGCCGTCTCACCGTGCATCCTTTTGATCGTCTGCCATGGTGACCACCACGTCGCCCGTGGTCATTCCCCTGTGCTGCCGTTTAGCCGAGATTCACCCGTGGTGGGGTCGAAGTCGCCGCTTGGCTTCACATACCGAAGCCGATCGAGGGATTGTCAGACTCTTCACAAGTGCGCTGTTCTTGCTTGAGCAACCCGAGGAGTCGGATGGCGGACGAACTTTGTCACTGCGGCGCCGAGCGAAGCCAGCTCCGCAACGGCGGACCGATCGAGGTGATCCGTGCTTGGAACGTCGAGCGGATCCGGCAGCTTTTCGCCGGTGAGCTCGACGAGCCGGCGACATGCGACGCCGGGTGCCGGATCAACGTGCGGGCCACGCTCGTCTGGGTGGACGAGCACGAGTCCGCAATCTTCCTAGGCCCCCTGTTCGCCGGACATGGGGGCCGCCTGAAGGACGCACTGGGGGTTCCCGTCGGCCGGTCGATCGCCCTGCGGCACGCCGAGGATCCGGACGACCTCCGCATCATCGCCTTTAACGACATGGCCGCTCACATCAACGAGGTCAACAGTCTCCGTGTCGAGCCGAATCTGGCGCTCACCTGGCGCCTCAGAACGCCGGAGAAGGTCGCCGCTCTCCTCGCGGTCGGTGAGGGAATCTTGGGCAAGGACGTCCAGTCCCAGACGAGCTCCTCCGACGTACGGGAATGGGCACAGAACCTGACGCTGCAGGCATGGCTCGGCATGTTGACGGCATGGACTTCCGGCGCGGCCATCCAGGAGTCCACACTAGAACTTGATCTCGTCAGGTACGTGGACCAGATGCCGACCACCGAGGGCGTGGCCGGCCGTTTCGACGAGCTGGCATCCGACCTCGCGCCGGCTGATCAGGAACGGGCGACGCTTTACCTTGTCGAGGCGATCAAGGCCAGCATCCACCGGCAGCATTCCGGAGCCACACGATCTTTCGCGGACAACTTCCTATGGGCCTTCAGCTTTTTCGAATTCTTCATGGCGATGATCCGCCATCAGTCCGGCGAGCCCGGTTCCCAGACGCAGCGGATTGCTCTGGGCATGAGACGCTCCCTGATTTCAGCTGAGCGGGCGGCCGTAACGCTTGATCCTGAAGCCGCCATCGGGGCCGCGACCAACCTCGTCAGCAGACTGCCGGACCCGCTCGCCCCCGAAGCATTCATGGTAATGCAAGGGCTGGCTGAGGCCGCCCGCTACGCCGCGCTTCGCATCGACGAGAGCACTTTCATCGCGACTTTTGACATCGACGCCGATCAGGGCTCCCTGGCAAAGCTGATACGCGGTATCGCGGTCGAGCGACCGGAGGCACTGGTCACCACGATCGTGTTAGCAAGCAGGAAACTGGCTCGTGATAATAAGATCGATGAAGTAGTTGAGTTGTGCGACGTGGCCGCGGGGGCGACCAAACGCGATGGCTTGCGGACCGCTGTGTTCTCCTGGCTTTGCCGGTTCCTCGCGGGTAGGGGCCGGCACGCCGAGGCGCTTGCTCGCCTTTCGCAGATCAGCCCGGCGGAACTCAGGGCTTCAAGCCGGGAGGATCGGCTCGAGATACTGATCACAAAGGTTCGTTGCCTCTACGAAGGCGGGCGGTACGCGGAGGCGATCGAACGCGCCGACGAGGCGCTGGCGCTGGCGGAGAGTCCCGATGAGGTCGCCGCCATCAAGCTGGACCAGGCTCGAGCTGTCCGCGAGTCGGGGGCACCCGATCAGGCGCTGGCCCAGCTTCTTGCGCTGGCCGAGGGAGCGCCGGAGACGATTGCGCCGTACGTGCTTTCCGAGGCCGTCGGATGGACTTACTGGAAGCTTGGCGACCACGACGCGGCGGTTCACTGGCTCACCCGGGCCGAACGCGAGGCTCGGGCGGCCGGCAACTTCGACACTGTCATGCAGGCCCAGCTCATCGAGTTCCAGATCAAGGCCGGCCGTCAGGTCGACGACAGTCTCGTGAGGTTTATCGCGGGCAGCGATCTTCCGACGTCACCGAGGACCGCGGTGTTGGAATGTGCCGCCCTCGCCGGGATGGCCAGGATGGGACTTCTGCCACTCAATCTGCTAGGGCGGCTGCAGAAGCTGCGCTCGATGTTGCCGGCCATGGCCGAGCAAGCGGCGCGCCAGGGCACCGTCGCCGTCCATGACACCGCGCTACGCCTGCTTCACCTCCAGACCACCGGCGAGCTCAGCCGAAGCTACCTCGCTCAACTCGGCGACTTGTACAACGCCAACGGCGCGCTGCCCGGTACCGAGGTCCTGATCTCCCGAGCGGTCGAGGCATACCAGCGAGGCGCTCGGGAGCAAGGCCGGCGGGCAGCACAGAAAGCGCTCGCCTCGCTGTCGAACCAGGTCTCAGGAGTACGGAACCCGCGAACCGCGCTCGAAATGGGACGCCGCTACCGGCGGTCGCTCGATGCCGCTCTGAGCGCACTGGCCGGGACTGCCGTCGCCGAGCCGAGCGACCTGCGCCTGTTCGCCGAGATCCGCCGCGACTTTCTGGGCCGGGCGATCCTTTCAGGTGCCGATGACGGATGCTTGCGCCGGGTCATAGCGGGCGCCTTCTCAGACACCGGCATCAGCGCAGCCGTGCCGGCACCCCTCTCGGTTCTGGAGTACGACGCGTGGGACGGCGGAAGCCTGATCATCCGGACCGACGTCCACGCGGACGGCACACGAACCACTCTCGCGGCGGACCCACCGGTGGTTTTAGAAACCCTGGCCGGTCGGATCGCTCGGCGGCTGTCGACGTGGACGCCGCAGCGCCCCGGTGACCCGTTCGACCTATCGCCGTGGCGGGACGTCCTGCGCTGGATCCGAGAAATCCTCGAGGGAGCCGCCGAGGACGTCGTCGTGATACCGGGTGGATTGGCGAACCTGCCCTGGCATGTGGCTATCGCCGAGACCGGTAAGCGATGCTCGTACGCGCACAGCTGGTCCGACCTGATCTCGGCAGTCAACCTGCGGCGACCTTCGTCCCGGCGACTGGCGATCGCCGCCGTTCCGCGTTTCGGGGATCCCGCCGAACTGAGCGCGAGCTTCGCGAGGGAAACCCGGAAGATCCGGTCCTTGGCCGGTTTCGATCAGGTGACAGCCCTTCTTAACGAGGACTGCGACGCCGCCGGCCTTCGGCGGACCCTGGCGGAGGCCGATTTGGCCGTACTGCTTATGCACGGTTACCTGGACCCGGTCACCGCCGAGGTTGCGCTCATGGTGGCGTACGACGGGCGTCTCCCGCTGGCGCACAGCGTCGCGTCGAACAGTCCCGGCTCGAGCCCCCACCGGCTGAGTTGGTCGACGCTGGACACCACCGCTCCGGCTGTCGTCGCCTCCGCGGCTTGTTCGTCTGGTCTCAGCCACCTGCGGGGGCTCGACGATCCGGCTGGCATCTACAGCATGCTGAGGTACCACGGCGCCCGTTCGTTCATCGCACCTCGGTGGGACGTGGATATCTCCTCGCTTCCGGTTCTCACCGACATCATTCGGCGCATGATCGATGATGGCGTCCCTCCCGGGGTCGCCGTCTTCGAAGCCGGACAGGCAGCATTGTCAAACGGTCTGGCCCCATGGATGGCTCTGCCGTTCTCAGTCGAAGGATCCTGGAGGTAACGAACCGTGAAGGACCTGACCCGCATTCTGACGGAGTCCACCGACGCCGACTCGATCGAGCAGTCGGTGCGCTACCTGGTCGCCGAGTTCACGGACGACGCGGACCCCGCCGAGATGCGTCAGACCCTGGCCTCCGCAGCGTCTGATCCGGCCCGGATCGACGAGCTGATCAGCCGGCTGACTCTGGACTCCACCCTGCTCGAGGAAGTCTCGCTCGCCGTCCTCTCGGAAGCGTGGGACGATCCCAGCCGCCATGAGCAGATTTCCCGAATCCTCGCGGACGCTAAGACCAAGTTGCCCGTCATCGAGGTCTCGGTCCTCGCCATCAGCGCCCTCTACGGCATTTACCTGTTCCGGACCGGCGGTAAGAAACGAACGACGAGATACGTGAAGCGTGACAAGGACGGCGGCTTCACGCTCAAAGAGGAGACCGAGTACGCCGAGCCCAACAGCGTCTTCCGGACCATCCTCGGCATTTTCGACCGACAACCGCCCGGTGCCTGACGTGTCTGTCCACCGCGTGTTCCACTCGTGGAGCGCTCATCAGATCGTTGACCTTTTCACCACCTACCTTGCTGGTTCTGTCCCGCCGCCGGACGACTGCGTGCTGGTCTGGATGAATGAAGGCTCCGTGACGGTGTTCGTAGGGCCGGCCGTCGAGGACCCAGCGGAGGTGGTCAGGAACCTCGTCGGCGACACCGTCGCCGACGAGGCCTGTATCGCCGTCGCGTTCTCATTGGAAGAACTGCGTGCTGTCGCGGGAGCCAGCCTCGCGCGAAGCGCTTCCCAGGCATATTCGTTGTACCGGACGATCCGTGGTGAGTCGAACACGGTAGCGTTTGATTGGCGTCAGTGGACACCGGAGAAGCTGGTCGCTCTGACCGCCATCCATCCCCAGGGCGCCGACGCAGTGGCGGTCGATGAGCTCTATTCTTCCCTGGCTACCTGGCCGCTGCACGCCTGGGGCGGTCTGACAGTGTCCTGGACTCTCGGTGCCGACATCGACGGTCGGGTGTTCGAGGAGGACCTCTCGCGGTACGTGGACCGCATGCCGGTGTCCGGCGTCCTCTTCGAGGGTTACCTCAGGGCGCTGGAGGAACTCGACCTCGGCACGCATGTGCAGGGCAAGCGGTACGTGATCGAGGCGATCAAGGCCAGTATCGCGGCGCGGCTGGACCCAGACCCCCGCAGCTTTGACGAGACGGCCGTATGGGCGTACTTCTACTTCAACTTCTTCGCGGCGCTGAGGTACTTCAAGGAGGACGCGGGCCGGGGTGACGTGCAGGCTGCGTCAATTGCTGAGGGAATGACCCGGGCGCTGGTCAGCGGGCAGCGCGCCAGGCAAACCATGACGCTCGAGGCGGCGTTAGCCGGCGCCGCGACGATGATGGATCGCTTGCTGGCGGAGCGAGGCGTTGACCAAAGAGAGCAGATCATCGCGACGGTGATGGAGGCAGTCCGGTACGGAGGCTTCGCCATCACCGACGCTGACCTGCTCGGTGTTGTCGGTTAGTCGGCCTCGCGAACGTCGTAGCCGCGCTCGGTGAGCTCCTCCTCGACGACGTGGCAGACATGTTCCGCCACGGCGAGCCGCGCGTAGTGCTTGCTGTCGCCCGGCACGACCTGCCACCTCGCCCGCGCCCGGTCGGTCCGCTCGAGCATGTCCTCCACGGCGGCTTCGTAGTCGGCCCGCCGCTCGCGGTTGCGCCAGTCCTCGTCGGTCAGCTTCCACGCGCGCAACGGGTCGGCCGCCCGGCTCTCGAAGCGGCGCAACTGCTCATCGTCGGAGACGTGCATCCAGAACTTGATGAGGATCATGCCCTCGGCGGTCAGGGTGCGTTCGAACTCCACGATCTCGTCGTACGCCCGGGTCCACTGCTCCCGGGTCGCGAAGCCCTCCACCCGCTCGACCAGCACCCGGCCGTACCAGGACCGGTCGAGCACCGTCATCCCGCCCCAGCCCGGCAGCACCGCCCAGAACCGCTGCAGGAAGTGGTGCCGCTTCTCGTCGTAGGTGGGCGCCGCGAACTGTGAGACGCGCACGTGCCGCGGGTCCAGCGGAGCCACCAGGCGCTTGATCGCCCCGCCCTTGCCGGACGCGTCCCAGCCCTCGAACAGCACACAGAGCGGCGGACCGAGCTTGTGCACGCCCAGTTGACCGCCGAGGAGCAGCCGCAGCCGCAACAGCCGCTGCTGCGCCGCCTCCAGCTTGTCGGCGGCCTTCTTCTTGGACATCTCGACGGGGGGTACGGCGGAACCGAGACGACTCATCAGCACAGCGTCCCACGCCCGTACGACGAAACCCGATGTCGAAGGCCCCGGGGCATGCAGGACAATCGCAGGGTGACTCTCGTTGACGACATGCAGTGGCGCGGACTGATCCAGGACTCGACCGACCCCGACGAGCTGCGCAAGCACCTCGACGGCGGCTCGATCACGTTCTACGTGGGCTTCGACCCCACCGCGCCGTCGCTGCACGTCGGCAACCTGATGCAGGTAGTGACCGCCCGCCGGCTCCAGCTCGCCGGCCACAAGCCGCTGCTGCTCGTCGGCGGCGCCACCGGCCAGATCGGCGACCCCAGTGGCAAGGCCTCCGAGCGGGTGCTCAACTCCAGCGAGGTGACGGCCGGCTGGGTGCGGCGCATCCGGGACCAGCTCGCCCCGTTCGTCACGTACGAGGGGGACAACGCCGCGGAGCTCGTCAACAACCTGGACTGGACCGGCGAGCTGTCCGTGATCGACTTCCTGCGCGACGTCGGGAAGCACTTCCCGGTCAACAAGATGCTCGCGCGCGACGTGGTGCGCAACCGCCTCGAGAGCGGCATCAGCTACACCGAGTTCAGCTACCAGCTCCTGCAGGCCAACGACTTCTACGAGCTGCACGTG
Source organism: Actinoplanes sp. NPDC049548 (assembly GCF_040676695.1). NCBI lineage: Bacteria > Bacillati > Actinomycetota > Actinomycetes > Micromonosporales > Micromonosporaceae > Actinoplanes > Actinoplanes sp. NPDC049548. The sequence goes on from NZ_JBFAPM010000007.1 coordinate 381,173, forward strand.
CGGCACGGCTGCCGGGTGCAGTTCGGCGGCTCCGACCAGTGGGGCAACATCACCGCGGGCGTCGACTTCGTCCGCCGGCGCGGCGCGGGGCCGGTGCAGGCCTTCACCACCCCGCTGGTGCTCAAGGCCGACGGCACCAAGTTCGGCAAGAGCGAGAGCGGCGCCACGTGGCTCGATCCGGAGATGACCTCGCCGTACGCGTTCTACCAGTTCTGGGTCAACGCCGACGACCGGGACGTCTCGCACTACCTGCGCTACTTCAGCTTCAAGAGCCGCGAGGAGATCGAGGAGCTGGAGAAGGCCACCGCGGAGCGGCCCCAGGCCCGCCTCGCCCAGCGCGAGCTGGCCTTCGAGATCACCGCGCTGGTGCACGGCGAGGAGGAGGCGAACCAGGCCGTGGCCGCCAGTCAGGCGCTGTTCGGCCGGGGATCCCTGGCGGACCTCTCCGCGGACACGCTGCGGGCCGCTCTGTCCGAGGCCGGGATGGTTTCGGTACGCGGTGAGCTCCCGCCCGTCACGGCGCTGCTGCAGCAGGCGGGGCTGGTGAAGAGCGGCGGGGAGGCGCGCCGGACGATCGCCGAGGGTGGCGCGTACGTCAACAACGAGCGGATCACCGACCCGGAGGCCGTGGTGCCGGAGTCGGCGCTGCTGCAGGGACGCTTCCTCGTGCTGCGCAAGGGCAAGCGGACGTTCGCCGGTATCGAACGGGTGTGACCCAGGTCAACCCCGGGGGATTTGACGCTCCTTCGGGCCGCGACGTACCTTTCTTCCTGCCCGCGGGGAGTTCTCCCGTCGGGCAGGAAGAACCCAGCACCGGCCGTGTTCCCACGACCGGAGCGCTGGACCGGGTGGTGCGGACCGGGCTCTCCGGAGCCTGCGGAACCCCTTCGGGGGGCCGATTTGGAGCCGCGAGACCGACCGGGTAAGGTTCTTCGAGCCGGCAGGGAAACGGACGCGGTGAGCGGACGTCCTGCCAACCCCCAGGAATGAGCATCTGACGGAGTCGTGCGCGGCTCCCGAAAATGGTGCGCGGGATTGGGGACTCGAGCGGAATTCCTTCGCCGAAACCGGGAAAACGCCGGATTTGACGGTGGGAAACGGTGAGAGTAAAGTTGAGCGAGTGCCCCGGAGAACGGGCCGCGGAAATGCGGTTCTTCAACGGTGTGTGGTTGTTCTTTGAGAACTCAACAGGGTGCTTGATAAGCCAGTGCCAAGAATGATTTACCCCGGCCAGATGCTTTGTGTGTCTGGTGG
>NZ_JBFAPM010000008.1:0-336442 GCF_040676695.1 Actinoplanes sp. NPDC049548
CATCACCAGCTGGCCGACTGGGTGCAGATCCTGCCGGTGCTGCCGTACTTCCTGCGCACCCGCATCCAGCAGCACCCCGACCTGCAGGACGCCGCGCAGCAGGCGCACTACCAGCTGTACCTGGCGCTCGGACAGCGAATTCGGCAGATGCTCGTCTCGAATGAGCCGCAACAACGTGTCGTGGGGCATGTGATCGCTCGCACCGAGTACGCCAACCTCGCCAGCGCCCTCGACCACGGACTAAGCACCCAGCAGCCCGTCCTCCCGATCGTTGGCGCGATCAACGGCTACCTGGACCAGACGAAGCAGCAGGACGCCCGCCGACACATCCTCGACGCTGCCATCGCCGCCGACCGCGGACCCGACCATGACGATCTCCGCCGAGAGCTCGCACAGGTGCGTCACTGGGCCGGCATCGTCGCGCAGCACCAGCGGCGGTTCGAGCAGGCCGAAGCCCACTACCGGCAAGCGAACGCACTCTTCCTGGAGTTCGGCGACCGGCACAGCGCCGCGATGACCTATTACCAGCTGGGCAGGGTCGCGCAGGAGCAGCGGCGGTTCGAGCAGGCCGAAGCCCACTACCGGCAAGCCCTCGATCTCGCCCTGAAGTTCAACGACCGCGACGGCGCCGCCCGCATCTATCATCAGCTTGGCATGGTCGCGCAGGCGCAGCGGCGGTTCGAGCAGGCGGAAGCCCACTACCGGCAAGCCCTCGACCTTGAGCTGGAGTTCGGCAACCGGCACGGCACCGCCATGACCTACCACCAGCTCGGCACCGTTGCGCAGGAGCAGCGGCGCTTCGAGCAGGCCGAAGCCCACTACCGGCAAGCCCTCGACCTCCTCCTGGAGTTCGGCGACCGGCACGGCGCCGCCTCCACCTACCACCAGCTCGGCACGGTAGCGCAGGAGCAGCGGCGCTTCGAGCAGGCCGAAGCCCACTACCGGCAAGCCCTCGACCTCTACCTGGAGTTCGGCGACAGGTACGAGACGGCCGACGTCTACCACCAGCTCGGCACGGTAGCGCAGGAGCAGCGGCGCTTCGAGCAGGCCGAAGCCCACTACCGGCAAGCCCTCGACCTCTATGTGGAGTTCGGCGACCGGCACCGCGCCGCCGGCACCTACCACCAGCTCGGCATGCTCGCGCAGGAGCAGCGGCGGTTCGAGCAGGCGGAAGCCCACTACCGGCGAGCCCTCGACCTCTATGTGGAGTTCGGCGACCGGCACCGCGCCGCCGGCACCTACCACCAGCTCGGCACCCTCGCGCAGGACCAGCGGCAGTACCACCAAGCTGCAACAGCACTGGTCAAAGCGGCCGCCCTATCGCATGAGCTCTACGACGTCTGGCCAGACGACACGTTGATCGCCCTGCGCAGTGTTCGGCAAAGTCTGGACCCGGAGGACTGCCAGCACATCCTTCAGGCCAACATCAACGCCGCTCTCCTCGACGCGCTCAACGCTGCCATCGCCGACAGCGCCGAGTAGCCGGGGCTACCATCCCATCCCGTCGCGCCAGAAGCCATCCCCCCGCCCGTCGCCCCAGGCGCAGCCGAGCAGGCCACCGCCGGGACCGCCAGCCTCCTCGCCCACCTCACGCCACGCGCGAAGTGGCGGCCCCGACGGTGACCTGCTCCCCGAAGGGTGGGTCGACGGCCGACGGGATGGCAGGCAGAAACGAGCTGAGCCCGCACCCGCCAAGGCGAGCACGAGCCCAGATCAGTAAAGCGTCAGTTGGTGCGAGCCACACCGATCGGGCAGGTCAGGCCGTTCGGGCCGTGGTTGCAGTAGCCGCCCGGGTTCTTGCTGTCCGACAGGTACTGCTGGTGATAGTCCTCGGCGTAGTAATACGCCTCCAGCGGCTTGATCTCGGTCGTGATCGTGCCGCGGCCCGCCGCCGTGACGACCGGCTGGAAGGCGTCCAGCGACGCCTGCGCCAGCTTCGCCTGCTCCGGTGTCGTCGTGTAGATCGCGGAGCGGTACTGCGTACCGACGTCGTTGCCCTGGCGCATGCCCTGGGTGGGGTCGTGGTTCTCCCAGAAGGCCTTCAGCAGGTCCTCGTAGCTGATCTTGGCCGGGTCGTAGACCACCTGGACGACCTCGGCGTGCCCGGTCGTGCCCGAGCAGGTCTCCTCGTACGTCGGGTTGCGGGTGAAGCCGCCCGCGTAGCCGACGGACGTGGAGTACACGCCCGGCAGGCGCCAGAAGATGCGCTCGGCGCCCCAGAAGCACCCCATGCCGAAGACGGCCGTCTCGAGGCCGGCCGGCCAGGGGCCCTTCAGCGGGTTTCCGAGCACCGGGTGCGTATCGGCCACCGGCATCGCGATCAGGCGGCCCGGCGGGGCCTGGTCGGGGGTGGGCAGCTCGAGCTTCTTGTTCCGCAGGAACACGGTGTCTCCCTTCATCCGCCGGGTGTAACGCCGTCCACCCTTGGTTCCTTACCCGAGCGCGTCGCCGATACGGGAAGCGTAGGCGGTCGCCTCTTCGTCGGAGTCGTACTTGTGCCGGGGCCAGAAGAAGCCGCGGAGGCCGTCGCCCTTGGTTCGCGGCACCACGTGCGCGTGCAGGTGGGGGACCGACTGGGACACGATGTTGTTCATCGCGACGAACGTACCTTTTGCTCCGGTCGCGGGAGGGACGGCAGCGGCCACCCGCTGGACCAGCGCGAAGAACCCGGGCAGAAGGTCCTTCTCAAGAGCGGTCAGTTCCGGTACGTGAGGACGCGGCACCACCAGCACGTGCCCTTTGAACACGGGCCGGATGTCGAGGAAGCCGACGCCGTCGGGGGTGTCCACGACCTTGAATGCGGGAACCGTGCCCGCCACGATCCCGCAGAAGAGGCAGTCGGCCATCTGCGCAGACTAGCCTTGCCCCTCATGACGGGTAACGAGTACGGCTTCGACACTCTGGCCATCCACGCCGGGCAGGATCCCGACCCGCGCACGGGTGCCGTGGTGCCGCCGATCTACCAGACCAGCACGTACGCCCAGGACGCCGTCGGCGCGCCCCGGCTGGGCTACGAGTACAGCCGCTCGGGCAACCCGACCCGCGACGCCCTGCAGGAATGCCTCGCCGCGATCGAGGGTGGCCGGCGCGGCCTCGCCTTCGCGAGCGGGCTCGCCGCCGAGGACACGCTGCTGCGCACGGTGTGCCGTCCCGGCGACCACGTGGTGATCCCGGACGACGCGTACGGCGGCACGTACCGGCTCTTCAGCAAGGTGGCCGAGAACTGGGGTCTCGACTGGACCGCCGTGGCGCTCAACGACCTGGACGCGGTGCGGGCGGCGTTCCGTCCCGGGCACACCCGGCTGATCTGGGCCGAGACGCCGACCAACCCGCTGCTGAACATCGCCGACATCCCGGCGCTGGCCGCGCTGGCGCACGAGTACGACGCAATGCTGGCCGTGGACAACACGTTCGCCTCGCCGTACCTGCAGCAGCCGATCGCCCTCGGCGCCGACGTGGTGATCCACTCCACGACCAAGTACCTGGGCGGGCACTCCGACGTCGTGGGCGGCGCCCTGGTGACCGCCGACGTCGACCTCGGCGACCAGCTGGCCTTCCACCAGAACGCCATGGGCGCGGTCAACGGGCCGTTCGACGCGTGGCTGACGTTGCGCGGGATCAAGACTCTCGGCGTACGGATGGACCGGCACTGCGACAACGCCGAGCGGATCGTCGCCTACCTGGAGACCCACCCGAAGGTGGGCCGGGTCCTGTACCCGGGCCTCGAGTCGCATCCCGGGCACGAGACCGCCGCCAAGCAGATGTCGCGCTTCGGCGGGATGATCTCGTTCCGCACCAAGGGCGGCCCCGAGCAGGCCATCGAGGTCTGCAACCGGACGAAGCTGTTCGTGCTCGCGGAGTCGCTCGGCGGCGTCGAGTCGCTCATCGAGCACCCCGGCCAGATGACACACCTCAGCGCCGCGGGCTCCCCGCTTGAAGTCCCCGCCGATCTCGTGCGACTGTCTGTCGGCATCGAGACCGTTGACGATCTGCTCGCCGACCTGGAGCAGGCGCTCGGCTGAGACTTCCTACGGACTAGCGGAGACGGGCCATGGACAACCTGGCGACCACTTGGGTGGGTGCCACGGCGAAGCAGATCTCCCGGGCGGTCCGCCGCGGCGACACGAGCGCCACGCAGGTGGTCGCCGACCACCTGGAACAGATCGCGATCTCCGAACCGTCGCTCACCGCGTTCCGCGTGGTGCGCGGCGGCGAGGCGATCGTCGAGGCCGAGAAGGTGGACGAGCAGGAGGACCTGGCCAACCTGCCGCTCGCCGGCGTACCCGTGGCCGTCAAGGAGAACACCCCGGTCGCCGGCCTGCCGACCTGGCACGGCTCCGCGGCCGCCCGCACCCCCGTCGCCGAGGAGGACCACGAGGTGGTCCGCCGGCTGCGAGGTGCCGGCGCGGTCGTCGTGGGCGTCACCCGGATGCCGGAGATGGGCCTGTGGGGCACCACCGACGGACCGGACGGCGCCACCCGCAACCCCTGGTCGCTCGACCGCACCGCCGGCGGCTCGTCGGGCGGCTCTGCCGCGGCGGTCGCCGCCGGCCTGGTGCCGATCGCCCACGGCAACGACGGTCTGGGCTCGATCCGCATCCCGGCGGCCTGCTGCGGCCTGGTCGGCCTCAAACCCGGCCGCGGCGTCGTCCCGTGCGATCTGGGCATCGACGGCTGGTTCGGGCTGGTCGAGCACGGCATCCTCGCCACGACGGTCGGCGACGCCGCCCTCGGCTTCAGCGTGCTGGCCGGGCGGTCGCCGGCGAAACTCACCCCGCCGGGCAAGCTGCGGGTCGGCGTCTCGTTGCGCTCCCCGATCCGAGGGGTACGCCCGGACGAGCCGAACCGCGGTGCCGTGGCGACAGCGGCCCGGCTCCTGGTCGATGCGGGACACGACACCGTGACCGCGGAGCCGGCGTACTCGACGGCGGTCGGCATCGCCGGACTCCTCACCTGGTTCGGAGCCGCCTACCGGGACGCGGAGGCGGCCGGCACCGACCTCAGGGCGGTGCAGCCGCGCACCCGCCGGCACATCCGCATCGGCAAGATCGCTTGGCAGCGCGGCTGGGTGCGGCCGGCACAGCGCGAGGCCTGGCGCGAGCAGAGCATCAAGTTCTTCGAGGACAGGAACGTCGACGTCCTGCTCACCCCGGCACTGGCGGCCACCCCGCCGCCGGCCGACGGGCACGCGAACGGGCGCTGGCACCGCAACATGCTCGACAACATGCGCTACGCCCCGTACGCGGCCCCCTGGAACGTGGCCGGCCTCCCTGCGATCGTGGTCCCCGTCGGCAGCCGCCCCGACGGCCTGCCGGTGGGCGTCCAGCTCGTCGGGCCACCCGACTCGGAGCTCCTGCTGCTGTCGATCGCGGGCCTGCTCGAGGTGGCCAACCCGTGGCCGCGGCACGCCTTCGTCTGAGCTGATGGCACGATCACTGCCATGAGTGACCTGCTTTCGCTCGCCGACGTCGAGGCCGCGCGGGCGCTGCTCACCGGCGTCGTCCGGATCACGCCGCTGGAGCCCTCCCAGCCGCTGACCCGCACGCTCGGCGTACCCGCCTGGCTCAAGTGCGAGAACCAGCAGCGCGCGGGCTCGTACAAGGTGCGCGGCGCGTACACCCGGATCTCGCGTCTCTCGGACGCCGAACGCGCCCGCGGCGTTGTCGCCGCGAGCGCGGGCAACCACGCCCAGGGGGTTGCCCTGGCGGCAGGCCTGCTGGGCGCGAAAGCCACGGTCTTCATGCCCCAGAACGCCCCCCTGCCCAAGGTCACGGCAACCAAGGGGTACGGCGCCGCAATCGAGTACGCGGGCACCACCGTCGACGACTCCCTGCAGGCGGCACGCGCCTTCGCCGACCAGACGGGCGCCGTGCTGATCCACCCGTTCGACCACCCCGACGTGATCGCCGGCCAGGGCACGGTAGGCCTGGAGATCCTCGACCAGTGCCCCGACGTCGGCACGATCATCACCGCGGTCGGCGGCGGCGGCCTCATCTCCGGCGTGGCAGTCGCGGCCAAGGCGATGAAGCCCGACGTACGGATCATCGGCGTCCAGGCCAGCGGGGCGGCGGCGTACCCGCCCTCCCTGGCCGCAGGCGCCCCCGTGACCCTCACCGAATCCGCGACCATCGCGGACGGCATCGCCGTCATGCGCCCCGGCGACCTCACATTCAGCCACGTCAGCGAGTTGGTCGACGACGTCGTCACGGTCACCGACGAAGACCTGTCCGAGGCCCTGCTGATGCTCCTCGAACGCCACAAGATGGTGGTCGAACCGGCAGGCGGGGCGGCGGTGGCGGCCCTGCTCACCGGCAAGGTCGACCTGGAACCGCCGGTCGTGGCCATCCTGTCGGGCGGCAACATCGACCCCATGCTGCTGATGCGGGTGATCGAGCACGGCCTGGCCTCGGCGGGCCGCTTCCTGCGCCTCTCGGTCCAGACCGGCGACCAGCCCGGCGAGCTGGCGAGGCTGCTGACCCAGATCGCGGAGCACCGGGCGAACATCGTGGACGTGCTGCACTCGCGCCACAATCCCCGGCTGAGCTTCGGCGAGGTGGAGGTGCAGCTGTCGGTGGAAACCCGAGGCCCGGACCACTCGGCGACGCTGATCGGGGCGCTGCGCAACTCGGGGTACGCGGTGACCCTGCTCTCCGGCACGCCCTGAGATTCGTCCTATCCCGGGTTCTGAGCCTGCCTGGCTTCTGAGCCTGCCCGGCTTCTCGGCCTGCCCGGCCGTGGGCCGCCGAATTGGTGCATGACCCGCCGGGCCGGAGCGACCGTGGCCGCTGGGTTGGTGCACCGACGGCCTGGCCGGGGCGGCCGGCACGCGGTCGCGCGCCGGCCGTCGGGTGGGTCAGGCGCCGTAGGGCGAGAAGTCGACGACCGTGACCTTGATGTCGGCGCCGCTGGGGGCGGTGTAGGTCACCGTCTGGCCCTTGCCGGCGTTGAGGATCGCCGTGCCGAGGGCCGACTCCGGGCTGTAGACCGTCAGGTCGGTCGTCGAGGCGATCTCGCGGGAGCCGAGCAGGAACTTCTCGGTGTCGGTCTTGTCGTCGTCGAAGTAGATCGTCACGACCATGCCGGGAGCGACCTTGTCGGCCGTGGGAGCCTCGCCGACCTCGGCGTTGCGCAGGAACTCCTTCAAGTAGAGGATGCGGCCTTCCTGCTTGCCCTGCTCCTCACGGGCGGCGTGGTAGCCCCCGTTCTCCCGCAGGTCGCCCTCCTCGCGGCGGGCGTTGATCTCGGCGGCGATGGCCGGCCGGGCTGCGATCAACTCGTCGAGCTCGGCCTGCAGCCGGTCGTAAGCGTCCTGGGAGAGCCAGGTCTTCGACGCTTCTGAACTGGTCACAGACTCTTCTCCTTGCAGCGGGACAGGCGTACGGAGCGAATCACCAAGCTTACCAGCGGTGGGCTCGCGGCCGGATTCTCGATGACGCAGAGTTATCCGCTGCGGCGCTGAGATCTCGGTTCGTCTCTTTGTATCGCCAGGGTCTGACAATTTCCCGGTCGTGTGGCATCTACCTGCCGGGCTTGTCCGCTCGTGCCCTCAGCTGGGGGCGCGGCAGCCGACGACCTCGCCGACGAAGGCTTTGGCGGTGGTACCGACGACCTCGGACGCCTCGATGGTGCGGCTTTCGCCGGTGGCATGCACCGTGACTGTCCGGGTTCCGACGACGCTGCCGTCGTAGTCGCGCGCGCGGAGGCCGCAGCTGGCGCTTCCGCCCGGCGGTACCCGTACGGTGAAATCGATCTTGATTTGGCTCTCCGTCACCCCGGTCCATCGCACGATCTGAGCGTCGTAGGCCGGATCGCCGTACTGGTTGTAGAGACGAACGGCCAGAGCCACCGCCGCGACCACGACGAGTACGCCGAAGATGACCGGCCCGAGCAGCCGGCGGCGCCCGTCGCGGCGCCGTCCATAACGACCCGGCGGGAATTCCGGCGCTGTGGCGCGCGTCTCGCTCACCAGGAGGGCCTCTCGTGCGAAAACTGTCGGTGCCATCGGCCAGAATGGCCGTGTCCATCTTCGCAGCCGGAGCCGGACCCGCGGAACGAGGTCCGGTCGAGGGAGAAATCAGTGGCTGAGCAGTTGCGTCTCATGACGGTGCACGCACACCCGGACGACGAGTCCAGCAAGGGCGCGGCGGCCATGGCCCGCTATGTTGCGGAGGGTGTCGACGTCCTGGTCGCGACGTGTACGGGCGGTGAGCGCGGCAGCGTGCTCAACCCGAAGATGGACCGGCCCGAGGTGCTGGCGGACATCGCGAACATCCGCCGCAAGGAGATGGACCTGGCCCGCGAGATCCTCGGCGTCAAGCAGGCCTGGCTGGGCTTCGTGGATTCCGGCCTGCCGGAGGGCGACCCGCTGCCCCCACTGCCCGAGGGCTGCTTCGGCCTCGTCGACCCGGCCGAGGGCGCCATCCCGCTGATCAAGCTCATCCGCGAGTTCAAGCCGCACGTCATGACCACCTATGACGAGAACGGCGGCTACCCGCACCCCGACCACATCATGTGCCACAAGATCTCCGTCGCGGCCTTCGAGGCGGCCGGCGACCCGGAGCAGTACCCGGAGCTCGGCGAGCCGTGGCAGCCGCTGAAGCTCTATTACAACGCCGGCTGGAGCAAGGCGCGGATGCTCGCGCTGCACGAGGGCATGCTCGCGGCCGGCCTCGAATCGCCGTACACCGAATGGCTCAAGAGGGCGGAGGAGCGCCCGGACCGCGGCCACCTCATCACGACCCGGGTGGAGTGCGGGGAGTACTTCGAGGTGCGCGACAACGCCCTGCGCGCGCACGCCACGCAGGTGGACCCGGACGGGTTCTGGTTCCACGTGCCGCTGGAGCTGCAGCAGAAGGTGTGGCCGACGGAGGACTTCGAACTGGCGCGTTCGCTGGTGGACAGCACCGTGCCGGAGTCGGACCTGTTCGCGGGGATCCGGGAGTCGGTCGAGGCTCGCTGAGAGGTTCCGGCCCTGTGGTCCGGGCCGAATAGTCCCGCGGTCGGCGCGGGCGGTCGGGGAGCTGTGTGACTCCTTAGCTGACTTTTGCGAGCGATCGGGTCTGGTTAGGGCGGCTATGCCCCATGCCGTCCTTCGGGCCAGCGCTTTACCCGAGCCTTTGTGCAGGTTCGTTACCTGGCGCAACATCCGCGTTACTGTGGGCGAGCGGATGTCGCAGGTCAAGATGGTGGCGACGCCCTCGAGTGCGCGACCCGAGGATCATCGGTGTCCCGAGCGCATGGCTCTCGGCATTCGCAGCGGCGGATTGAGAGTTGTGCGGGATCCCGAGGTCGGGCGGGGCGGCGGTGGGCGTACCTTTGGCGGGTGGAACTTTTCGTGGCGGTCAACAACTTCGGAGACACCCGATCCGGCGGTCTGGCTGGGCCGATGGGGCTGTTCATCATCGTGTTGATGTCGGTTGCCACGGTTTTGCTGATCCGCAACATGAACAAGCGGTTGCGTCGGCTTCCCGACAGTTTTGTGGATCCGAAGGATGCCGCACGGGAGGCGGAGATCGCCCGGCTGGATGCTGATCTTGCTCGCAGCGAGGTTACTCCGGGTGTCCCCGCCGGTGACGCTGTCGCGGGTGATGCCGACGTTCCGTCCACTAAGGGCGAGGTCAAGCCGGATGGCGCCGGTGATTCCACTGGGGATCGACCCGAGTCCGGCAAGCGCTCCCAGTAACGGCGGGCGAGTTTCCACTTTGTCAAGTTGCCTTATTAAGGCTCCCGTGGCTGCCGTCACCGTCCGAACATCGACAGTGCTCCTGCGTCAACCCCTGTTGCGTTCCGCCGCTTTGGCTTAGCCTTCCGCCGGGGGGCTTTGACGTCCCTCGACCCTGCGCGGAAAGGGGGCCGTCGATGACCATCATCCGCCCCCCGCATTCTCCACTGCAGATGCACGTGCATTCACTCGTGCCGCTGGTCAGAGCCGTGTGCTGTGACCTCGGGCAAGATCCGGACGAGCGTTTTCCGCACCCGCTCCGGCATGGCCCCCGCGATCTTCCGGTGCGTCGGTTCCGGCTTGTCCGTGCGGCCTGCATGACGGCTCCGAGGGCCTGCCGATCGCTTCGCGGCGGGCGTTGCTCTGGCCCTTCAGGGGCCCGTGACTTCGGCCTGTGTGCACAGTGCGCCAATTCGGGCTTGAGCGTCCGGACGCGTCGCCGCTTGTGTCGAGACGCCGGGCAGCAATGTGTCATTTCGTGCGCGGGAAGAGGCGCGGGAAGACTCGTCTGCTTGCGTCTGTTGCAGTCATCGGGCCCAGCGGGCGAAGCAAGCGCAACGGCCGCCAAGACGGAGGCGTGCGGCGCGGCTGCGGTGACCGAGTGGGGCGAAGCAGGCGAGTCGACCGAGCGCAGCTGGGCCGGCGGGAACGGATCGGTGGGAGCGGACAGGCACGTGCTCCCGGGCCGGACGGGTGGTCGTACGACGGCGTCGACCTCCCGGCCGCACAGGATCGGCGAGGAGGTGGCATGACTTCGCCTTCCGCTGTCTCCTCCGCGGCTCGCCGGGATGCCGGTGACCGGGTCGGTGCGGTTGTCCGGCGCTCTCTTCGCGTACGCGTCATGAGAGGTCTTGTTCTCGCCGCAGCGGTTCTGTTCGCTGTCGTCGGCGCGACGCTGCCGTTGCAGCGTCCCGACGCGCTGGAGCATCCGTCGGTTGTCGGTGTCGGGGTGGCCGTCGCTCTGATGTTGCTGGCGCAACTGGCGCGGCTGCGGTTCCGGGTCGGCCGGGGGACCGTCAGCATCTCCTGGGGCGAGACCGCCTTCATTCTCGGCTTCGCGCTGGCGCCGCCCGGGTGGCTGCCCGCCGCCACGCTGGTGGGCGCTGTCGCGGCGTGGTTGCTGATCACGTGGCTCAACGGGCAGCGCGCCGTCGGGGACGTTCTCCATCTCGCTGCGTCGCTCAGTCTCGGCACCTTCGGCGCCACTGCGGTCGCGTACGCCTTGGCGGGTCCCCATGCGCCGGTCGGGAGTTCGCGCACGCAGGTCGGGCTCATCGCCGGCGCTGCGACGTACCTGATCATCACTTTGGGTTTGGCAGTGCTCACCCTCGCGCTGCACCGGGATGCGACGCCCGTGCAGATCGCCGGGCGGACGTTGCATGCCAAACTGCCCATGTTCGTGGGGAATGTGCTGGTCGGCCTCTCCGCCCTGTACGCCCTGACCAGCGAGCCGCTGTGGCTGATCGCGTTCCCGCCCGTGCTGTGGCTGCTGCAGCGCACCTACCGCTACCACCTGCGCGCCGAGGAGGAACGGCGGGTGTGGGAGGCGTTCGCGCGGGCCACGCGTACGCTCGGCGGCTCGAACGAGGCCGCCGTGGTCCAAGCCGGGTTGCGCGGCGCGCTGGACGTCTTCGGTGCCCGGCGGGTCGAGATCGAGGTGTCGCTGCCGCCCGGTCCGCGTCACGCCGTCGAGCAGCCGGCCGGTAGCGCGATGGTCGTCGAGGTCGACGCGGTGCGTGCCGGCAGCCGGCGGTATGTGGACGATGCGCCGCAGGACCCGCTGCCCGGTGCCGCGCCCGGGCCGGTGATCACGCGGGCGATGACCGTCGGCGACGCCACGGTGGGGGAGATCACGGTGTGGCTCGCCGAGCCGACGCTGCCTGCGGCCCGGGACGAGCTAGCTGTTTCCGCGTACGCCGACGCGCTGGCCGGCGCGCTGCATGATGCCGCGGCGCATGAGCGCCTCGAGGTGCTGGACGCGCGGGTCGCTCACCTCAGCGTTCGCGACCAGCTCACCGGCGTGGCCAACCGGCGGGCGTTGCTGTCCGACGGCGAGGCCCTGCTCCGGTCGCAGGACCGCGACCAGCCGGTCGCGGTGCTCCTGCTGGACCTCGACAACTTCCGGGAGATCAACGGCACGCTGGGGCATCGGGCCGGCGACGACGTCTTGTGTACGGTCGCAGCCCGGCTCGCGGATCTGGTCCGGGAGCACGAGCTGGTGGCGCGCCTCGGCGACGACGAGTTCGCCGTGCTGCTGCCCACCGTGGCCACGCTCACCGACTCCGCGACGCCCCTGCACGATGTGCCCAGTCCGCTGCCCCAGGCCGTGCGGCGGGCCCGGGAACTGGTAGACGTCATCGGCCGGCCCGTCGACATCGGGGGCGTCCGGCTGGCCCTCGACGTCGCCGTCGGTGTCGTGGTGGAGAAGGCCGGCCACGCCGATCTGGGCGAGCTGATCCGGCGGGCGAGCATCGCGCTGGAGCAGGCCAAGGAACAGCGCATGGGCGTCGCTGCGTACGACAGTGCCCGCGACGCCTGCAGCACCGACCACCTGGCCCTTCCCGCCGAGCTGCACGAGGCGCTCGAAGTGGACGACCAGCTCGTCCTGATGCTCCAGCCCGAGGTGGACCTGCGCAGCGGCGCGCCCACCGGAGTGGAGGCCTTGATCCGCTGGAACCACCCGCGGCGCGGCATGCTGACGCCCGCCTCGTTCGTCGCGACCATCGAGCACGGCGAGTTGCTGGCTCCGTTCACCCGGTACGTTCTCGACCACGCCCTTGAGGCCGCCGCGGAGTGGGCGGCGGCGGGCATCGACGTACCTGTCTCGGTCAACGTCTCGGCCCGCAGCCTGCTCGACGCGACCTTCCCCGCGCAGGTGGCCGACGCCCTGCGGCGGCACAGGGTGGCGCCCGCCCGGCTGGTGCTGGAGATCACCGAGTCGATGGCGGTCAGCGATCAGGGTGTCGTCGACGAGGTGCTCGCCGCCCTGCGCGAGCTGCGGGTGCAGATCTCGGTCGACGACTTCGGCACCGGGTTTTCCTCGCTCGCCTTCGTCACCCGCGTGCGGGTCGACGAGCTCAAGGTGGACCGCTCGTTCGTCACCGAGATGACCGAGTCCGCGGCCGCGGCCGCCGTCGTTCGCGGCGCGGTGGAGCTGGGGGCGCGGCTCGGCGCGCGGGTGGTCGCCGAGGGCGTCGAGACGGCCGACCAGCGTGCGGCGTTGCTCGCGTTGGGGTGTACGGCGGCACAGGGCTACCACTTCAGCCGGCCCCTGCCGATCGATCGGATCGTTGCGGCGTTGCTGCAGCTGGCGGCCGCCGCTCCGGCCAAGATCGTGCCGTTGCGGGCCGACGGCGCCTCCTGACCCGGGAGCCTCGAACCGTCGGCGCTTCGTAAGGTTTGCCGGCGCCCTCCGAGGCTAGGTTGAACCCATGCCCAACCGTCTGGCGACCGCGACCTCGCCCTACCTGCTGCAGCACGCCGACAACCCCGTCGACTGGTGGCCCTGGTCGGACGAGGCGTTCGCCGAGGCCCGCAAGCGGGACGTGCCCGTCCTGATCTCCGTGGGCTACGCCGCCTGCCACTGGTGCCACGTCATGGCCCACGAGTCCTTCGAGGACGACGCCATCGCCCATCAGATCAACGACGACTTCGTCGCGATCAAGGTGGACCGCGAGGAGCGCCCCGACGTCGACGCCGTCTATATGACCGCCACGCAGGCCATGACCGGCCAGGGCGGCTGGCCGATGACCGTGTTCGCCACACCCGAGGGCGAGCCCTTCTTCTGCGGCACCTACTACCCGAAGGCACCGTTCTCCCGGCTGCTCGAGTCCGTCCGCACCGCCTGGCGCGACCAGCGCGAGGGCATCATCAAACAGGGCTCGGCGGTGGTCCAGGCGATCGGCGGCGCCCAGCTGGTCGGCGGCCCGACCGCCCCGATCTCGGCGACCCTCCTCGACACCGCGGTGGTCCAGCTCGCCAAGGACCACGACCAGGAGTACGGCGGATTCGGCGGCGCACCGAAGTTCCCCCCGCACATGAACCTGCTGTTCCTGCTGCGCCACCACCAGCGCACCGGTTCCGCCGAGGCCCTCGAGATCGTCCGCCACACCGCCGAGCAGATGGCCCGCGGCGGCATCTACGACCAGCTCGCGGGCGGCTTCGCGCGTTACGCGGTCGACAACACGTGGACCGTGCCGCACTTCGAGAAGATGCTGTACGACAACGCACTCCTGCTCCGCGTCTACACCCAGTTGTGGCGCCTGACCGCAGACCCCCTCGCCCGCCGCATCGCCGACGAGACCACCGCATTCCTCCTGCGCGACCTCGCCACCCCGGCGGGCGGCCTCGCCTCGGCCCTGGACGCGGACACCGAGGGCACCGAGGGCCTCACGTACGCGTGGACACCCGCGCAACTCACCGCGGCGCTGGGCGAGGACGACGGCGCCTGGGCAGCGGACCTGTTCCGCGTCACCACCAAAGGCACCTTCGAGCACGGCATGAGCGTCCTGGTCCTCGCCCGCGACATCGACTCCGCCGCCGACGACCTGGTGACCCGCTGGCGAGACGTCCGCGGCAGACTCCTGGCGGCCCGCGCCCAACGCCCCCAGCCGGCCCGCGACGACAAGGTCGTGGCGTCCTGGAACGGACTGGCGATCACGGCTCTCGCCGAGTACGCCCTGCTGCTGGAGTCACCGCCAGACGGCACAGCCGACTCCGACGGCACCGCGTCCGCCGCGCGGCAGGCGGCGGTGACGCTCGCCGAGGTCCTCGCGGAACGGCACATCGTCGACGGCCGGCTGCGGCGGGTCTCTCGCGACGGTGTCGTGGGCGCACCGGCCGGCGTCCTCGAGGACTACGGAGCGGTGGCGGAGGCGTTCTGCGCGGTGCACCAGCTCACCGGGGAAGGTCGCTGGCTGACGCTCGCAGGAACGCTGCTGGACGTGGCCCTCGCACACTTCGGCACCGGCCAGGGCGGCTTCTTCGACACCGCCGACGACGCGGAGCGCCTCGTGACCCGACCGGCCGACCCGACCGACAACGCCACGCCATCCGGCCTCGCGGCGGTCTGTGCGGGCCTGGTCGCGTATTCCGCCCTGACCGGCGAGACGCGCTACCGCGAGGCGGCGGACGCAGCACTCGAAACGGTGGGTCCCCTCATCGGCGGACACCCCCGCTTCGCCGGATACTCGGCAACCGTGGCCGAGGCGGCGCTCGCCGGACCGTACGAGATCGCCATCGCCACCACCGATCCGCATGACCCCCTCCTCGCCACCGCCCACCGCCACGCCCCGCCAGGAACGGTGATCGTGGCCGGCGCGCCGGACAAGCCCGGCGTCCCCCTCCTGGCAGACCGTCCCCTGATCGACGGCCGAGCCACGGCGTACGTCTGCCGCGGTTTCGTCTGCGACCGCCCGGTCACCACACCAGAGGAACTGGAGGCCCGGTTGACCAGCTGAGCTCGGGACGCCGCCGGGGGTTCGGTCGCCCACGCGGTCCGGTGCATGGACACCGGCCGAGAGCTCGGCGACGGCGGCCCGAGTGCCAACCGGACGGCTGCTGGTGGCGCGGCGTCGTGGCCGCATTCTCGGGCCGCCGCGTTGCCGGGCCGCCGCGTTGCCGGGCCGCCGCTTTGCCGGGCCGCCGCGTTGCCGGGCCGCCACGCTGGGGCCGCGCTGCGCCCCCGGTTGCGGCCACCCACTTGCGGGCCACCGTCCTGCAGGCCGCCGCCCTGCCGGGCCAGTGCCCCGCCCGGCCACCGCTTGTGGGCCGCTGTGCCGGGGCCGGCGCGTTGCCGACCTTCTGTCTCGCTGGGCCGTTGTCTCGCTGGGCCGTTGTCTCGTCGGGCCGTTGTCTCGTCGGGTCTTCGTCTCGTAAGGCTGCCCGGGACAGCCTCGCTGGGGACACGATCGAGGGCGCCCGGCCGTGCCGGACGCCCTCGCTTGATGGCTTCAGCGGCCTCGATCGGACCGTTCAGCGACCTTCGCACAGGGCCGCGTCGACGTTCTCGGACACCGCCTTCGTCATCTCGAGCGAGGTCGGCAGGCCGGTCACCGCCACCACGGCGCTGCGGCCGTCCTGGGTGACGAGGTCGCGGGTCTCAAAGCCCTGGATGTCGCCGCCGTGTCCCCAGGCGTAACCGCCGCAGGGCAGTTCGTGCCGGGCGAGGCCCAGGCCGTACTCCCAGCCCTCGGTCGGTTCGAAGTCGGCGGCCGGGACGGTCTTCATCATGGCGGCCTGCTGGGCGGGCTTCAGCAGCTTGCCCCCGACCAGCGCCTCGAGGAAGGTGCGCAGGTCGGCCGGGGTGGAGATCAGTTGGCCGGCGGCCCAGCCGAGCGACGGATCCATCTCGGTGATGTCGGTCCACGGGTCGTTCGGCGCCGCCGCGACGTAGCCGTGGGGGTGGCGGCCGGTGATGGTCTGGTCGCCGACTCCCGGCCAGTATGTGTCGCGCATGCCGAGCCGCTCGATGATGCGGTGGGTGATGTGCTCGCCGATGGGGCGTGCGGTGACTCGTTCGGCGATCAGGCCGGCGAGGATGTAGTTGGTGTTGCTGTACTGCCACTTCTCGCCCGGGGCGAACGAGGGTGGCTTGGTCAGCGCGGCGTCGACGAGGCGGCGCGGGTCGTAGTAGGCGTGTGCCAGGTCGATCAGGTCCTGCGGCTTGGTGAACAGGACGTCGTCGTAGTCCGGTAGCCCGCTGGTCTGCTGCAGCAGCTGGCGTACGGTGATCTTGCTGCCGTCGTTGCCGTTGCCGTGCACGAGTCCGGGGAGGTAGGTCTCCACGGTGGCGTCGAGGTTGATGCGGCCTTCGCCGGCGAGCTGGAGAACGACCACGGCGGTGTAGATCTTCGTGTTGCTGCCGATGCGGACCTTTCCGTTTCGCGGCACCGGGCGGCCGGATGTGAGGTCGCCCATGCCGGCGGTGTAGTCGCGGACCTGCCCGCCGGTGTGGCGGACGGAGGCCAGGGCGCCGGGGAACTTCTGCTCGGCGACCAAGCGGTCGAGCCGCTTCTGGACGGGGTCGGCGGATCGTGCGGGGCCGGCGAGCTGGACGGCTTCGGCGGGGCGGTCCTGCCGGGTGTCCGCGAATGCGGACGGTGCGGTGAGAGCCACGCCCGCGGTGAGGGCTGCCAGCGCACCGGCGGCCACGGGGAGGGCCCGCCGGCGGTTTCGGCCGGCCGGGCGGCGAGTCGTCGGGTTCGTCATCGGGTTCTCCTGAATAGACGGGGTGCGGTGCTGAGCTTGGATGCGGTGGCGTCGGTGCTCCGTCGTGTCGGACTCATGTGCGCGCAGGATCGCTGCCCCGACGCGCTTCCTGCTCTGCTTGAGGTTTGAGAGGGCGTCGGCGCGCTGCCGCCGTGGTGTCAGCCGCGGGTCCGCCGGCGGCGGCTGACGACCAGCCCGGCGATGCAGCTGAGGGCGACGACACCGAAGGCGACTCCCACCACGGGGTTCAGGCCGCTGGTGGACGTCACGGCGTTGGCGGCAGCGCTAACGAGCAGCAAGACCCACAGTGCGGGCTCGACGGCGGTGCGGCGGGATGCGGGGCGTGGCTGCGTCATTGTCGTTCCTTCGTCGTGATCGATGTGGTGACCACAACGCTAGGAGCGGACGATGTTCCGGACGATCCAGCCACCGGGCCGATCGAGGTACAGCAGGCTGTACTTCGGCCTCAATGGGCCGTTGCTGCCGGCGACGGTGAGGCCGGCGCCTTGACCGACGGTTTTGCGACGCGTTCCCGCACCATGTATTCCAAGCAGAAGTGAATCAAGCGTCCGCGGGGAAGTGCGACTACCTCTACGAGCGAGCCGGGCCCCGAGCTGGTAACCGGGAACCCAAGATTCTTCGGCCGCCCGTCCGCGGGAGGAAGCCGCCCGCCGCGGGAGGGAGCCAAGGAACCTCCCCACCGGTACTAGCCCGCACGCTGCCCC
Organism: Actinoplanes sp. NPDC049548; assembly: GCF_040676695.1. Classification (NCBI taxonomy): domain Bacteria; kingdom Bacillati; phylum Actinomycetota; class Actinomycetes; order Micromonosporales; family Micromonosporaceae; genus Actinoplanes; species Actinoplanes sp. NPDC049548. The sequence continues at coordinate 17,656 of NZ_JBFAPM010000008.1, forward strand.
CGTGGAAACCGACCGCGCAAGATCCTGTCCCAGGAAGCGGGCGATGCCAGCCGCCTCACCAGCGGGAAAAGGCGGTCGATAGGCTTGCCCCGCGATGGATACTCGAACCGGCCTTCCCGTTGTCGGCATGGTGGGCGGCGGCCAGCTCGCCCGGATGACCCACCAGGCCGCGATCGCCCTCGGTCAGTCGTTGCGCGTGCTGTCCGTGTCGCCCGACGACAGCGCCGCCCTGGTCGCCGCCGATGTGCGGATCGGCACGCATACCGATCTTGCCGCTCTGCGGGAGTTCGCCAAGGGGTGCGACGCCGTCACCTTCGATCATGAGCATGTGCCGACCGGGCACATCGCCACGCTGGCGGCGGAGGGCGTGAAGATCTACCCGGGTGCGGACGCGATCGTCTTCGCTCAGGACAAGCAGAGGATGCGCGAGCGGCTCTCCGAACTGGGCGCGCCGGTGCCCCGCTGGCGCCCGGTGTCGACCGCGGCGGACATCGCCGACTTCGCCGCCGAAGTCGCCGCGGCCCGCCGAAGCGACAAAGCCCGCGTAAGCGACAAGACCAACAACAGCGGCACAGGCAGCGACAAGGCCAGCGGCAGCGGCAGCGGGAAAGACAGCGGCAGCGGCGGCGAGCAGACCGGCTGGCCGGTGGTCGCCAAGGCGGTCCGCGGCGGCTACGACGGCCGAGGCGTCTGGATGCTCCCCGACGCCGCCGCCGCGGAGGAGCTCGTCGCCACCGGCACCCCGCTGATCGTCGAGGAGCGCGTACCGCTGCAGCGCGAGCTCGCCGCCCTCGTCGCCCGGTCCCCGTTCGGCCAGGTCGCCGCCTACCCGGTCGTGGAGACCGTGCAGCGCGACGGCATCTGCGTCGAGGTTCTCGCCCCGGCGCCCGGCCTGTCCGAGGAGCGTGCGCTCGAGGCTCAGCAGCTCGCCATCGATCTCGCCAACGCGCTCGGTGTCGTCGGGTTGCTCGCCGTCGAGCTGTTCGAGACTCCGGCCGGGCTGGTCGTCAACGAGCTGGCGATGCGGCCGCACAACTCGGGGCACTGGACGATCGAGGGGTCGCGTACCTCTCAGTTCGAGCAGCATCTGCGGGCCGTGCTGGACTATCCGATGGGCGAGACCTCGCTGACCGCGCCGGCCGTGGTGATGGCGAATGTGCTGGGTGGGCCGCCCGGGGGGATGCCGATCGACGAGCGGTTGCATCATCTGTTCGCCGCCGACCCGGGGGTTCGGGTTCACCTGTACGGCAAGCAGGTGCGCCCCGGACGCAAGATCGGGCATGTCACGGTGCTCGGTGACGACATGGCATCGGTACGCGCACGGGCGGTCCGCGCCGCCCGCCGGCTGCAGGAAGGCGAGTGATGACACCCTCCGTCGGCGTGATCATGGGCAGTGACTCGGACTGGTCCACGATGGAGGCGGCGGCGCTCGCCCTCGCCGAGTTCGAGGTGCCGTTCGAGGTCGGTGTCGTCTCCGCGCACCGCACCGTGCAGAAGATGGTCGACTACGCGAGCTCCGCCGCCGACCGGGGCCTCAAGGTGATCATCACCGGTGCCGGTGGGGCGGCGCACCTGCCAGGCATGGTCGCGGCGCTCACGCCGCTGCCGGTGATCGGGGTGCCGGTGCCGCTGAAGTACCTCGACGGCATGGACTCGCTGCTGTCGATCGTGCAGATGCCGGCCGGCGTGCCGGTCGCCACCGTGTCGATCGGTGGCGCCCGTAACGCCGGGCTGCTGGCGGTGCGGATCCTGGCCGCCTCCGACCCGGGCCTGCTCAACAAGATGCAGGCGTTCCAGGCGAACCTCGAGCAGGTCGTCGCCGAGAAGGACGAGGCCCTGCGCCGGCGCCTGCTCGGCTGAGGCGCGCGGGGCAGAAGCGGCGCAACAGCGGGGCCCGGGGGCGGCGCCGCTCAGCGCATCCGCACCAGGGCGCCCCGGAGGCGTTCCTGGGTGCGGCGGCGGTTCTCGTTGGTCGCCCCGAGGAACAGCAGCACGACCCCGACGGGCACCAGCACCAGCCATGGGCCCACCAATGTCGTGGCGAAGTGCAGGGTCGCCACCGCCGTCGCCACCGCGCCGATCACCACCGGCGCCTGCTGCTGCAGCCGGGAGCCGACGATCAGGGTCGCCACCGCGCCCAGCAGCAGGAGCAGCTCCCGCAGGTCACCCGCCTCCGTCGCGATCACCAGGCCGGTCGTGGGGACGAAGGCCGCGAGCAGCGCCGGCCCGTACGCCGCCCAGCTGCTCAGGTCGGGCCGCTGCCGGGCCTCCAGGATGCCGACGAGCAGCGCCAACGCCGCGAACGGCAGCGTGTACGCCTCCGGCAGCGCCACGTCGGCCAGCGCCACGAAGAGCCAGATGCCGATGACCTCGAAGCCGACCGCCAGCCAGAACAGGTTGCGGCGCTGGTTCGGGCTCCGGCCCGGGCGGGTCGCCGCGAGGCCGAGGACCGCGCCCCACGCCGCGAGCAGGGCCGCCAGGTGCGACGGTGAGTTGTAGGCGAGCGCCCCCGCGAGCAGCGCCGACCCGTAGCCGCTCCACTCCACGGTGGTCGCCTCGACGCGGTATTCCGGCAGGCCGAGTCGCGGCAGCGCGGCCTCGAGGGTCAGCAGCGCCGCGCCGACGGCCAGGACGCCGAACGCCGCCCATTCCGGCGTCAGGCCGGCGACCAGCGCGACGGTGAGGACGAACAACTGGCCCTTCAGCGCGGCGAACAGCCAGCCCAGGACCCGGGCGTGGCGGCTCTTGCCCGCGATCGCCGCGACCAACCCGACGCCGATCGCGCAGCCGAGCGTGAACAGCGTCAGCCGTTGCGTCGCGAGGCTGCCGGCCAGCCCGGCGCCCCCGGCGAGCAGCCCGATGACGAACACGACGGCCCGGGTGTAGCGCAGCAGTGTCGCCCGCGTCGCCACCGGCGGCGGGGTCAGGGCCAGCCCCAGCATCGAGATCGTGAAGACGACCAGCGCGGCCGACGTCGACGCGGGCCACTGCGCATCCAGCGCGATGGGCGCGATCAGCAGGGTGATCGCAAGACCGGGCAGGATCACCGGTACGGCCTCAGCAGGCTTGCCGCCGAACCCGAGCGCGGCCAGCGCGGCCGCCACGGTGAGCAGAACGGTGGCGAGCACGCTGGTGCCGTCGACGCTGCCGGAGGCCGGATGCGTCAGCGCGTCGATCGGGCCGTCCCAGATCGCGGAGAGCTGCCCGAGCGGGTCGACGAGGGCGGCGCGCAGGGCCGGGGCGATCGACACCAGGGCGAGGAGTGTCGGCAGCGCCGCGACGACGACCGCGCCGGTGGCCGGGTCGACGAGCCAGCGGCCGCGCAGGCCGCTCGGTCGCAGGCCGGGCCGCCGACCGGTCACGCGCGCCTCCCGCCACGTGTGCGGGGGTGCCAGCGTGAGTCCGGGCGCCGGCACCGCGCCGCGCAGCAGCTCCGCGACGACGCCGAGCAGCGCCGCCGCGGCGGCGTACAGGGCGGTGGGGTAGTCGCTGGGCACGGAGGCCAGCGCCGTAACCGTGGCCCCGCCGACCAGGCCGATCGTGGCCCACGGCAGGTACTGGGGGATCGAGCGGCCCGCGAGAGCGAGCAGGGCCAGCATCAGGCTCGACCCGGCCAGCGCGGCGGTCAGCACGACCTGCGCCGTACGGCCCTGGTCGGCCGCGACCGCGGCGAGCACGCCCGGAGCCGCCAGCAGCGCGCCCATGGTCGCGGCGCCGCCGATCAGCGCGCGGTGCCGCGGCATGCCGGTGTCGTCGAGGGTGTACGCGAGGATCTCGTCGGCCTCCGCCCGTTCCGCCCAGCCGAGCCGCGCGGCGGACGTCAGGTCGGTGCGGGCCAGCCAGGCGACGAGGACGCCGGTGAGCACGATGATGCTCAGCGCTACCGCCGTCGACCAGGGCCGGATGAGACCCGCGCCGGCCGCGTGCAGGGCCACCACCGCGGCGACCCCGGCACGGGAGACGGCGGCCCGGGGGTCGACGGCGGACACGGCCGCGACGCCGTACCCGATGGTGACCGCGCCGCCGATCAGCAGCGGCGACCACCAGGGCAGTCCGAAGGCGGCGGGCGCGGCGACCGTGGCGAGCGCGACGCAGACCGCGCTGACGTCGTACCGGGCCGGGCGGGGGAGCGCGGTGGTGGCGGCCACGGCGATGATGAGCAGGGCGAACGGGGCCTGCCACGCGCCGGGCGGGGCGCTGGTGGGGTAGCCGCTGACATCGGACGCCCAGATCGGGCCCGGGGCGGCGATGATGCGCAGACCATCGGCCAGCGCCTGCCAGCCGGCGATCGCGGCGACCACGAGGCCCGCCAGGCCGACACCACGGACCGGGCCGCGGCGCCAGTCCTCCGGCAGCGCCCGTACGCCGAACGCCACGATCAGCACCACGACGGCCCCGACGGCCAGCGGCGCGTCCGGGAACGCCAGGGCCGTGACCCGGGCCATGGCGCCGCAGACGGCCACCGTGGCCGCCGCGGCGGCGATGTCCGGGCCGTCGAGCATCCGGTCCGCGCGCCGGCCGTTGTCCAGGGACTTGGCGAAGAACAGCAGGCCGGCCGCGACCAGCAGCAACGCGCCGACCCAGATGTCGGCTGCCGTCGAGCCGGGCGACAGCAGCGCGGCCAGGGCGAGGGCGATGGCGCCCAGCCCGGCCCCGGCGGTCATCGGGACGCTGACCTCGCGGCGCGCCACCTGGAAGACCGCCGCGTACGTGAGGGTGCCGGCGACGGCGAGGAAGCCCAGGGCCAGCGCGGGAACCGTGACGCCCTCGGTCGCCGGGGGCCCGCCACCCGGGTCGTTGACGGCGAGCACCGCGGTGGTCACGGCGCCGGGGATCGCCAGGGCGGCCACCCCGGAGGCCCAGTCGCCGACGAGCCACGCGTACAGGCGTACCGGAATCTGCCGGGCCGCGACCGCGACCATGACGCCCGCGCCGGCCAGCGCGGTGAGGACCGCGGCGGTGAGCCACGACGCGCTCAGCGCGGCGCCGAAGCCGAAGGCACCGACCACCCCGGCGGCGGCGATGTGCGCGACCGCGACCCGGCGGGTCGGCGCGAGCAGGCCCGCCGCGCCGATGCCGATCGCGGCGACGACCAGCGGCCAGGGCGCTTCCGACCAGGGCAGACCCAGCGAGGCGGGCACGGCGAGCGCGGTCAGCGCGACCCCGATGACCGCACCCTCGCGGCGGTACTCCGAGGGCAGCGCGAGCGCGGCCGCGACGGTCAGGAGCAGGGCGCTGAGCGCGAGCAGCCAGCCCGACTCACCCGCCGCCTGCGCGATCCGGCCCGCGTACGCGGCGGTGTCGGCGTGCCACACCGGGCGGGCCGCCTGGACCGGCGCGAGGGCGGCGCGCAGGGCGTCCACCGCCACGAACAGGCCGATGAGGGTCAGGGCGGCGGCGGACGCGTACTGCGGGCCGCGGCGCACCTCGTCGGGCAGCATGCGGACGACCGCGCCGGTGACCGCGACGGCGGCGGCCGCGGCGGCGAGCGTCCACGCGGGCGAGGCGACGTCGGCGATGCGCGCGCAGGCGGCGATGACGGCCAGGGTCAGAACCGCGCCGGCGATGTTGCTGGCGGTGATCTGGTCGGTCAGCCGCGCGGCGGCCGAAGCGGTCACGGCAGCGAGGATCAGGATCAGCCCGGAGCGCACGGCGTCCGGCACGGTGTCGGCCGTCAGCAGCCCGGCACCGGCGTACAGCAGGGCCCCGGCCGCGGCGAGGCAGAGCAGCCCGAACGTCAGCTGGCGCAGCCAGCCCGCGGAGGGCGGGGTGGCAGGCGGCGCGAGCGGCACGGACCCTGCGGGCGGCGCACCGGCCGGGCGCGGCCCCGGGAAGATGCGGGTGGGCAGCCAGCGCCAGCGGCGCCGGCCGGTCAGCCCGTCGATGATGAGATCGGGTTCCTCGGGCCGCGACTCGGGACGGTCCGGCGTGCCGTAGGTGGCGTCGGCCGCGTCCGGATCGGCCGGGTCGCTGCGCACGGCCGGGTCGTAGGAGCCCGGATCGGCCGGATCGTGCCGGGTCTCGAAGTCGCGCGCGCCGATGTCACGGGCGTCGGCCTCGGCCAGCGACTCCCGGTCGCCCGCCACCGGCCGGCCCACCGGCCAGCGCGGCACCAGCCGCCCCTGGCGGATGACGGTGGTCAGCAACAGCAGGTCGATGAGGGCCACGGCGGTCAACGCGACCGCCCATCCGGCCGGGCTCTCGATCATCGGGTACGCGAGCAGCGGCGGCACCGGCTGCACGGCCACGACGGTGGCATACCGCGGCGCGGCGAGCCGGGTCATCCCCGCGTACACGAAGGCCGCGGCCGCCGTGATGAGCAGGGTGAAGCCGAGGAATACCGGGGAGGGCACCGAGGAGCCGCCCAGAGCGGGGCTGCCGTGCAACGCGTACAGCGTCATCGGGAGCAGCACCAGGCCGACCGCGGCCAAGGTCTCACCGGTCGACGTCAGCCCGCGACGCGAGATGGCGGGCGCGGCCGCGAGGGCGATGCCGGTCCCGATCGCCAGGATGAAGGCGCGCCCGACCGCGTTGCTGGCGGCGCCGGCGAACACGACCGCCGCCACGCCGAGCACCAGGGCGCTGAGCCCGAGCAGGATGTTCTGCACCGACTGGGAGGAGGTCTCCGGCGGATGCGGCGGCGGATGCTCCGGCGCGAGCGGCGCGACCCGCGGCCGACGCGGTGGCGGCATCGGGGCCGGCGGTGGCTCCTCGGTGGGCGGCGGGTCGTCGACCAGCACGGTCACGCCGTCGGTGGCCACACCGGGCGCACCGGTGTACGGCGTGCCCGGCGGCGACCACGAAGGCCGACCCTCGGCGGCCTCGGCCGGGCGCCGGCGCACCTTCCGGACCGGCTTGGCGGCGCGTTTCCGCTGCTGGTTGGCGTGCGCCAGGATGTCCCGCTGGAACTGCGCGGCCTGGATCTTGCTGGCGATCGTGGTGCGTTCCTTGGCCGCCGCCATGTCGCGGATCTTCAGTTCCGCGATCGACGCGTCGATGCGGGCCAACTCCTCGTCGTAGCTGTCCGGCTCCTGAGCCTGCGCCACGGCACCTCCTAGACCCGCCCCACCCGAAGCATGCCCTTCCGACACCTCATTAGAACAGTCCCAAGCGGGTCGAGATCAATGGAAACGGCCGCGAACCCGGCAGGTTCGCGGCCGCGGCCGGAAAACGGTCATGCTTCAGAGGGCTGGCGTCGGCCTGCCCATGCCCCGATACTGCCAGCCGGCGCGGGCCCACAGGACCGGGTCCAGGCAGTTCTTGCCGTCGATGACCCGCCTGCCGGCGACCAGCTCGCCGAGCGCCTGCGGGTCCGCGTTGCGGAACTCCGCCCATTCGGTGAGCACGCACACCAGTTCGGCGCCGGCGACCGCGTCGTTCATGGAGGTCTGGTACGTGAGAGCCGGCTGCACCGCGCGCGCGTTCTCCATGCCCTGCGGGTCGTACACGTGCACGTCGGCGCCGGCTTTGGCCAGTGCCGCGGCGACGGCGAGGGCGGGCGCGTCGCGTACGTCATCGGAATTGGGCTTGAACGCGGCGCCGAGCACGGCGATGCGGGTGCCTGACAGGTCGGGCCCGGCCGGCCCGGGCCGGCGCCCGAGCAGCTCGGCGGCCAGCTGCAGAACCTTCGTGCGGCGCCGCAGGTTGATCAGGTCGACCTCGTGCAGGAACCGCAGCGCCTCCCCGGCACCCAGCTCCTGCGCCCGCGCCTGGAACGCCCGGATGTCCTTGGGCAGGCAGCCACCGCCGAAACCGACGCCGGCCTGCAGGAAGCGGTTACCGATGCGCGGGTCGTAACCGATCGCCTTGGCGAGCTGGGTCACGTCCCCGCCGGCCACCTCGCACACCTCGGCCATCGCGTTGATGAAGCTGATCTTCGTGGCCAGGAACGCGTTCGCCGCGACCTTCACCAGCTCGGCCGTGGCGAAGTCGGTCACCACCAGCGGCACCTCGCGGTCCTCGGTCGCGGCCAGGTCGAAGACCCCCTTGTGCGCCGCGTACAGCATGCCGTTGGCCCACTCGGTCTTCACGCCCACCACGATGCGGTTCGGGCGCAGCACGTCCTCGACCGCGAAGCCCTCCTGCAGGAACTCCGGCGACCACGCCACCTCGATGCCCAGCTCCGGGTCGGTGTGCTTGGCCACCAGCTGCTCGACCCACTCGGCCGTACCGACCGGAACCGTCGACTTGCCCACGATCAACGCCCGGCGCTTCAGGTGCCGGGCCAGGTTCGTCACCGACGCCTCGACGTACGCCAGATCGGCGCCCATGCCATCAGCACGCTGCGGCGTGCCCACACAGATGAAGTGCACGTCGGCGAAGTCCGCGACCTGCTCGTAGGACGTCGTGAACCGCAGCCGCCCGGACGCCAGGTTGGTCCGCAACAGCTCGTCGAGCCCCGGCTCGTGGAACGGCACCTGCCCGGCACCCAGCTTGGCGATCTTCGCCTCGTCGACGTCGAAGCCCAGCACCTCGTAGCCGAGCTCGGCGAAGCAGATCGCGTACGTCGCACCGAGATAGCCCGTCCCGAGGAACGCCAGCCGCGGCCGGGGAGCGCCGGAAGGGACCTCCACCTCGGGAAACGCGGGTACGGTCTGGGTGGTCGGGTACGGGATCGTCACGCTGTGAACTCCAGTCACACGGGGCGCAGGGTGGGGGGTCCGGCGCCGTTACGTGGCAAACACCTTCTCATGACGTCGCAACGGCTGCCCGGGCGAGGATAGTGCGCGTACCCTACGCGTCGGTAACATAGTGCGGGAGCCGCCCGTCCGGAGGCTGCAGAGAAGGGGCCACAGTTGATGTCTGAGTTCGACGTCTACCAGCTGCCGGAGGACCACGAGACGATCCGCGCAGCCGTACGCGAGATCTGCGATGCGCGCGTGGCGCCGAACGCGGCCGAAGCGGACGAGAGCGGGGAGTTCCCCAAGGCGTCGTACGACGCCCTGCGTTCCTCCGACTTCCACGCACCGCACATCCCGGTCGAGTACGGCGGAGCCGGCGCGGACGCCCTCGCCACCGCCATCGTGATCGAAGAGGTGGCCCGCGCCTGCGCCAGCTCCTCCCTGATCCCGGCGGTCAACAAGCTCGGCACGATGCCCCTCATCCTCTCCGGCTCCCACGAACTGAAGGAGCGCTACCTCACCCCGGTAGCAGCGGGCGAGGCGATGTTCTCGTACTGCCTCTCGGAGCCCGAAGCGGGCAGCGACGCCGCCTCGATGACCACCCGCGCGGTCCGCGAAGGCGACTACTGGGTGCTCAACGGCGTCAAGCGCTGGATCACCAACGCGGGCGTCTCGGAGTACTACACGGTGTTCGCGGTGACCGACCCGACCGCCCGCTCCCGCGGCATCTCGGCCTTCGTGGTGGAGAAGTCCGACGAAGGCGTCAGCTTCGGCGCACCGGAGAAGAAGCTGGGCATCAAGGGCAGCCCCACCCGAGAGGTCTACTTCGACAACGTCCGCATCCCCCTGGACCGCATGATCGGCGAAGAAGGCACCGGCTTCGCGACGGCGATGAAGACCCTCGACCACACCCGCGTCACCATCGCGGCGCAGGCCGTAGGCATCGCCCAGGGAGCCCTCGACTTCGCCCTCGGCTACGCCAAGGACCGCAAGCAGTTCGGCAAGCCGATCGCCGACTTCCAGGGCCTGCAGTTCATGCTGGCCGACATGGGCATGAAGCTCGAGGCAGCCCGCCAGCTGACGTACGTGGCAGCCGGCAAGAGCGAGCGCGGAGACGCGGACCTGACCTACTTCGGCGCGGCGGCCAAATGCTTCGCATCGGACGCGGCCATGGAGATCACGACGGACGCGGTCCAGATCCTCGGTGGGTACGGATACACGCGCGACTACCCGGTGGAGCGCATGATGCGCGACGCGAAGATCACCCAGATCTACGAGGGCACGAACCAGGTCCAGCGCATCGTCATGGCGCGCCAGCTCCTGAAGGACTGAGCTATCCCGGAATGATGGAATCGGCGGCGGCGTAGCTCGTCCACCAGCCCTCGCGGCGGTGCTTGACGAGCTCGCCGCCGAACCGGGTGAGCAACACGTAGTCGCCGTTGAGGACGAGGACTGCGTCCTCGGAGCCGGTATCGAGCACACGACGGACGACCGTCAGCATGTTCGCCACCTTCCATTGCGGGTCGGCTTCCTTGTCCATGCGGAAAGTCACCGACACATAGAAGTCGGGCTCCCATTCCCAGGGGCCTTCGTCCGACTCCACGTCGAGGTACCCGTTCCGCCCCGTCGCCACGAAGACGGCGAATCCGAGATCTCTGAAGAGATCCACTGATAGGGGTGACCCGGTCCCGACAGGGCGCTCGCCAGGGTCCGGCAGTGCGCGCTCTGCAACGCCTTCGAACTGCGTGGTGCCGGCAAGGGTCAGTCGATACTCGATCGCCATGCCTGCCTCAGTCGTTTCCTTGATGGATAGGCAATGGGACGACATCCCCTGGGGGATGACCTTGAGCTCTTTGAGCTCTTTGAGCGCTGTGATCGGCGAGCGGCGAATTGTTGCGCAGGGCGGCCAGGTCACCACGCCAGTCACCGAGGTTGACCACCACTCGTGCGGTTGCGGTACTACCATGGCGTCATCACGCTCGATGACTTGGCCGCCATGATATGCGCCGATACGCATGGTCGCCGCTACGAAACCAGTCCTGACGGTGTCCTCTCCGTCGTGCCGCTCCCGGACAGTGAGCACGCCGTCATCGCCTCTCGTCTCATGGCTTGGCTGATCACCGCTGGAGTGCCCCTCGACCAGGTCATGCAAGTGGCGGGCATTCGTATCCCGGGGGCCGAGGGCCACGGCGGGCGGATTCCCGACCTCACGGTGTGGGCGAAGCCGCAAGAGGGTGCCGTGTGGCTCCCGGTTGCCGACCTCCTTCTGGTGATCGAGATCGTGTCACGCGGCTCCGAGGAGATCGATCAGGTAGCGAAGGTTGCCGAGTATGCAGCAGCCGGCATCCCGCAGTACTGGACCGTCGGCCGTGACGTCGCTCTGACGGTGACCCTGCACCGTCTGGGCGCGGACGGGATTTACGAGCAGGTTGCGCAGATTCCTCTGGCCTGGCTGCTGCGGACCTCCCCGGCAGATCATCTCCCGCGGTTCTGAGTGTCACGCCAGAGGCCGACGGCTCTTCACAGGAGCCACCTTCGCCTGATCTTCGCCCGCCGTGACGCACGCGACGAGCTGGTCCACCTCGGCGGAACTCGCCCACCAGTCCCTGTCGAACTTGACGATGACGTCCTTGAAGCGGGTGAGCAGAAGGATGTCGATGTCGAAGGTGAAGGCCGCATCCTCGGCTCCGGATGCCAGCACCCGGCGAACGACGGTCAGCATGTTCGGCACGTTCCAGTCGGGGTCGGCGTCCTTGTCCATCCGGAACGTCAATGACACATAGGACTCGGGCTCCCACACCTGTATACCGCCGTCCACCTCGATCTCGACGTAGCCCTCACGGCCGGAGCGGACGGTGAGTTCGAATCCGTACCGGTCCCACAGAGCCACGGAAAGAAACGAAGGCGAGCCGGTCCAGCGGTCGGCGGCGTCGGGTATCGCCCGCTGAGCCACCTCCTCGGCGGCGGTGCCGGCCGCGAGGACCACCCGGTACTCGAGCGCCAAGGGGGTGCGCCTATTGCGTGATGAGGTCGTCTGCGCCCGGGTAGCTGCTCCACCAGTCGGCGTGGTTGTGCTTGACGAGCGTTCCGTCGAATCGGGTGAACAACAGCTCGTTGCCGTTCAGGATGAACGCCGCATTTTCGGGACCTGTGGACAGCACGCGACGGATGACCGTCAACATGTTGATCACGGTCCATTCCGGCGCGGCGTCCTTGTCCATGCGGAAGGTCAGTGAGACGTTCGATGCCGGCTCCCACTCCCACCGGCCCTGGTCCGCTCGGACCTCCAGATAGCCGTCGTCATCGGCGAGGACGGTGACGCCGAAGCCGTACCGTTCGTAGAGGTCGGCCGAGAGCAAGGGCGGGGTTCCGGTCGGGCGTTCCGAAGGGTCCGGCAGCGCCCGCTCGGCGATCTGCTCCACGGGGGTTTCTCCGGCCAGGGTCAGTTCATACTCGAGCGCCATGCGCCATGCTCTCCATCGTTTTAGGGCTCGGGAACGATCTGCACGATGTCACCGTCTCGCGTGATCGCCTTGACCTCTTTCAGCCGGTCGATCGGCCAGTCACCGAACTGTTGGCGGAGCGTGGTCAGGTCCCCACCCCAGTCCTCCAGATTCACTATCACGCGCTGCGTTTGATCACGTCTGACCTTTTTCCGGACCTCAGTCCAGACACTACGCACCCCGGTGTCGGTCGCCGGCGAGTAGCAGTCGAACACTCGGCCCTCCACGAGGTAGTCCGGGCGGGAGGACGGATCGCCGTCGTCGCCCGTTATCTGCCTCGCCCTGAGGACTTCGTCTGGGGTGGGATTCTGTGTCACCCGGTATCCCAGGGCGGCGAGAATCTGCGCTCCCGAGTTCTCCCTGTCGAGCGAGCGGCGAGCCTCCGCCCTCTGATTGGGGTCGATGCGCGTCGGGCGACCCTCCGGAGTTCCACCCAGGTGCCCTGTCGTCTGGGTGATCAGTGGGTCGGTCTGCGGGGTTCGCCCGCCGGCTCCTGGGCGTCCCGCCCGGGCCTCCTCGGCGGTCGCCTCCTGGGCTTCATGCACGCTCCGGGCCCCGGCCGCGCCTCCGCGGGGTCGTGATGGCGAGGAACCGGATCCCTCGCCGCCGTCGCCATGTGCCCGGCCTCGTCCCGGCATGAGCTAGTCACCCCCGATCGAGCCCGCACACTATCAACGGCTGCGTCAGAGGCGAGTCGTCGGTTCGTCGTCGCTCGGTCGGCGGGGCGCCGGCAGGGTGAGCGGCCGGGTGTCGTCCGCTGCCTCGTCCGCCGGGCGTTCGACGTTCGCCACCGTCGTCTTGCTCGACTGGGTCGTCGCCTCGCCCGGCGTCTTGTCGGGCGGGTTGACCGGGGCGAGGCGGGTCGTCGGGTCCTGGGCGGGATCCGGGCGCTCTTCGCCGAGGATCGACATCGACTTCGTCGTTGCCTCCGCGGGCGCCCCCTCAGCCGCGGCGGCCTCGCCGACCGGTGGCAGAACGGTCGTTTCCTCACCAGACCCCGGAGCGCCAGACTCCGGAGCGCCGGATCCCGGAGCGCCGGATCCCGGAACGCCCAGGAGCTGAGTCTGATCACCCCCCAGGAGCAGCGTCGTCCGGTCCTCGGACGCGGCGACATCTCGGGTCGCCTCTTCCGACTGGGCGACGTCCCTGGTCGGCTCCTCCGACGCCTGCGCCGCCGGGAACAACGCCGTTAGCAGCGTCGTCTTCTCCTCTTCGTCGGCCGGTGGGCGCTGGTGGGGGAACGGCGGCGCGGGGAAGACCGTTGTCGGTTCGGCTGCCATCGGGGTGCCCGGCGCTGTGGCTGCACCCCGGGCACGGCCGAGTGTGCCGATCAGTACGACCTGCGGCGGCTCGTAGGCCGCCCATCGGCGGGCGCTCAAGGCCGTACATATGAGGGGGACCGCGAGCAGGACCACCAGGCCGTAGCCCGGGGTGCTGACGTTGAAGCCGTCCTTGGTCACGTCCGCCGGCCAGACGCTCGCATAGGAGCCTGGTGCGATGCGGGCCCAGGCGCCCACCCCTAGGAAGCCCAGGCCTGCCAGGAGCGGTCCGGCCGGGGAGATCGGGGCGAAGAGCAGGATCGCGTACGCCATGCCGGCCAGCAGCAACAGCAGCACCCCGGTGAGGGACTCGATGCCGCCGTTGTCGCGGGCTCGTCCCGTCAGGTTCTCGTCGAAGCCGACGCCGCAGAGGATCCACGCCGCCGGGGCGAGGATCAGGGCGTACAGGATCGACCGTAGATGGCGCACGGTCGGACCGTACCCGGGTGCGGCAACCGGCAGGAATTAACGTAACGGGCATGAGTGACCAGCCGGTGGGGCGGCCCACCTCGCACTCGCGCGTCACGTTGAGCCGGATCATGAGCGCGATCGATGTCAACCTGTACGGGACCGTGCACGGCGGGGTTCTGATGAAGTTCGTCGACGATGTGGCGGGGGCTGCGGCGGCCCGGCACAGCGGCGGGACCGCGGTGACCGCCGCGATCGACGAGATCGTGTTCGTCGAGCCGGTGCACACCGGTGATCTGGTGCATGCGTACGCGCAGGTGAACTGGGCCGGGAGTACCTCCATGGAGGTGGGCGTACGGCTGACCGCGGAGCGGTGGGACACCGCCGGCGGCGATCCGATCACCGTGGCGACCGCCTACCTGGTGTTCGTCGGGGTGGACGTGTCCGGGCATCCGCGGGCCGTGCCGCCTGTCGTTCCGGAGACCTCGGAGGATGAGCGGCGGTTCCGGGAGGCCATCATCCGTCGCGAGCATCGGCTGGCCCGCCGCAAAGCGATTCAGGACGCGCGGCTGAATGACCATTAAGGTGGCGGCATGAGTACGGGCACAGTGCTGTGGACCCCGCCGGCCGATGTTCTTGAAACCTCCCGGATGGGGCGTTTCCTCGCCTGGCTGCGCGCCGAGCGTGGCGTGGAGGTCGTCGACTACGCCGGGCTGTGGGAGTGGTCCGTCACCGATCTGTCCGGGTTCTGGCGGGCGATCTGGGACTACTTCGAGGTCATCGCCCACAGCGAGCCCGGTGCGACGCTGGCCGACGCGAGCATGCCGGGGGCGCGGTGGTTCCCCGGTGCCACGCTCAACTACGCCGAGCACGTGCTGCGCATGCCGGGCCTCGGCGACGACGATGCGGTCGTCATCGCGTACTCGCAGACCCGGGAGCCGGTCACCCTCACCGCCCGGCAGCTGCGCGACCAGGTCCGGAAGGTCGCCGCCGGGCTGCGTCGCCTCGGCGTCGGGGCGGGCGACCGGGTCGCGGCCTATGCCCCGAACATCCACGAGACGTACGTGCTGATGCTGGCGACGGCGAGCCTCGGGGCGGTCTTCTCCTCGTGCGCGCCGGAGTTCGGTTCGCGCAGTGTGATCGACCGGTGGACGCAGATCGAGCCGCGGGTGCTGGTCGCGGTCGACGGCTACCGCTACGGCGACAAGGCGATCGACCGGCGTGCCGAAGTGGCGGCGATCCGGGACGCGCTGCCGAGCGTCGAGCACCTGATCACCATTCCGTACCTCGGTGACCAGGGAGACTGGGACAGCCTCGACGGTGACGAGCCGCTGACCTTCGCCGCGGTGCCGTTCGACCATCCTCTCTACGTCCTGTACTCCTCGGGGACGACCGGGCTGCCGAAGCCGATCGTCCACGGTCACGGCGGGATCCTGCTGGAGCATCTCAAGATGCTCGCCCTGCACCACGATCTCGGGCCCGGCGACCGCTTCTTCTGGTTCACCACCACCGGCTGGATGATGTGGAACTTCCTGGTCTCGGGGCCCGCGGTCGGCGCCGCGATCGTGCTGTTCGACGGCAACCCCGGACACCCCGACCTGGGTGCGCTCTGGCGGCTCGCCGCCGACGCCGGGGTGACCTATTTCGGTACGTCCGCACCGTTCATCCTGGCCTGCCGCAAAGCCGGGGTGCGGCCGCCCGCGAACGTCATCCGCGGCGTCGGCTCGACCGGTGCGCCGCTGCCGCCGGAGGGTTTCCGGTGGATCTACGAGGTGCTCGGGGACAAGCCGCAACTGCAGTCGCTGTCCGGTGGTACCGACGTGTGCACCGGGTTCGTCGGTGGCGCGCCCCTGCTTCCCGTGGTCGAGGGTGCGATCTCGTGCCGGGCCCTGGGCGCGCGGGTGGAGGCGTTCGATCCCGAGGGGAAGCCGGTCGTGGGGCAGCTCGGCGAGCTGGTCATCACGGCGCCGATGCCCAGCATGCCGGTCGGGTTCTGGAACGACGCTGACGGCCGGCGTTACTTCGAGGCGTACTTCGACGTGTTCCCGGGCGTCTGGCGGCACGGCGACTGGATCACTATCGGCGAGGACGGCACCTGCGTGATCACCGGCCGGTCCGACGCCACGCTGAACCGCGGCGGGGTGCGTCTGGGCACCGCCGAGTTCTACTCCGTGGTCGAGGGCATCGACGAGATCGCCGACTCGGTCGTCGTCCACCTCGACGAGCAGGACGAGCTGCTGCTGTTCGTGGTGCTCGCCGAGGGCCTCGAGCTGGACGACGTGTTGCGCGACCGGATCCGGCGGGAGCTGCGTGCCGCGCTGTCGCCGCGGCACGTCCCCGACGAGATCCATCAGGTACGGGCGGTGCCGCGCACCCTGTCGGCGAAGAAGCTCGAGGTGCCCGTGAAACGCATCCTCACCGGCACCCCGGCGGATCGGGCGGCGGCGAAGGGCGCCCTCGCCAACCCCGAGTCCCTGACCGCCTTCGAGGAGTACGCCGCTAGGCGAGGGTGAGGGTGGCGTTCTCGGAGGCGACCCGCTTCTCCACCGCCGACGGTTCCAGGTTCCCGCACAGCACGATGCTGGCGCCGGCGTACAGCGGCGCGAGCAGCCAGTCGGCGGGGTCCGGGTAGGCGCGAGCGTCGATCAGGACGCGGCCGCCCGGTTCGATGCCGAGCTCGGCGGCGCGGGCCATGGCCGCGGCGGAGACCTGGCGGTGCGTCGCCTCGCCCAGCGCCAGGTCCTCCGGGTTCACCGGCTGGACAGACCTGAAGTGGTCGCCGTGGCCGCGAACCTCCACGGTGTAGTCCACGAAACCGGGCGGGAGCGGGCGCAGGGGCATGGCGAGCGGTAGCAGGCCGGTCGCGTAGCGGTCGCCGGCGGACCAGGCGGAGGCCGCCTCGACGGTGTCCGGCCACGCGAAGAGCGCATCCACCGGCTGGGGATCACGCGGCACCGCGAGACCGGCCGTCCAAGTGCCGAGCAGGATGGCCGCCGTCTGCCAGTGCGGCGGCAGCAGCACCGCGGCGGTGTCGCCGTGGCCCAGGCCCAAGCCGTCGACCAGCAGGTTCGCGGTCTTGGCGACCCAGTTGTCCATCGTGGCGCCGGACAGCTCCGTGCGGTCTCCGGTCGCGTCGTCGTACCAGGTCAGCAGGGGAGTGGTCGGGTCCTTGCGGACCGCCGCCGCGAGGGCAGCCGGGATCGTCTCGTTCATCCTCTCCGACGATAGTCGGATTACTGACAGTGACGGTGGTGTATCGGCTCGGCTACCCGGGAAAAGACCTCCGAACTTGCAGGTGTCCAAGGGGCGTCGCGGGCGGCAGAGGAGGCATCGAGCGGCGTACCCTTGCCAGTGGTCTGGCCCACAGATGTGAGGAGTTGCCACGTGACCGCCGGTCGCACGCCCCGAGTCCTCGTCGACGCCACCAGCGTCCCCGCCGATCGAGGCGGGGTGGGGAGATACGTCGACGGCCTGCTCGGTGCCCTCGGCGCGATCGGGCCCGACCGGGTGAACCTCGCCGTGGTCGCGCAGCGTTCGGATGCGGAGCGTTACTCCCGGATGCTGACCGGTGCCGAGGTCATCGCCGGGCCCGCCGCCATCGCGCACCGTCCCGCCCGTCTCGCCTGGGAGCAGACCGGGCTGCCGCTGCTGGCTCAGCAGGTGGGCGCCCAGGTGCTGCACTCGCCGTTCTACACGTGCCCGTTGCGGGCGGGTTGCCCGGTGACCGTCACGGTGCACGACGCGACCTTCTTCACCGAGCCGGAGCATTACGACAACACCAAGCGGACCTTCTTCCGCAGCGCCATCAAGACCTCGCTGCGGCGCGCCGCGCGGGTCATCGTGCCCAGCAAGGCGACGCGCGACGAGCTGATCCGCCTGCTCGACGCCGACCCGACCCGCATCGACGTGGCTTACCACGGCGTCGACCAGGGGGCCTTCCACGCGCCCAGTGACGAGGAGAAGGCCCGGGTCCGCGCCCGGCTCGGCCTCGGCGACTCCGGCTACGTCGCCTTCCTCGGCGCCAAGGAGCCGCGCAAGAACGTGCCCAACCTGATCCGCGGCTGGGCCCGCGCGGTCGCCGACTGGCCGCGCCCGCCGGCGTTGGTCATCGCCGGTGGCCAGGGGCACGACGACGACATCGACCGGGCGGTGGCCGAGGTGCCGTCGCACCTGCGGCTGCTGCGTCCCGGCTACCTCCGGTACGCGGACCTGCCCGGCTTCCTCGGCGGCGCGCTCGTGGCCTGCTACCCGTCCTTCGGCGAGGGCTTCGGCCTGCCGATCCTCGAGGCGATGGCGTGCGCGACTCCGGTGCTGACCACGCCGCGGCTGTCGCTGCCCGAGGTGGGGGGCGACGCGGTGGCGTACACGACCGAGGACCCGGACCGGATCGCCACCGACCTGGCCGACCTGCTGCACGACGAGCCGCGCCGCCTCACCCTCGCGAAGGCGGGCTTCGACCGGGCGAAGGAGTTCACCTGGTCGTCCAGCGCCGAGGTGCATGTCAACACCTGGAACCGCGTGGCGGCGTGAAAGTTCGTTACACTCCGTGCACATGAGTGAGAATCGGGGCGGGCTGTACGCCGTCATTCCCGCAGGTGGCAGTGGTACTCGTCTATGGCCGCTGTCCCGGGCTGGTCACCCCAAGTTTCTGCACCCGCTGACCGGCACCGAGGCGTCGCTGCTCCAGGCGACCGTGGACCGGCTGCTGCCCCTCGCCGATCCGTCCCAGGTGTTCGTCGTGACCGGCGTGGCCCACGCGGCCGCCGTGTCGCGTCAGCTCACCGCCGTACCGGAGGAGAACATCCTCGTCGAGCCGTCGCCGCGCGACTCGTGCGCGGCCATCGCCCTGGCCGCGGCGGTCATCGCCCGGCACGACCCGGAAGCGGTCATGGGCTCCTTCGCCGCCGACCACCTCATCGCGGACGGCGAACGCTTCATCGGCGTCCTCGAGCAGGCGATGGACGGCGCCCGCAAGGGCCTGCTCATGACGCTCGGCATCACCCCCACCCGCCCCGAGACCGGGTACGGCTACGTCCAGTGCGGCGGCCCGGTCGGCGAGGGCGCGGTCCTCGGGGTCGAGGAGTTCAAGGAGAAGCCCTCGTACGAGGTCGCCGAGGGCTACGTCAACTCGGGCAACTACCTGTGGAACGCGGGCATGTTCGTCTGGCGCGTCGACGTGTTCCTCAACGAGCTCGCCCGCCAGCAGCCGCAACTGCACGCCGGCATCTCCCGCATCGCGCAGGCCTGGGACTCGCCGGCCCGCGAGGAAGTGCTCGGCGAGGTGTGGCAGACGCTGCCGCGTATCTCCGTCGACTACGCGGTGATGGAGGGCGCGGCGGCGGTCGGCCGGGTCGGCACGGTCCCCGGCGACTTCGGCTGGAACGACGTCGGCGACTTCCACACCCTCGGCGAGGTGCTCGCGTCGGACCAGGCGGGCAACGTCGTGGTCGGCAAGGAGGCGCTGGCCAAGCCCGGCGTGATCCTGCGCGAGGCCGAGAACCTCGTGGTCGTGCCCAACTCCGGCCGGCTCGTGGCGGCGCTGGGTGTCCGCGACCTGATCGTGGTGGACACGCCGGACGCCGTGCTGGTCTGCCCCCGCGACCGGGCCCAGGAGGTCAAGTCCATCGTCGACGAGCTCAAGGACAAGGGCGAGCTCACCTACATCTGAGGGCTCAGAGCCGGGCGAACGCCGGGGCCAGCTGCTGCACCACGCCGCTCGCCAGCGGGGACGGCAGCGCGTCGGCGGTGAACCACGCCAGGTCCGCCGACTCGTCGCTGATCTGCTCCACCGCACCCGCCGGGCACACGGCGAGAAAGCGGACGTCGTAGTGCCAGGAGGCCTCGGCCGGCTGCCCGTCGGCCGGGGCGCAGCGCACCGCGTGCACGTCCACGTCGATGGGCTCCGGGTCGAGGCGAAGCCCCGCGATGCCCGACTCCTCCGTCGCCTCCCGCAGCGCGGCCGCCGCGAGGGTGGCGTCCCCGCTCTCGCAATGCCCGCCGACCTGCATCCACAGGCCGAGCCGCCCGTGCAGGCACAGCAGCACGCGGCGCCGCTCGTCGACGATGAGGGCGCTGGCCGTGACGTGCCCCGGCCGGTGCGCCCGGGTCAACGCCACCGGACCGGCGCCCAGCAGCTCGACCGTGCGCTTGCGCGCCACCGCGGCCGCCTCGGACGTGGGCTGCCAGCCGGACACCACCCTGAACGTGTCGTCGAAGAGGGTCATGGGGCGGCCTCCGAGACGGCGATCGTCGCGCCGGTCTCGTCGAAGGCCACCGCGGACGCCAGGCCCTCCGCCGCCAGCGCCGACCTCAGCCGCTGCACGTCGGCGCCGAAGCGCATCAGCCCCGCCGGGCTCGCGTCCACCGCCGTGCACCGCAGCGTCTGCGGCGACGGCACCGCCACCGCGCCGTCGAGCCCCGCCGTCGTGATCGCCCGCTGCACCGCCGCGGCGCTCGCCGGCCGATCCGTGGCGGCCTCCGGCAGGGCGGCCGCCGTGCGCAGTCCTTCGGCGTGGGCTTCCGCCGTACCGAGGGAGAACATGTCGCTGGCAGCGTCGCGGACCAGAATCTCCGCGCCGGGGGTCTCCGCGGCTCCCGCGCCGGGATAGCCGCGCACCACCGCGACCGGCACCTGGTCGCACTTGCCCTTCACCAGCTCGCCCGCCGCGGCCAGCTCGTCGACCACCGCCATCTGGGTGAGCTGGAGCTCGTTGCCGTAGGGGTCGATCTCGCCGCGATGGTCCCGGAACGGCGCGATCCCGGCCGCGCCCAGGGCCACGTCGGTGAGCCCGTTGCGCCAGGTGCGGCCCATGGTGTCGGAGACGATGACGCCCACGTGCAGGCCCCGCGCCGCCAGCGCCGCGTGCAACCGGCGGGCCGACTCGTCCGGCGACGCGGGCAGCAGCACGAGATGTGTCTTGTCCACGTTGGACGCGTCGATGCCCGCGGCCGCCATCACGAAGCCGTGGTGGGTCTGCACGATCGCCGTCGGGCCACGCCGCGCCACGACGCGCCGGGTCTCCGAAGCCAGCACCCGCGCCCGGGCGGCCTCGCGCTCCGGGCCGTCCGCGGGCACCTCGACCAGCCGGCCCTCGGCCTTCGACACGATCTTGCTGGTCACCACGAGCACGTCTCCGTCGCGCAGCCAGGGCGCGTTGCGGGTGATCAGCTCGGCCAGGTCGTCCCCGGCGGTCACGTCGCCGATGCCGCGCACCGGCAGGATCTCCAGCCCGTCCATCAAGCCACCCCCGCCAGCTCCAGCGCGGACGCGACCATCGCGGACGTCGCGTCCTCGTCCTTCATCCACAGGGGCACCGCTCTCGTGCGTACCCCCGGGATATCCGTGCCGTCGTCGACCGAGTCGACCAGCCAGCCGTCCAGCAGTCCCTGCTCCGACCGGGCGCCGTAGAGCGCGCCGACGCCCGCCGCGCTCACCTCGACGCCGAGCGTGGCCAGGCAGCGGTCGGCCATGCCCCGCACGGGCGCCCCGCCGATGATCGGCGACACCCCGACGACCGGCGCCGGGCCGTCCACCACGGCCTCCTTGAGCTGCGGTACGGCGAGAACCGGCGCGATCGACACCACGGGGTTGGACGGCGCCACGAGCACCACATCCGCACCCGCCACCGCCTCCAGCACACCCGCGGCGGGCTTCGCGGCCTCCGCCCCGACGAAGACGAACCGGTGCGTCGGCACGTCGCCGCGGTAGCGCACCCACCACTCCTGGAAGTGGATCGCCTTGCGCTCGCCGCCGACATCCGCCACCACGTGCGTCTCGAGCCGGTCGTCGGTCGCGGGCAGCAGCTCGATCCCCGGCTGCCAGCGCTCGCACAGCGCGGCGGTCACCTGGGACAGGGGGTAGCCGGCGTTGAGCATCGTGGTGCGTACCAGATGCGTGGCGGTGTCCTTGTCGCCCAGGCCGAACCAGGTCGGCTCGGCGCCGTACTTCGCCAGCTCCTCCTTGACCACCCAGGTCTCGCCGACCCGCCCCCAGCCGCGTTCGGGGTCCGCCGCGCCGCCCAGCGTGTACATGACGCTGTCGAGGTCGGGGCAGATCTGCAGGCCGTGCAGACGCACGTCGTCGCCGACGTTCACCACCGCCGTGACGTCGGCTCCGATACGCCGCGCATGCGCGCGCACGCCCATCAGGAACCGGGCGCCGCCGATCCCCCCGGTCAGAACCACGATCCGCATCCGACCATCCTTGCGCACGGTCCACCGGTACGCGGCTCCTGGGGCGCGGGTGTGATGCGGCTATCGGTACTAGCATGTGGCGACTTGTTCACCTCGCCAGATCAGGAGAGCCGCTGTGACCAGTACGCCACAGCCCCCGCAGGCCCGGCCGGTCCTCCCGGTGATCCGCCAGCTGCGCGACATCGCCGCGTACGCCCTCGTGGCCGCTCCCGCCGTCTGGCTCTTCGTGGCGATCATCCGGCTCGTCCCGTCCGACGTGGGGCAGGATTTCCTCACCCGGGTGCAGAACAGCTTCTACAGCTACGTCAACGTCGAGATCATCGCGCTGCCGCTGGCGGCGGTGCTGCTCGCGACGCTGGTCGAGCCCCGGCACCCGCACGCGCGGTTGATCACCATCGCCGCCCTGGTGGAGTACGCGGTGGCCGGCTTCTTCGCGGTCGTCTTCGGGTTCCTGATCGGCATCGTGAAGATCGCCGGCTTCAGCATCCGGGTCGCCCTCGAGGAGGTGCTCGTGCGCGCGGCCTGGCTCGCGGTCTTCGCGGTCGCGGCGTACGCGGTGTTCCTGATCTGGCGCACGTTGTACTACACGCCCAAGCCGAAGCCCCAGCCCGGTGTGTACGGGCAGCCCCCGCAGCAGCAGTGGGGCCAGCAGCCGTACGGTCAGCCGGGCTACCCGCCGCAGCCGGGCCAGCCGGGGTTCCCGCCGCCCGGGTTCCCTCCCGGTCAGCCGCAGCCTGGTCAGCACCAGCCGGGCCACCCGCAGCCTGGTCAGCACCAGCCTGGTCAGCCGCAGCCGGGTCAGCAGGCGTGGGGTCAGCCGGTCTGGGGGCAGCCGACCGCGCAGCAACCCACTGTGCAGCAGGCCTCCGCGCCTCCGGCCCCGGGAACGCCAGCGGCACCGGGAACGCCGCCGGGACCGTTCGCCCCGGCTCCCGGTCATCCGCACGGCGGCCCGGCCTACGCCCCGCCCGCTCCCGGCGCATCCTCTGCGTACCCGCAGCCGCAGCCGCCCGCCGGGCCCGCCGATCCGACCCAGACGATCCCCTCCCGCGCGGACGACGAGGACCGCACCCGGATCGTGGGCGAGGAGCCGCCGCGGGGCTGAGTGTCCCAGACCACTGCGCAACGGCCGTGACCTCAGCGGCAGCCGGCTTCTTTCCGGCCTAGGCTGCACGGGTGGCAGCTGTGGACATTCCGCCGACCGAAGCCAGCATCCGCCGCGCCCTCAAGCGGGCCGCCGACGGCCGGGCGATCGACGCCGACGAGGCGACGGCCCTGCTCGCGGCCGAGGGTGGGCTCTTCGACGACCTGCTGAGCATCGCCGGGGGCGTGCGCGACGCGGGGCTGCGTGAGGCCGGTCGCCCGGGTGTGGTCACGTACTCGAAAAAGGTCTTCATCCCGCTCACCCGCCTGTGCCGCGACCGGTGCCACTACTGCACCTTCGCGACCGTGCCGCACCGGCTGCCGGCCGCGTTCCTCGAGCGTGACGAGGTCCTGGCCATCGCGCGCGAAGGCGCCGCGCAGGGCTGCAAGGAAGCGCTGTTCACGTTGGGCGACAAGCCCGAGGAACGCTGGCCGGCCGCCCGGCAGTGGCTCGACGAGCGGGGCTACGACTCGACGCTGGACTATGTGCGCGCGTGCGCGATCGCCGTGCTCGAGGAGACCGGGCTGCTGCCGCACCTCAACCCCGGCGTGCTGAGCTGGGCCGAGCTGCAGCGGCTCAAGCCGGTCGCCCCCAGCATGGGCATGATGCTCGAGACCACCGCCACCCGCCTGTGGTCGGAGCCGGGCGGCCCGCACTACGGCTCGCCCGACAAGGAACCCGCTGTGCGCCTGCGGGTGCTCGACGACGCCGGCCGGGTCGGGGTGCCGTTCACGACCGGCATCCTCATCGGCATCGGCGAGACCCGCGCCGAGCGCGCGGACGCCATCTTCGCGATGCGGCGCACCGCCCGGGAGTACGGCCACATCCAGGAGATCATCATCCAGAACTTCCGCGCCAAGCCGGACACGGCGATGCGCGGCATGCCGGACGCCGAGCTGCGCGAGCTCGCCGCGACCGTGGCGGTGGCCCGGATCATCATGGGCCCGCGCGCCCGCGTCCAGGCCCCGCCCAACCTCATCGCGGGCGAGTACGACCTGCTGCTGCGCGCCGGCATCGACGACTGGGGTGGCGTCTCCCCGGTGACCCCCGACCACGTCAACCCCGAGCGTCCGTGGCCGCAGATCGAGCTGCTGCGCGACATGTCGGCGCGCTCCGGCTTCGAGCTGCGCGAACGGCTGACCATCTACCCCGAGTACATCCGCCGCGGCGAGGGCTGGCTCGACCCGCGCCTGGCCGCCCACGTCGCCGCGCTGGCCGAGGCGTCCGGGCTGGCCCGCGAGGACGCGATGCCGGCGGGCCTGCCGTGGCAGGAGCCCGACGACGCGTACGCGGGCGGCCGCACCGACCTGTTCGCGACGAT
The DNA here is from genome assembly GCF_040676695.1 of Actinoplanes sp. NPDC049548. Classification (NCBI taxonomy): domain Bacteria; kingdom Bacillati; phylum Actinomycetota; class Actinomycetes; order Micromonosporales; family Micromonosporaceae; genus Actinoplanes; species Actinoplanes sp. NPDC049548. The sequence continues at coordinate 42,165 of NZ_JBFAPM010000008.1, forward strand.
CGACACCGAGGGCCGCACGAGCGACCGCCGCGGCGACTTCGACTCCGTCTACGGTGACTGGACGGAAGTGGCGGCGCACATCACCACCGACACCACCGAGCGGATCGAGACGGATGTGCTCGCCGGGCTGCGTCTGGCCGCCGAGGACCCGGCCCGGCTGCTGCTGCCGGAGCACGAGGACAAGGCCATGGCCCTGTTCCAGGCGGACGGCTCGGCGCTGGACGAGCTCGCCCGCATCGCCGACGACCTGCGCCGCGAGGTCAACGGCGACGACGTCACCTACGTCGTCAACCGCAACATCAACTTCTCGAACGTCTGCTACGTCGGGTGCCGCTTCTGCGCCTTCGCCCAGCGCGAGCGGGACGCCGACGCGTACAGGCTGTCGGTCGAGCAGGTCGCCGACCGGGCCGAGGAGGCGTGGCGCGACGGTGCCACCGAGGTCTGCATGCAGGGCGGCATCGACCCCAAAATGCCGATCACCGCGTACGCGGATCTGGTGCGAGCGGTGAAACAACGCGTACCGGCCATGCACGTCCACGCGTTCTCCCCGATGGAGATCGTCACCGGCGCGGCCAAGGCAGGTGTCGGAGTGCGCGAGTGGCTCACCGAGCTGCGCGACGCCGGCCTCGACACCATCCCGGGCACCGCCGCCGAGATCCTCGACGACGACGTGCGCTGGGTCCTCACCAAGGGCAAGCTCCCGGCGGCCACCTGGATCGACGTGGTCACCACGGCCCACCAGCTCGGCATCCGCTCCAGCTCCACCATGATGTACGGCCACGTCGACCACCCCCGCCAATGGCTCGGCCACTTCCGCGTCCTCGCGGGAGTGCAGGACGTGACCGGCGGCTTCACCGAGTTCGTGGCGCTGCCGTTCATCCACACCAACGCGCCGATCTACCTGGCCGGCATCGCCCGCCCCGGCCCGACCTGGCGCGAGAACAGGGTCGTGCACGCGATGGCCCGCATCCTGCTGCACGGCCGCATCGACAACATCCAGTGCTCCTGGGTGAAACTCGGCGACGAGGGCACGGTCGCGATGCTCAACGGCGGCTGCAACGACCTCGGCGGCACGCTGATGGAGGAGACGATCTCGCGGATGGCGGGCTCGGAACACGGCTCGGCGCGAACGGTCACCGAGCTGAAGGAGCTGGCCGCGGCGGCGGGCCGCCCGGCGGTGCAGCGCACGACCGTCTACGGCCGCCAGTAGGGGGTCGCGCGTCGCCCTCGGCGGCCCCCGGACCGCGTCGCCCCAGCCGCCCTCACCGCCAGCCGCGCCGCCTCAGGCCGGACGGTCTCGGGCCGGGCGGTCCTGGGCCGGGCGGTCTTGGGCCGGGCCGTCTCCGGCCGCGCCGCTCCCGGCCGAGGCGGTGCGGTCGGCGGCACCCGTCTGGTCGTCGGGCCTTCGGGCGGCAGTGGCCGGGCCCACATCGGCCCGTTAGTCGTGCTGCGGGCCGTCTCGGTGACCGGACCCCCTGGCAGCAAGATTACAAATTGGGGTAATTTGGACGCGACGCGCCGACTGTGCGTTACCTCTCGGCGGCTCTGAGAGATAGGGCTGGAACGGGACCGTGAGGTGGCGACGGCGCCTCGGGATAACGGGCCTATTTATCAGGTTCGGCTTGACGACGCACGTCTTACACGCGTGTAATTTCGGGTGGGGTTGTGGGAAAGATGCGCCGCGAACCGCGTATTTCCCGCAAGAAACACGCCGCGTGCGTGGGGGGTCAGTGCTGGCATCGCTGCCGGCGCGGAGAAGGAGGCACGCCGATGGAAACGCAGGTAGAAGGAGTAGACCTGCTCGGGGACGCGCCCGAGTGGCAGGAGCGGGCGCTGTGCTCGCAGACCGATCCTGAGGCATTCTTCCCGGAGAAGGGCGGTTCGACCCGCGAGGCGAAGCGCATCTGTGGCCGCTGCGACGTGAAGGCGGAATGCCTCGAGTACGCCCTCGGTCACGACGAGCGGTTCGGCATCTGGGGCGGTCTTTCCGAGCGGGAGCGACGCAAGCTCAAGCGCCGGGTGGCGTGAGCGGCGGCTCTCGTGCGGACGCCGGGGGGCCGTCCTACGAGAGCTCGTCGGGATCGACGCCGAGCAGGTTGGCGACCTGCTCGATGATCACATCGTGGACGAGGTCGGCGAGGTCCTCGCGGTCCATCGCCCGGAACTCCAGCGGCCGCCGGTAGAGCACGATCCGCGGCGGGAGCTCCTGGCGGCCGGGCCGGCCCGGCAGCAGCCGGGCCAGGGGCACCTCGCCGTCCTCGAGCACATCGGAGTCGTACACGTTCAGTTCCGGGGGCACGTCCTCGACCGCGAACTCCACGCCGGCCAGCTCCTTGGCGTACCGGCGTTCCAGGCTCTCGACCGTGTCGAGCACGAGATCGTCGAAGATCTCCGCCTTGGTCCGGGCGAGCGGCACGGTCGCCGGGACGAGCCGGCCGCGCAGCCCGCGGCCGTGCCGGTCACGGCGGGCGGGTCGGCCCGGTCCTGGCGTACGCGCGGACCGGCCGGGATCGGATCCGGCCCGGCGGCGGTCGGGACTGGTGGTCACGCGACCAGCCTAGCCCGCCGAGCGCTTCGGACGTGGTCAGGCTGTGCCGGGCGCGTTTCGTCACCGGGAATTCGCCCCAATGGGACGGCGTGTCGGAACGCCATGTCGAAATCGTGATGCATGGTGGGTCGGCGTGTCGCGGCACCATCGGCCCCGCGCGAGCGCGCTTAGAGATAACGTGCCGCCGTGAGGTCCCCACGGCGCTGCTCCCGCAACGGCTGTCCCCGACAGGCGGTCGCCACCCTGACCTACGTCTACAGCGACTCGACGGCCGTGGTCGGTCCGCTGGCCGCGTTCGCCGAGCCGCACACGTACGACCTCTGCGAACCCCACGCGCGCAGCCTCACCGCGCCGCGCGGCTGGGAGCTCGTGCGCCACGACGGTGACTTCGCGCCCCCGCCTCCCACGACCGACGATCTGGTCGCCCTGGCCGACGCGGTTCGTGAGGCGGCCCGCCCGGCCCCGCCGCCGCGCCCGGAGGAGCACGACAATCTCCCCGGCCACCAGACCGGCCGCCGCGGCCACCTCCGGGTCATCCCGCCCTCGCACTGAGGGCTGCGACTCACGGCAGGGCGATCAGCGTGTAGCGCTGCTTCAGCCACGGGATGAGCGTCTCGTACGCGCTGATCGTCCCCGGCTGGGCGTAGTCGTGGGACAGCACGATCGCGCCCTTGCTGACGTGCTGCTTGACCCCGTGGATCACCTTCGCCTGGTGGGCGTCGCCCGACTCGCCCGAGGGGTGGTCCCAGTCCCGCGGGTCGACCTGCCAGTAGATGGAGGTCATGCCGAGCTCGCGGGCCTGCGCGACGAACTCGGGCGTGAAGTTCCCGCCGGGCGCGCGCATGTACCTGATCTCCGCACCCGGCACGGCGTCCCGGATGGCGTCGTTCGTCCGCTGAAGATCGGCGCGGATCACCGACGCGTTCTTCTTGCCGAGCGTCAAGCTGTGCCGCCACGTGTGGTTGCAGAGGGTGTGTCCTTCGGCGGCGATGCGCCGGACCAGGTCCGGGTGCGCGGCCACGTTCTGGCCGACGAGGCAGAACGTCGCCTTGACGTGCGTTTTCTTGAGCAGGTCCAGCATCTTCGGCGTCTGCACGGGGTCCGGGCCGTCGTCGAAGGTGAGGGCCACCCCGGCCTGTCCGGTCTTCATGAGGCTGTTCGCCGGCCCGCCGTGGTGCTGCTCCTTGGTCTTGGTCGGCTCGGGATCCACGCTGACCGGCACGTCGGCTCCGTCGGCGTCCGACGACGGCGAAGAGGACGGGGACGAGGACGCGGACGCAGCCGGGTGGGAAGGCGCGGCCGAGTGGGAGTGGGCCGGGGTCGGGCGGGTCGTCGCCGGCGCCGAGGAGGCCGCCGGCGCCGCGGCCACCCAGCTCGGGTCGACGGCCGTGCCGCAGCCGGCCAGTCCGGCCAGTCCGGCCAGGGCCAGCGTCAGGCCGGTCATCAACACCTTGGGGGTACGCATCGCCGCAACTCCGTCCGCAACACGGGAACCAGGACGGAGAGAAATATGGTCGGCCGACGCCGTGACGGGGGCGTTGCGGCGCCGAGGTGGCACGCTTCGGGGAGAAGGTGAGGGGTTCGTGAACGGAGCAGATCCGGGCCGCTGGTCCGATGTGGCCGAGGGCTGGGCCGAGCTGTGGGGCGGGTTCGCCGAGCCGGCCTGGCGTGCCGTCCTGGATGCGAGCGGTACGCCTCCCGGAGCGCGCGTCCTCGACGTGGGCTGCGGCAGCGGCGACTTCCTGGCGTACTGCGGCGAACGCGGTATGACGACCTCCGGCATCGATCCCGCGCCCGGGATGGTGGCTCTGGCCCGCGGCCGGACGCCGGACGTGCGGCTCGGGGGCGCGGAGAAGCTGCCGTGGGAGGACGGCACGTTCGATCTCGCGACGTCGTTCAACGCGTTGCAGTTCGCCGAGGACACCGACGACGCCCTGGCCGAGATGGTGCGGGTGACCGTGCCCGGCGGTCACGTGGCGGTGGCGAACTGGGCGGAGGCCGCGGTGAACGAGCTGGACGCCCTCGAACGCGCGCTCGAGGACGGGCCGCCGCGGCCCGACGGCGATCTGCGGCTGCCCGGTGGGCTTCGGGAGCTGCTGGAGGACGGGGGTCTCGTCGACGTGGTGGAGGGTCTCGCCGAGGTGCCGTGGGAAGCCCCGGACGACGACGCGCTCGTCCGGGGCATTCTGCTCGGCGAGGATCCCGGGCTCGCCGCGAGGGTGCTCGCCGCGGCTACCCCGTACCGGAGGAAGGTCGGGGGTTATCGGCTGGTGAACCACTTCCGCTTTGCGGTAGGAGAGAAGCCAGCTCCGACGGTGTGAGCACGCGGCTGCGGATCAGGAAGCGCACGCCCTCGGGCGCCTCCAGGCTGAAGCCGCTGCCGCGGCCCGGCACCACGTCGACCGTGAGATGGGTGTGCTTCCAGGCCTCGAACTGCGACGTGCTCATCCAGAAGGACACCGGCTCGGCCACCCCGTCGATGTGCAGCTCCTCCAGCAGCACGTCGCTGGAGCCGGTGCGGAACTCCCCGTCCGGGTAGCACATCGGGGCGCTGCCGTCGCAGCAGCCGCCGGACTGGTGGAACATCAACGGCCCGTGCTGTCCCCGCAGCGAGCGGATCAGCTCAGCCGCCGCGGGGGTCACGTCCACCCGGGCACCCATCAGAAGAAGCCCATGGCCTTGGGGGAGTAGCTGACCAGGAGGTTCTTCGTCTGCTGGTAGTGGTCCAGCATCATCTTGTGGTTCTCCCGGCCGATGCCCGACTGCTTGTACCCGCCGAACGCGGCGTGCGCCGGGTACAGGTGGTAGCAGTTCGTCCACACCCGACCGGCCTTGATGTCGCGCCCGGCCCGGTACGCGAGGTTGATGTCCCGGGTCCAGACGCCGGCGCCGAGGCCGTACAGGGTGTCGTTGGCGGTCTTGATGGCGTCCTCGTAGTCGCTGAACGAGGTCACCGAGACCACCGGCCCGAAGATCTCCTCCTGGAAGATCCGCATCGAGTTCGAGCCCTCGAAGATGGTCGGCTGCACGTAGTAGCCACCGGACAGATCCCCGCCCAGGTCTGCCCGGGCGCCACCGGTGAGCACCTTCGCACCCTCCTGCCGCCCGATGTCCAGGTAGGACAGGATCTTCTCGAGCTGGTCGTTCGAGGCCTGCGCGCCGACCTGGGTGTCGGTGTCCAGCGGGTTGCCCTGCTTGATGTTCTCCACCCGCTTGACGCCGGCGGCCAGGAAGTCCGAGTAGTGGCCCTGCTGGACCAGCGCCCGCGACGGGCAGGTGCAGACCTCGCCCTGGTTGAGCGCGAACATCGCGAAGCCCTCGAGCGCCTTGTCCATGAAGTCGTCGTCGGCGCGGCTGACGTCCTCGAAGAAGATGTTCGGGCTCTTGCCGCCGAGTTCCAGGGTCACCGGGATGATGTTCTCGGAGGCGTACTGCATGATCAGGCGGCCGGTGGTGGTCTCGCCGGTGAACGCCACCTTGGCGACGCGCTTCGACGACGCCAGCGGCTTGCCCGCCTCCACGCCGAACCCGTTGACGATGTTGACGACGCCCGGCGGCAGCAGGTCCGCGACGAGCGACATCCAGTAGTGGATCGAGGCCGGGGTCTGCTCGGCCGGCTTGAGCACCACGGCGTTGCCGGCGGCCAGCGCGGGCGCGAGCTTCCAGGTCGCCATCAGGATCGGGAAGTTCCACGGGATGATCTGCGCGACGACGCCCAGCGGCTCGTGGAAGTGGTAGGCGATGGTGTCGTCGTCGATCTCGCCGAGCGTGCCCTCCTGGGCCCGCAGCGCCCCCGCGAAGTAGCGGAAGTGGTCGATCGCGAGGGGGATGTCGGCGGCCATGGTCTCCCGGACCGGCTTGCCGTTCTCCCACGTCTCGGCGACCGCGAGCTTCTCGAGGTTCGCCTCCATCCGGTCGGCGATCTTGTTGAGGATGTTCGCGCGTTCGGAGGGCGACGTGCGGCCCCACGCGTCGGCCGCGCCGTGCGCCGCGTCGAGGGCGCGCTCGACGTCGTCGGCGGTACCCCGGGCGATCTCACAGAAGTCCTGCCCGGTCACCGGGGAGGGGTTGCCGAAGTACTGACCCTTGACGGGCGGCACGTACTCGCCGCCGATCCAGTGGTCGTACCGGGACTCGTAGGCGACGATCGCGCCGTCGGAACCGGGCGGGGAGTAGACAGTCATGACGCACGACCTCCGTATCCGAGGGGGATGCGCCGGACGCTAACGACGCAGACGTTGCACAGACGTTGCAAGCCCGTAGTCGAGCGAAAGCGAGGCCACGCGGTTGTCGGCGAGGAGGCGAGCGGGGGAGCTAGGAGGAAGGGCGGCGGCGTAGGCCTCCCACATCTCCAGGTCTTCGGATCCCCAGGCGGTGGTGAGCCAGGTCTGGAGCAGACCCGGATCGCCGGCCGCGAGGATCGCCGTGCGCAGGCGGGAGTCGAGGAGGCGGCGCAGCCGCACGACGCCGGGTGCGTCGGACGAGGGGAGCAGCGGGCCGGTGTAGGCGGTCAGGGCCTCCGCGACCAGGCCGCGATCGAGCAGCCGGGTGACGTCGAGGAAGTCCGCCGACACCTCGCCCCGCAGGCGGTAGGGGCGGGAGTCCAGCAGCGACGGTCCCAGGATGCGGCGCAGGCGGGACAGCTCTGCGCGTACCGTCACCGGGTTTTGATCGTCGGCGTAGAGATCGAAACCCAACTGATCTCCGGTACGCCCGTCGGGGTGGACCAGAAGCAGGCACAGGAGTTCCGAGTGACGGCGGCCGAGCCGTAGCTTGCGCCCACCGACCGCCACCACGGCGTCTTCGCGCCCGAGCAGTGACACCGTGGTGGTGTCCGGCTGCAGATGACTGCCCAGATAGGCCTCCGCGGCGAGCGCGGTGGCCCGGACCAGCGCGAGGCTGTGCGGGTTGGCGAGATGGTCGCCGCCGGTCACGTCGATCGCGCCGAGGAGGGCACCGGTCGCCGGATCGTGGATCGGTGCCGCCGCGCAGGTCCAGCGCTGCACGCCGCGGCTGAAGTGCTCGGTGGCGAAGATCTGCAGGGGGTGGTCGACGGCGAGGGCCGTGCCGGGCGCGTTCGTGCCGGCGTGCGCCTCGTCCCAGCGGGCACCCGGCACGAAGTTCATCGACTCCGCGGGGCGCAGCACCGACGCGTGTCCCTCCACCCAGAGCAGCCGCCCGTGCGCGTCGCAGACCGCCATGAGGTGGTCGCCGTCGTCGGCCAGGCCGCCCAGCAGGTCCCGGAAGATCGGCAGGACGCGGGCCAGCGGGTGCGCCGCCCGGTACGCCTCGAGCTCGCCCTCGGTGAGCTCGATGGGCGCCGTGCTGTCGGGGCTGACCAGGGCGCCGGCCGAGCGCCGCCACGAGTCGACCACCACGGAGCGCACCTGGTGGACGCGTCGTTCCCCGGTCAGGAACAGCTCGTGGGCGCGGCCGACCTGGCTGATCCGTTCCGCGGGGTCGGTGCCGCGGTCGAGCGCGAGCCAGGGGTTGGACATGGGCCACCTCCAGACACCCCATCGTGACCCGCATCACCCGTTCCGACAACACCGGAGCCTTGTCCACAGCCCCTGCTCAGCCACGGCTCCGCGGCATAGGCTGGCGGCGTGGACGCGACAGCTTTCTATGTGGCAGGCGCACCGGCGCACGGGGCCGACGAGGTCACCGTGACGCATCCCTATGACGGCCGGACGGTCGGGCGGACCACCTGGGCCGAGCCGGACCAGGTCGAGGCCGCGGTCGCGGCCGCGGCGGGGGTCGCCGACGAGGCCGCAGCCCTGCCCGCGCACGTGCGCGCGGCCGCGCTGGACCACGTGTCGCGCCGCATCGCCGAGCGCCGCCAGGAGATCGCCGAGCTGATCACCGCGGAGAACGGCAAGCCGGTCAAGTGGGCGCTGGTGGAGGCGGACCGCGCCGTCTCGGTCTTCCGCTGGGCCGCCGAGGAGGCCCGCCGGTTCGCGGGTGGTCTGCAGCGCCTCGACACCGACCCCGGCGGCACGGGCCGCGTCGCGGTCGTGAAGCGGGTGCCGCGCGGGCCGGTGCTGGGCATCTCGCCGTTCAACTTCCCGCTCAACCTCGTCGCCCACAAGATCGCCCCGGCGCTGGCGGTGGGTGCGCCGATCGTGCTCAAGCCCGCGCCGGCCACCCCGCTGACCGCGTTGCTGCTCGGCTCGATCCTGGCGGAGACCGACCTCCCGGCCGGCATCTTCTCCGTCCTGCCGGTCCCCAACGACCGCGCCTCCGCGCTGGTGGCCGATCCGCGGCTGCCGATCGTGTCGTTCACCGGCTCCGGGCCGGTGGGCGCGGAGATCCGCCGGGCTGCCCCCGACAAGCACGTCACCCTCGAGCTGGGCGGTAACGCGGCGGTGCTGCTCTGTGGCGACTACGGCAGCGACAAGGATCTCGAGTGGGCGGCCCAGCGGGTCGCCACCTTCGGCACCTACCAGGCGGGGCAGAGCTGCATCGCCGTCCAGCGCGTGTACGTCCACGAGGGCCTCGACCTGCTCCCGAGGCTGACCGCGGCGGTCGAGGCGCTGCACACCGGCGACCCGTCGGACCCCGCGGTGGAGGTCGGCCCGATGATCAGCGAGGAGGCGGCCCGCCGGGTCGAGTCCTGGGTCGACGAGGCGGTGGCGGCCGGTGCCACAGTGGTGGCCGGTGGCAAGCGCGACGGTGCCACGTACCCGCCGACGATCCTGACCGGGGTGCCCGCCGACGCCAAGGTGGTGGCCGAGGAGGTGTTCGGGCCGGTCCTGGTCGTCTCCGAGGTGCCGTCCGACGAGGCGGGCTTCGCGGCGATCAACGACTCGGCGTACGGCCTGCAGGCGGGCGTCTTCACCCACGACCTCCAGACCGCGTTCGCCGCGCATCGCCGGCTCAAGGTCGGCGGCGTGATCATCGGCGACGTGCCGTCGTATCGCGCCGACCAGATGCCGTACGGCGGGGTCAAGGGCAGCGGCGTGGGCCGCGAGGGCGTGGCGAGCGCGATGGAGGACTACACCGAGCCGCGGGTCATGGTGCTCACCGGGGTGGAGCTCTGAGCGCCTGGCCGCGTACGGAGGAGGAGGCCCTGGCGACCCAGGACGCGTTGCGGTCCCGGCTGGTCCTCGGCGGCGGACCGGCCGAGCCGGCGACCGTGGCGGGGCTGGACGTCGCGTACCACGAGGACGGCCGCCGGCTCGCCGCCGCGGTGGTCGTGCTCGACCCCGCCGACCTGCGGGTGGTGGACACCGCCGTGGTGCGGGGCGAGGCCGCCTTTCCGTACGTGCCGGGGCTGTTCGCCTTCCGCGAGGTGCCCGCCCTCCTGGAGGCGCTCGGCAAGCTCACGGTGCAACCGGACGTGCTCATCTGCGACGGGCACGGCCTGGCCCACCCGCGGCGCTTCGGGCTGGCCTGTCACCTCGGGGTGCTGACCGGGCTGCCGGCCTTCGGCGTCGGTAAGACCCCGTTGGTCGGCTCGTGGGAGCAGCCGGACGATCGGCGGGGCGCCCGCGCCGACCTGATCGACGGCGGGGAGACGGTGGGGGCGGTGCTGCGTACCCGGACGGGGGTGAAGCCGGTTTTCGTGTCTGTCGGACATCGGATGGACCTCGACGGCGCGTGCACGTTGACGCTGCGGCTCGCCTCCCGCTTTCGGTTGCCCGAGTCCACCCGGCTCGCTGACCGCGCCTGCCGTGACGCCTTGCGGTAACCGCCTCGAGACGGGGACGCCATGCGATTGCGACCTGCCCGGCACCTGCGCTCGGTTAGTCTCGGCGGGACGGGAAAACTGCCGAGGGGTGTGCGTTGACTGATCTGTCCCAGCTCGTGAAGGCGTACGACGTCCGTGGCGTCGTGCCCGACCAGCTCGACGAGACCGTGGCCTGCGCGCTGGGCACCGCGTTCGTGGAGATGCTGCGGGAGTCGGGCGACGACGCCGACAAGATCGTCATCGCCCACGACATGCGCGAGACCGGTCCGGCCCTCGCCCGCGCGTTCGCCCACGGCGCCAACTCGGCCGGTGCGGCGGTCGTGCACATCGGGCTCGCGTCGACCGACCAGCTGTACTACGCCTCCGGCTCGCTCGGCCTGCCCGGTGCCATGTTCACCGCCAGCCACAACCCCGCCCAGTACAACGGCATCAAGCTGTGCCGCGCGGGCGCCAAGCCGGTCGGCCAGGACAGCGGCCTGGTGATCGTCCGGCTGCGCGCCGAGGAGCTGCTCGGCGACCTGGACGCCGTGGCCGAGATGCCCGAGCGGATCGAGCAGGTCGACCTGCTCGAGGGTTACGGGAAGCACCTGCGCTCGCTGGTCGATCTCAGCGGCATCCGCCCGCTCAAGGTGGTCGTCGACGCCGGGAACGGCATGGGCGGATACACCGTGCCGGCCGTGCTCGGCGACCAGCTGCTGCCCGCGCTGCCGCTCGAGATCGTGCCCCTGTACTTCGAGCTGGACGGCTCGTTCCCGAACCACGAGGCCAACCCGCTCGACCCGGCCAACCTGGTCGACCTGCAGGCGGCCGTCCGTGAACACGGCGCCGACATCGGCCTGGCCTTCGACGGCGACGCCGACCGCTGCTTCGTGGTGGACGAGAACGGCGACGCGGTCTCACCGTCGGCCATCACCGCCCTGGTGGCGAAGCGGGAGCTCGCCAAGTATCCCGGCGCCACGGTGATCCACAACCTGATCACCTCCGCGGCCGTGCCCGAGATCATCAAGGAGAGCGGCGGCGAGCCGGTACGCAGCCGGGTCGGGCACTCCTTCATCAAGGCCGAGATGGCCCGCACGGACGCCGTTTTCGGTGGCGAGCACTCGGCCCACTACTACTTCCGCGAGTTCTGGTTCGCCGACACCGGCATGCTCGCCGCGATGCACGTGCTCGCCGCGCTCGGCGGCCAGGACCGGCCGTTGTCGGAGTTCGCCGCCGAGTACGAGCGCTACTCCGCCTCGGGCGAGATCAACTCGACCGTCGCGGACGCCGCCGCGAAGATCGCCGAGGTCAGGGCCGCGTTCCCGGACGCGACCTTCGACGAGCTCGACGGGATGACCGCGCACCTGGGCGACGGCGCCTGGTTCAACCTGCGTGCCTCGAACACCGAGCCGCTGCTGCGCCTGAACGTCGAGGCGCCCAAGCCGGACCGGATGGCCGCCCTCCGCGACGAGGTGCTCGCCATCGTCCGCGGCTAGGATCGCGAGGTCCCTGACAACGCACCCGTAAGGAGCCGTCCGGTGGCCCTCGATCCGCAACTGCTCGACATCCTGGCCTGCCCGGACACGCACCACGCCCCGCTGGAGCACGACCCGGCGGAGCAGACGCTGACCTGCACGGAGTGCGGCCGCGTCTTCGAGGTGCGCGACGACATCCCGGTGCTGCTGCTGGACGAGGCCCGGCCCGGCACCGGTCCGGCGGCCGGGACCACGGCCTGACGGACAGCGCCTGCCCGGTGCTCAGCGGCGTCCACGGTTAGGATCACCTGGTTCCCGTTCAACGCCCGCGTACGTGAAGGAGCCGCTCGGTGGCCCTCGATCCGCAGTCGCCGCTGCACCCGGCCGGACCCGCCGGGGAGGTGGCCTGATGGTCACCCCTGACGACGGCACGGCCGGCCTGACCGGGCGCCGCGTCGCCGACGAGTCGCTGCTCGAGGACGAGAAGGCGATGCTCGCCAAGGACCCCGGCGGCATGCTGCGGGCCACCGCCTCCGCGGGCGCGCAGGTCCGGGAGTCCGCGGCGCTGGCCGCCGAGGCCAACCTGAGCGTGCTCGCCGACGAGGGCCGGCCCCGCGCGGTGGTCGTCGCCGGCATCGGTACGGCCGGACTGACCGGCAACATCCTGGCCACCGTGGCCGGGCCCCGCTGCCCGGTGCCGGTCATCGGCCACCGCAGCGCCGGGGTGCCCGGCTGGGTGGGCGCGGCCGACGTGGTCATCGCCGTGTCCGCGTCCGGGCGCAGCCCCGAGGCGCTGGCCGCCGCCGACGCCGCCGCCCGCCGGGGCGCCCGCCTGGTGGCGATCGGCAACCCCGACTCCGAGCTTCAGGCGGTCGCCGAGCGGGCGCGGGCGCCGTTCATCCCCGTGCCGCGGCGCGCGCCCGCCCGGGCCAGCCTGTGGGGCCTCGCGGTGCCGGTGCTGCTCGCCGCCCGCAGTCTCGGCCTGGTCAAGGTCAACGAGGCCGACCTCGCCGAGACCGCCGCCCGGCTCGACGCCGACGCCGAGCGCTGCCGTCCGGGAGCCGAGTCCTTCGTCAACCCGGCGAAGTCCCTCGCGCTCGACCTGGCCGGTTCCGTACCGATCGTGTGGGGCTCCTCGCCGCTCGCCACGGTCGCGGCACGCCGGTTCGCCGACACGCTCGCCGCGAACGCCCGTTACCCGGTGATGGCCGGCGCGCTCGGCGAGGCCGGCCGCGGCCGGGTGGGCCTGCTCGACGGGCCCTTCGGGGGCCTGGCCGAGTCGACCCGCGACATCTTCGCCGACCCGGACGAGGAGCAGGAGGCCACCACGCGGCTGCGCCTGGTCGTCATGCGCGACGGCGGCCTCAACCCGCAGGACGAGGCCGACGAGCCGGTCGCCGTCGAGGAGCGCCGGGCCGACGCCGTGCAGATCCTCGCCGAGCGCCGCGGCGTGCGCTGCGACGTCGTGACCGCCGAGGGCGGCTCGGCCCTGGAACGGCTCGCGTCGCTCACCGCCGTACCCGACTTCGCATCCATCTACCTGGCCCTCGCGCACGACCTCGACCCCATGGCCGTGCCCGCCATCAACGAGATGAAGGAACTGTCGAATCCCATGCCCGAGGCACTGCAGTGAGCGCCGGCGGAGGCACCAAGGCGATCCTCGCGGCCCTCGCCGCGAACCTGGGCATCGCCGCCACCAAGCTCGTCGCCTGGCTCCTGACCGGATCGTCGTCGATGCTGGCCGAGTCCATCCACTCGGTCGCCGACTCCGGCAACCAGGCGCTCCTGCTGCTCGGCGGCAAGCGCGCGACCCGCAAGGCCACCCCGCAACACCCCTTCGGGTACGGCCGTGAGCGCTACATCTACGCGTTCATCGTGTCGATCGTGCTCTTCACCGTCGGTGGCCTGTTCGCGCTCTACGAGGCATGGCACAAGATCCAGCACCGCGAGGGCATCCACGAGTGGCAGTGGGTGCCGGTGGTCGTACTGGTGATCGCCATCGGCCTGGAGGGCTTCTCCTTCAAGACGGCCATCCAGGAGTCCAACCACACCCGCGGCGAGACCTCCTGGGTCGAGTTCGTGCGCCGGGCCAAGGCCCCCGAGCTGCCCGTCGTGCTGCTGGAGGACGCCGGCGCGCTGCTCGGCCTGGTCTTCGCCCTCTTCGGCGTGGTGCTCACCCTGATCACCGGCAACGGTGTCTGGGACGGCATCGGCACGGCGGCCATCGGACTGCTGCTCGTGGCCATCGCCGCGATCCTGGCCCTGGAGACCAAGAGCCTGCTGCTGGGCGAAGGTGCCAACCCGGAGGACGTGGCCAAGATCGAGCAGGCCATCGCCGGCACCAACGGCGTCGAGTGCATCATCCACATGAAGACGCTGCACCTGGGCCCCGAGGAGCTCCTCGTGGCGGCGAAGATCGCCGTCCCGCCCACCGACCGCGCCGAGGACGTGGCCCGGCACATCAACGACACCGAGGTCCGCATCCGCGAGGCCGTGCCGATCGCCCGGGTCATCTACCTCGAGCCGGACATCTACAGCCCGGCCAAGTCGACGCCGGCGAGCTCGGCCGACGCGGCCGTCACCACCTGACGACACACGAAACGGGGGCGGCCCGGTGGCTGCTGTACTTCCGCTCACCGGAGTGATCCGGCCGTACGCCTGGGGCTCACGCACCGCGATCGCCGAGCTGCAGGGCCGTCCCGCGCCCAGCGACAGCCCCGAGGCCGAGCTGTGGCTGGGCGCCCATCCCGGCGACCCGTCGACGGTCACCGGACCGGACGGGCCGGTCAGCCTGGCGACGCTCATCGCCGACGACCCCAAGGGGCAGCTCGGCGCCGAGATCGCGGACGAGTTCGGCGCCCGGCTGCCGTACCTCATGAAGGTCCTCGCCGCGGCCGCCCCGCTGTCCCTGCAGGCCCACCCGGACGCCGACTACGCCCGCCGGGCCTTCGCGGCGCAGGAGGCCGACCCGGCCGCGCCGAAGAACTACACGGACGCCCACCACAAGCCGGAGATGCTGGTCGCGCTCACGCCGTTCGAGGCCCTGTGCGGCTTCCGCCCGCCGGAGGAGTCGGCCGACGCCCTCGAGGCGCTCGGCATCGCGCGGCTCGCGCCGGTCACCGAGGCGCTGCGCCGGGGCGTGTCCGGCCTCGCCGACGCGGTACGCACCCTGCTGACCTGGCCGGCCGACGACCGCGCCGCGCTGGTCGACGAGGTGGTGGCGGCCGGCACGTCCCCGCTCGCGACCGACCTCGCCGGGCACTATCCGGGGGACCCGGGTGTGCTGGTGGCGCTCCTGCTCCACCACGTACGGCTGGCGCCCGGCGAGGCGATCTGGATGCCGGCGGGCAACCTGCACGCGTACCTGAACGGCACGGGCGTCGAGATCATGGCGGCCAGCGACAACGTCCTGCGAGGCGGCCTGACCCCGAAGCGCGTGGACGTGGACGAGCTGCTGCGCGTGCTGCGCTTCGAGGTCCTGGACGACCCGATCCTGCCCGCGACCGAGGTGGGACCGGGCGTGCAGACGTGGCGGGTGCCGGTGCGCGAGTTCGCGCTGTACCGGGTGACCCTCGGCCCGTCGACCCCTCCGCAGCCGCTGCCGGGGGAGGGGCCGCGCATCGTGCTCGGCACCGCCGGGGATGTCTTCGTGGCGGAAGCGGTGGACGGTACGCCGGTCGAGGTCACGCCGGGCACGGCGGCCTACGTGCCGGCGGAGACGGGGCCGGCGACGGTGGCGGGCCTCGGAGAGGTGTACGTAGCGACCGTCGCCAGGTAAGGCGCGCAGTCAGCCGCGATCGTGGATGGGGCCGCTGGCAGCGGATGAGGTCGGCGGCCCTGGCGCGGCCGGAACCCTTTCAGGGCCGGTGGGGGAGTGCCTGGCCCTGCGTCCGCTTCTGCCGTGGGATGTGCATCCGTAGCAGCGCCGGTGCAATGTCGTCATCGCAAGGTCCAGGGCCGACCTGAACGCTCAGGTCGGGCGCGCACGGGGTCGACAGGTATCGCGTCCATCGACCCGGCGGACCCCGCGAACGTGCATCAGGAAGGCTGTCATGACAAGCGGTGACTGGCGCTATCCCGACCCATCCGGCCATGAGCCCCACAGCTCCGCGGGGACGCCCTCGGCACAGCCCGGCTCATCGGCTGCTTCGGCGCCGAGCTATGGCCTGCCCGGAACAGGCGGCCCTGGGACACACGCCAATCACCATCCCGGACAGGAACCCGCTCCGAGCTGGAGTCCGGTCACGGCTGGTTACGTCAACGGCTCGCCGCCCCCGTACATGGTGATTCCGTCGAGTTCGGCTCCGGCCACGCCGCTCCGGCGACGGCCGATGATCATAGCCGGAGCCGTGGGCGCGCTTCTCCTGCTGGGCACCGGCACGGCATTCGCCTCCACCGCGTACGCGTCCGACAAGGTGTGCACGACGATCGGCAAGCTGAGCGAGAAAGCCTCCTCGACGTCCAAGAACGAGGGCGGCGCGTCGGACGGGGCCCAAGACGCGCTCGCTGAGACCCAGTCGGAGCTCCGCACGGCATCCCGCATGCTCGTGATGAAGCCGGACCTGAGAGATGCTGTCGACGGTCTGGTCGCCGATATCGACCTGCTGCGCACCGACGACCCCGGATTCGCGGAGATGATGACGGCGATCGCTTCGGTGAACACGCACGTGCGCGAGGCGCAGAAGGCTTGCGACCTGCCCGTCACCGGAGTGTTCGGCGACAAGGCGCCGGCCGCCGCCGGGACGGTACCCGTTGCTGACACCGAGGCGCCGGCTGCCGACACCGAGCCCAGTGCTCCGCCGACGGAGCCGGCAGAGCCGACGGACTCGGAAGAGCCGGAGCCTTCAGAGACCTCTTCTCCGCAGGTGACTCCCGATGCGGCGGGCACCGAGATCCTCATGACCAGTCACAACGGCGAGAACAAGTACGCGCTCTCGGTGACGAAGTTGCGCCGCAATCAGAAGCCCAGCGAGTACCAGACTGCCAAGAAGGGCATGTTCGTCAGTGTCGTCGTCGCGGTGACCGGGAAGAAGGGCGTCACCGAGCTCGACACCGACGCCTTCAAACTCGTGGCGGACGACGGGACGGTGTACGAGTCGCAGCGCGTGTACTCCGCGGACGATGAGTTCGACGCTGATGGCCTGAACCCCGGTGAGAAGACCTCCGGCAAGGTCTACTTCGACGTGCCGCGTGACCTGAGCAAGCACGTCAAGGTGGTGCTGAAGGTGAGTTCGTTCAGCGGTGAGGCAGCTGCCATCTGGCAGTTCTGAGCCGCACGGTGGCCTGACGCCGCGGGTCGTCGGCCCAGCCCAAGACGAGGAAATAGGAAATATCAGGATTTGCTTGACACCGATGACTGCTGAGTGTGAAGCTATCAACACGCAGCGTCAATGGTGATCGGGGGGTCCCACGGACGCGCGCGGTACCAAACCGGGGGGATGAACGGGGCGGCGGGTCTTTGACCCGTCGCCTCGTTCGCTGTTCGGGCCCGGTGTGCCCGGCGTCCGGCCCGGTGAACCCGCTGTTCGGTGCCGCGGGTGCCTGGTATCGAACCCGTGGGGCAGTTGTTTGGGGTGCCGCGGTGCTTGGTGTTGACCCCGTGGGGCGGTTGTTTGGGTGCCGCGGGTGCTTGTGTTGACGCCGTGGGGCAGTTGTTTGGGTGCTGCGGGCGATCGGTGTTGACCCCGTGGACCAGTTGTTCCGTGCCGGCGGTGCGGGGTGCCGACCCGTGGAGCAGTCCGGCACGGTGTTGCGGTCGGGGACTCTGTGCCCGTACCGAAAAAGGAGCCCAGCCACCCCCCACCCGGACAAATGCCGCGCGTAGAGTGGATCGCTGCCGTTCCCCGTATCTCAGGAGCATGATGACCAGCACGCGTCCCATGTCCGTGGCCGACGGTGACTACAAGGTCGCCGACCTGTCGCTCGCCGCGTTCGGCCGCAAGGAGATCGAGCTCGCCGAGCATGAGATGCCCGGCCTGATGTCGCTGCGCAAGGAGTACGGCCCGAGTCAGCCGTTGCGCGGAGCGCGGATCACCGGCTCGCTGCACATGACCATCCAGACCGCCGTCCTGATCGAGACGCTCACCGCCCTCGGCGCGCAGGTGCGGTGGGCCAGCTGCAACATCTTCTCGACGCAGGACCACGCTGCCGCCGCGATCGTCGTCGGCCGCGACGGTACGCCGGAGAGCCCCGCGGGCGTCCCCGTCTACGCCTGGAAGGGCGAGACGCTGGAGGAGTACTGGTGGTGCACCGAGCAGGTGCTGCTCTGGCCGGACGGCGAGGGCCCCAACATGATCCTCGACGACGGCGGTGACGCCACGCTGCTCGTGCACAAGGGTGCCGAGTTCGAGAAGCTGGGCGCCGTGCCGGCGGCCGACACCGCCGACTCCGAGGAGTACGCGGTCATCCTCAAGCTGCTCGCCCGGTCCCTCAAGGAGGACGACCGCCGCTGGACCCGGCTCGCGGCCGGCGTCAAGGGCGTCACCGAGGAGACCACCACCGGCGTGCACCGGCTCTACGAGATGCAGCAGAACGGCACGCTGCTGTTCCCCGCCATCAACGTCAACGACTCGGTGACCAAGAGCAAGTTCGACAACAAGTACGGCTGCCGGCACTCGCTGATCGACGGCATCAACCGGGCCACCGACGTGCTCATCGGCGGCAAGGTGGCGGTCGTCTTCGGGTACGGCGACGTCGGCAAGGGGTGCGCGGAGTCGCTGCGGGGTCAGGGTGCGCGGGTCATCGTGACCGAGGTCGACCCGATCTGCGCGCTGCAGGCGGCGATGGACGGCTACCAGGTCGCGACGATGGAGGACGTCGTCGAGACGGCGGACATCTTCGTCACCGCCACCGGCTGCTTCAACGTGATCACGAACGAGCACATGGCGCGGATGAAGCACCAGGCGATCGTCGGCAACATCGGCCACTTCGACAACGAGATCGACATGGCCGGGCTGGCTCGTCGGGGCGACGTCACGCGGGTGACCGTCAAGCCGCAGGTCGACGAGTGGAAGTTCGACGACGGCCACTCGGTGATCGTGCTCTCCGAGGGCCGCCTGCTGAACCTGGGCAACGCCACGGGCCACCCGTCGTTCGTGATGAGCAACAGCTTCTCGAACCAGACGATCGCGCAGATCGAGCTGTTCACGAGGATCGAGGACTACCCGGTCGGGGTCTACGTGCTGCCGAAGCACCTGGACGAGAAGGTCGCGCGGCTGCACCTGGCCGCGCTCGGCGTGAAGCTGACCGAGCTGACCAAGGAGCAGGCGTCCTATCTGGGCGTTGCCGTCGAGGGACCGTACAAGCCGGATCACTACCGCTACTGATCGGCCGACGCGTGGAAAAGCGAACCGGTGGTTGCCGCCGCCGGTTCGCTTTTCTGTCCGCGCGCCGCCCCCGCAGGCGATGCGCATGCACCAAGTTCGTACCTCTTCTCCCATTAGCACACGGTCCCGCCAGATGTGCAAGTGCATAAAGTGCCATGCAAGTTGCACTGAGTGACCGGTACCGTGGGCGCGTGGCGAGACCGACATCGATGGCCGCGCGCCGGGAGCTGGGTGACGAGCTTCGCCGGCTGCGCGGTGAGCGCCGGGGCGCCGACGTCGCGGGTGCGCTCGGCTGGTCCGAGTCCAAGCTCAGCCGCATCGAGACGGCGCGTACCGGGATCAGTGACACAGACCTGGAACGGCTCTCGCGCGAGCTGGGCGCGTCGCCCGCGGAGCGGGCGCGGTTGCGGGAGCTCGCCGGCCGCGGACGCGCCCGGGTCTGGTGGGCCCCGTACCGGTCGTCGGTCGCCGAGCGCTATGACGAGTACGTCGCCTTCGAGGCCGAGGCCACACTGATGTGCGAGTGGGAAGCCCAGCTCGTGCCCGGCCTCCTGCAGACCGACGAGTACGCCCACGCGGTGATCGGGGCCGGTGCCGACGTGCGCGACGAGGAGACGCTGGAGCGGCGCACGGCGTTGCGGATGGCCAGGCAGAGCGTCCTGTCCCGGGATCCGGCGCCCCGGCTGTGCGTCGTTCTCGACGAGGCCGTGCTGCGCCGCCAGGTCGGGGGCCCGCAGGTGCTCCGGCGTCAGCTGCAGCGCCTGTACGACGCCAGCCGGCGCCCCGGCGTCGAGCTGCACGTGTTGCCCTTCTCCGCCGGCTCGCACGCCGCGCTGACCGAGGCGTTCGTCATCTTCGAGTTCGATGACCGGCCGCCCGTCGTGCACAGCGAGGACCTCATCGGCGGCCAGTTGCGGACGAAGGAGGCCGACGTCGAGGTGTACCGGAAGGCTTTCGCGGACCTTCGGCAGCGCGCCCTGTCGCCGGGGGAGACGCGGGAGCTCATCGCTCGAACAGGCGAAGAACTCGATTGATTAGATCATCGTTGAAGCGCACGAGTAACCATTCGTGAAAGGGCATGATCTTGCAAAATCTGGCTCTCACCTGGCGGAAGAGCTCCCGCAGCGGGGCGGCGGGGCACTGCGTGGAGGTCGCCACGGCGGCTACCTCGATCTTCGTCCGGGATTCCAAAGACGTCTCCGGCCCGGTCCTCGAGTTCGCGATGCCGGGGTGGGCGGACTTCATCGCCGGGGTCCGCGCCGGCGAGTTCGATCGCTGATCCTCCCGTGCGGGCGGTCGCCTGGCCGCCCGCGTCGCCTGTGACCTGGCGGATAGCCGACCCAGCTTGACGAAACGGCCTCGTCGGCAGCTAAGGTATGCCGAGCCTTACTTAGGACTGCCTTAGCAAACGGAGTGCCATGCTCGCCACCTACCTCATCGGTCTGCGCGAGGGGTTGGAAGCCACGCTTGTGGTGAGCATCCTCATCGCGTTCCTGGTGAAGGCCCAGCGCAAGGACCGCCTCGTGCAGGTGTGGGCCGGCGTCGGGCTCGCCGTGGCGCTGTCCGTCTTCTTCGGATGGCTGCTCACCTACACCTCCACCACGCTGCTGCAGAAGGGCGAGCACCGCGAGCTCTTCGAGGCGGTCACGTCGGTCCTCGCCGTCTGCTTCGTCACCTGGATGATCTTCTGGATGCGCCAGGCCGCCCGCTCCATCGCGGGTGAGCTGCGCAGCAAGCTCCAGGACGCGCTCGCGGTCGGCTCCCTCGCCGTCGCCGTGATGGCCTTCCTCGCGGTCGTCCGCGAGGGCCTCGAGACCTCGCTGATCTTCTACTCCGCCGTGCAGGGCGCGTCGTCCAACACCGGACCGCTGCTCTCCCTGCTCGCCGGCATCGCCTCGGCCGTCGTCATCGGCTGGCTCATGTTCGCCACCGCCGTGCGGATCAACCTGTCGGTCTTCTTCACGTGGACGGGTGCGCTGCTCATCCTGGTGGCGGCCGGCATCCTCAAGTACGGCGTGCACGACTTCCAGGAGGGGAACGTGCTGCCCGGGCTCAACAGCCTGGCGTACGACGTCAGCGGCGTGCTCAACCCCGACGCCTGGTACACCGCGCTGCTCACCGGCATGTTCAACATCACCCCGACGGCGTCGGTGCTGGAGACCATCGCCTGGGCCGCGTACGGGATCCCCGTCCTCGCCGTCTTCCTCTGGCCCGCGCGCAAGGCGGCGCCGGTGCCCGCCCGTGAAACCCCCGCCCCGGCGCCCGCGCCTCAGCAATAGGAGAACCGTTCCATGCGTCCCACCCCCTTGCTCGCGCTGGCGGCTGCCGGCCTCCTCGGCGGCACCCTCGCGGCCTGCAGCAGCGGCGACACCGACGACAAGACGGCCGGCTCGGCGGCGGGTGGTCCCATCGCCGTCAAGGCGTCGGACACCGCCTGCGACATCGCCAAGAGCACGGTCGACGCGGGCACCAGCGTCTTCTCCATCACCAACGGCGGCAACAAGGTCACCGAGTTCTACGTGTACGCCCCCGGCGACCGGATCATGGGTGAGGTCGAGAACATCGCCCCCGGCCTCTCCCGTGAGCTGCACGTCGAACTGCCCGCCGGCACGTACGAGACCGCCTGCAAGCCCGGCATGAGCGGCAAGGGCATCCGCGCCGCCTTCACCGTCTCCGGCTCGGCCGCCCCGCTGACCGCCGACGCCAAGCTCGCCGAGGCGACCAGCAGCTACTCGCGGTACGTGAAGAGCCAGACCGCCGCGCTGCTGCCCAAGACCGAGGAGTTCGTGGCCGCGGTCAAGGCGAAGGACGTCGAGAAGGCCAAGGCGCTGTTCCCGGTCGCCCGCACGTACTGGGAGCGCATCGAGCCGGTCGCGGAGATCTTCGGCGACCTCGACCCGAAGATCGACGGGCGCGAGGAGGTCATCGAGGAGGGCATGCCGTTCACCGGCTTCCACCGCCTCGAGAAGGACCTGTGGGCGGCCAAGCCGAACCTCGCCAAGGACGGGCCGATCGCCGACCAGCTGCTGACCGACGTCAGGGAGATCGTCGCGAAGGCCAACGCCGAGAAGCTCTCCCCGCTGCAGCTCGCCAACGGCGCGAAGGAACTGCTCGACGAGGTCGCCACCGGAAAGATCACCGGCGAGGAGGACCGCTACTCGCACACCGACCTGTGGGACTTCAACGCCAACGTCGAGGGCTCCAAGGCGGCCATCGCCGCGCTGCGCCCGGTGCTGGAGGAGCGCGACCCCGCCCTCGTCAAGACGCTCGACAGCGAGTTCGCCAACGTCGACGCCGCGCTGGCCAAGCACCGCGCGGGCGACGGCTGGAAGCTGCACAACCAGCTCAGCGAGGCCGAGCTGAAGGGCCTGTCCGACGCGATCAACGCGCTGGCCGAGCCCATCTCCAAGGTCGCCGCAGTCGTCTCGAAGAAGTAGGTCAGATGAGTGAGAGCACCGTCAGCCGCCGGCGAGCCATCGCGCTCGCCGGCGTCGGCGTAGCCGGAATCGCCGGAGCGGCCGCGGTCGGCGGCGCCATGGTCCGCGGCGGGAGCGACGACGACAGCGCCGCCGCGCACGGCGCTGTGCCCTTCACCGGCGAGCACCAGGCCGGCATCGTCACGCCCGCCCAGGACCGCCTGCACTTCGTCGCGTTCGACGTCATCACCAAGGACCGCGAGCGCCTCGTCACGATGCTCAAGGACTGGACGACGGCCGCCGCCCGGATGACCGCGGGCCACGACGCCGGCGAGATCGGCGCGGTCAACGGCGTACCCGAGGCTCCGCCGGACGACACCGGCGAGGCGCTCGGCCTGCCGCCCTCCGGCCTCACCATCACGGTCGGCTTCGGCCCGACGCTGTTCCGCGACGCCGACGGCAAGGACCGCTTCGGCATCGCCGCGAAGCGCCCGCCGGCGCTCGACGACCTTCCGCACTTCCCGGGCGACGTCCTCGAGGCGTCCCTGTCCGGCGGCGACCTGTGCGTGCAGGCGTGCGCCAACGACCCCCAGGTGGCGGTCCACGCCATCCGCAACCTCGCCCGGATCGGCATGGGCGTCGTCAGCGTGAAGTGGTCCCAGCTGGGCTTCGGGCGTACGTCCTCGACGTCCCAGACCCAGGCGACGCCCCGCAACCTCTTCGGGTTCAAGGACGGTACGGCCAACCTGAAGCAGGAGGAGCCCGACCTGCTCAAGCAGCACCTCTGGGTGCAGCCGGCCGACGGCCCCGCATGGATGACCGGGGGCTCCTACCTGGTCACCCGCAAGATCCGCATGATCGTCGAGACGTGGGACCGCACCTCGCTGTCCGAGCAGGAGACGATCGTCGGCCGGCACAAGGGCACCGGCGCGCCGCTGGGCATGGCCAAGGAGTTCGACGAGCCCGACGTGCAAGCGCTGCCGACGACGTCGCACGTGCGGCTCGCCCACCCGGATGTCAACGGGGGCGCGCGGCTGCTGCGCCGCGGCTACAACTTCGTGGACGGCTCGGACGGGCTGGGGCGGCTCAACGCGGGGCTGTTCTTCATGGCGTACCAGCGGGACCCGCGCAAGCAGTTCGTGCCGATCCAGCGGAACCTGTCCCGCCACGACGACATGAACGAGTACCTGAAGCCGGTGTCCCAGGCGTTGTTCGCCTGCCCGCCGGGCGTGTCCGGTCCGGACGACTTCTGGGGGCGGGCACTGTTCTCCTGAGCGCGGTTCCCTTTATTTTCCGCTTTCGCCGGGACATGATCAGCAGCGGCGTCCGCGCTTGATCGACGGGCGGTCACACGGGCCGGAAAGGGACAGTGCAATATTGGATCGCATGAGAGCCCGCGTACTCGTCGTCGACGACGACCCCGCGCTGGCGGAGATGCTCGGCATCGTCCTGCGCAGCGAAGGCTTCCTGCCCTCCTTCGTGGCCGACGGTGAGCGGGCCCTCGCCGCGTTCCGGGAGAACAGGCCCGACATCGTCCTGCTCGACCTCATGCTCCCCGGCATGAGCGGCATCGACGTGGCGCGGGCCATCCGCACCGAGTCCGGGATCCCGATCGTCATGCTCACCGCCAAGAGCGACACGGTCGACGTGGTCCTCGGCCTCGAGTCCGGGGCCGACGACTACGTGGTCAAGCCGTTCAAGCCCAAGGAGCTGGTGGCGCGGATGCGCGCCCGCCTGCGCCGCGGCGAGGACGCCGCGCCGGAGCTGCTCACCATCGGGCCGCCCGGCAACCAGATCACGATCGACGTGCCGGCGCACACCGTCACCCGTGACGGTGAAGAAGTGAAGCTGACCCCGCTGGAGTTCGACCTCCTGGTGGCGCTGGCGCGCAAGCCGCGTCAGGTGTTCACCCGGGAGGTGCTGCTGGAGCAGGTCTGGGGCTACCGGCACGCCGCCGACACCCGGCTGGTCAACGTCCACGTGCAACGGCTGCGCGCCAAGATCGAGCCGGATCCGGAGCGGCCGGAGATCATCCTGACCGTGCGCGGGGTGGGGTACAAGGCGGGCACCGGCTGAGCAATCCCTTCTGACGCGATCGTCAGAAGTTCGTAAGGCCGGCGGAGCGGGTTCGAGACCCCGGACGGGCTAACCTTGCCCCCGATGCGTGCACCTGCCTGGCTTCCGATGCCGATCCGACGCACCCTCCGGGTGGTGCGGCGGTATTGGCGCGCTGCCGTGCGCCGCGGCCTGCAGGTCTCGGCGCCGGCACGCCGGGCCTGGCGGCGCTCGCTGCACCTGCGCGTCGTCACCCTGACCCTCGTCGCGTCCAGCCTGCTCGTGGGCGGTTTCGGCTGGTTCATCGCCGGCCGCAGCACCACCATCCTGCTCGACCGGGCGGAGGACGAGGTCCGCTCGCAGATGCAGAGCAAGGTCGACTACGCGCGGCGGCAGCTCACCGTGCACCGGCAGGTTCGCGACCCGAAGCTGCCGACCACCATGAACGACACCGTCACCAGGCTCGCCGACGGTGACCCCGCGGAGAGCGGCGGCGCGATCGTGTCCCTGCGCGCCGACAACTTCCCCGACCTCAAGCCGGTCACCTCCACCAAGGTCGACACCACCTCGCTGATCACCCGGGAGCTCGTCCACGACGTCGCCGCCGACGGCCTGATCGCCCAGCAGATCCGCACCGCCGAGGTGGGCGGCGTCCAGACCAAGTACCTCGTGTACGGGTCACCCGTGCCGACCAGCTTCGGCCACGTGGAGCTCTACTACCTGGTGCCGCTGACCACCGAGGACCGGGCCGCCAACCAGATCCGCACCACCGTGCTCGTCACGGGCATCGCGCTGGTCATGCTCCTCGGCATCGTCGCCGGCCTGGTGACCCGCATGGTGGTCACGCCCGTCCGGGTCGCGGCCCGCACGGCCCAGCGGCTCTCCGCGGGCCTGCTCGACCAGCGCATGAAGGTCGACGGCGAGGACGACCTGGCGCTGCTCGCCGCCTCCTTCAACCAGATGGCCGCCAACCTGCAGCGCCAGATCGTGCGCCTGGAGGAGATGTCCCGGCTGCAGCGGCGGTTCACCTCGGACGTGTCCCACGAGCTGCGGACGCCGCTGACCACCGTACGCATGGCCGCCGACCTCATCTTCGCCGAGCGCGACGAGTTCGAGCCGGCCGTCGCCCGCAGCGCCGAGCTGCTGCAGGCGGAGCTGGACCGCTTCGAGAGCCTGCTCACCGACCTCCTCGAGATCAGCCGCTTCGACGCCGGCTTCGCGGCCCTCGACGCCGAGCACACCGACCTGGTGCCCATCGTCGAGCGGGTCGCCGAACGCCTCGGCGGCCTGGCCGAACGGGTGGGCGTCAGCATCGAGCTGCGCCTCCCGGACACGCCGGTCATCGCGGAGGTCGACCCCCGCCGCGTCGAGCGCGTGCTGCGCAACCTCGTCGGCAACGCAGTCGAACACGGCGAGGGCAAGCCGGTGGAGGTCACCCTGGCCACGGACGAGGCGGCGGTCGCCATCACGGTCCGCGACCACGGCGTCGGGCTCAAACCCGGCGAGGAACGCCTCGTCTTCAACCGCTTCTGGCGGGCGGATCCGTCGCGTGCGCGCCAGACCGGGGGCACCGGCCTCGGCCTCTCCATCTCGGTCGAGGACGCCCGCCTGCACGGCGGCTGGCTGGAGGCCTGGGGCGAGCCGGGCGGAGGTGCCCAGTTCCGCCTCACCCTCCCCGTACGCTCCGGCGACCGCCTGGTGGCCGCCCCCTTGCCCCTGATTCCCCGCGACCGCGCCGTCGACGAGGTCCCGGCCGCCGCGCCCCCCAACGCCGTTCCGTCGGGCGCCGCTTCTGCTCCCACAGCGCCCGCTTCCGTGCCGACCGGCTCCGCGTCCAGCGAGTCCGGGCTGTCCAGCGAAGGTCCGGGCGGATCACCCGTGACCCGCCCCGCGGCACCGGCTGACTCTGCGGCGTCGGCTGACTCGGCGGCGGCTGGCTCGGCGGCTTCGGCCGGCTCTGCGGCGGCGGCCTCGGATGCCGGCGAGCGGCCGGCACGTTCTTCTCGTCCGCGGCGCCGATCTGCGGCCCGGGGCGACCGCGCGATGCCCGACGGCCCCTCGCCCGAGCAGGGCGAGCGGGATGCCGGTGAGCCTGCGGAGGTGGGGCGATGAAGCTGCGTCGGGCGATGCGAGGGCGTCGCGCGGGGGTTCTGCTCGCCGCGACACTCAGCGGAGCCGTCCTGCTCGCCGGGTGCGGTATTCCGGACAACACCGAGGTCACCAGGATCGGCCGTGGCCCGTCGCCCGGGTTCGCCACCGGGGACGAGAACGTCCCGGGGCGGCACGAGCGGAACGCGACCAACGACACCGCCGAGTTCGTGCGCTACTACCTCGAGGCCGCCGGCGGCGATCCGGAGGGTGCCCTCGAGCGGGTGAAGAAGTTCCTCTCCCCGTCCGCCGCCGCCGCGTTCAAGCCGCCCAACGACATCAAAGTGGTACACCTCGCCGACACTCCGCTGGTCAACCCGGGCAGCGACAAGGTCACGCTCAAAGTGCAGACCCTCGGGGTGCTCGGCCGCGATGACGGCGTTCTCAAGCCCCCGACGGACACCGGCATCCTCACGTACGAGCTGAACGTGGGCACCATCACCGGTCAGCAAGGGCTGTACATCACCAAGACGCCGCCGGTCCTGCTGCTCAGCGACGAGGCGCTGACGACGTTCTTCGAGCGCCGGACCATCTACTTCTGGAACACCGACCACACCGCGCTGGTGCCCGACGTGCGCTACCTGCCCGCCGACATGCCGTCCGAGCAGGAGCCGCAGCAGATCATCAAATGGCTCCTCCTGGGCCCCTCGCAGTGGCTGCAGGGCGCGGTGGAGCCGCTGCCCGAAGGCACCGCGCTGCTCGGGAACGTGCCGGCCGTCGCCGACGACAAGCTGCAGATCAACCTCAGCGCCCAGGCGGTGCAGCCGCCCGACGACCCGAAGGCCCTCGACTGGCTCCGGCGCCAGCTCATGTGGTCGCTGAAGCCCAACCTGTCGCGTGTCCTGGAGCTGAGGATCGGCAACCAGGAACAGACCGACTACGACAGCAACGACTACCTCACCAGCAACCCGTCCTCCCGGCTGGCCGCCTCGCCCGAGCGCTTCGTGATCTACAACGGCCAGATCCGGCGAGTCTCGCAGACGCCGGGCGCCGCCGACCCGATCCCGGTGATCCATCCCGACGCCAACCGCGGCGTGAAGGCGGCGGCCCTGGCGCAGAGCCCGAGCGACCGCCGCTACGCCGCCCTGGTCACCACGGAAGGCAACCACCAGGTGCTCCGGGTCGGCGGCGCGCTCATGGGGCAACAGACCGACCTGCTCCGGGTCCCGCTGCCCGCCGGCACCACCGGCCAGCCCGTCTGGACCATCACCTCCGACGACCCGCAGACCGGCGCCATCGGCCTGATCATCGTCGGAGGAAAGCTCTACAGCTTCTCGGCGGACGGCTCACCGCTGCGCGCGGTCACCTGGCCAGGCCAGGCAGGCTGGATCTCGGCCGTGGCCGTCGCCCCGGACGGGCGGCGCATCGCCATCGCCGTCGGCGGCAAGCTCTACCTGACGGCGCTGACAGCCGACGGCGACGGCCCTCACCTGTCCACCCCACCGTGGCGGGTCCAGGTCCCGGCGCTGCGTTCCATCTCAGCCGTCGACTGGGGCACGGAGACCTCCGTGGTCGTCGCCGGCACCCGCGCGGACCGCGACCGCGTCGCCATCATCGACACCGCGCTCGACGGCACGGACTCCACCGAACCCCTGCCGGACATCGGCACCGAGACGGTCACCTACCTGACGGCCTACCCGGTCAGCCCGGTCACCGGCAAACCCTCCCCGGACGTCGTCCAGTACACGGCCAACGGAGCCGCATTCGACGTCCTCTCCGGCCCGGTACGCATCGGCGTCGGCGACCTGGCCGGCCCGGTCCCCAACCCGCCCGCCGGTGTGGTCCCCACCTCCCCGTTCTTCCTCCGCTGACCCGGTGACCAGAGTCCCGGCCACAAGACAGCCACCCCGGGGCGTGGCGTACCCGGTCGGTCCGGACGTCGGCGCGGCTTCGGCCGGGGCCGTACCTGGGTGGGCTTCGGGTCGGCGCCTGTCACGGCTCGGGTCAGTCTCTGTCCGCTGCTCGGGTTCATCTCGGCACCGGCCGGCTGCGACTGTTTGCGCCTTGCTCGCGAGCCGGGTGGCTGGCCGGTGAGCCGTCATCTGCTGACCGACCTCGCCGATCTCGTCCTGCCGAGCACCTGTGCCGCCTGTGCCGGGGAGCACCTCCCGCTGCGCCATGGCACCTGCGGGGCCTGTGTGGAGGCGCTGGAGGCGCTGCGGCCGTACCCGACCGTGCCGAGCCCTCCGCCGCCCGGGATGCCGGCCTGTGTGGCTCTGGGCGGCTATCTGGGGCCGCTGCGTGGGGTGCTGCTGGCGTACAAGGAGAAGGGGCGGCATGGGCTCGCGCGGCCGCTCGGGGCGCTGCTCGCCTCGGCCGTCGCCGAGATGGCGGTGCGGGCCGGCGGTGGACCGGACCGACCCTTGCACGTCGTTCCCGTGCCGTCGACCGCGAGCGCTGCCCGGGAACGGCACGGCGACCACATGGCGCGGCTCGCCGCACATGCCGTACGGCGGTTGCGGGCGGCCGGCTGGCAGGCTGAGCTCAGGCGGCCGCTGCGGGCGCTCGCTCGTGCTGACTCCGCGTCACTGAACGTAGCCGAACGGGCGACGGCTGCTGAGAGTTCGCTGCGAATCAAGGGTGCTCGGATCCGCATTCCGCGACGGTGGCCGAGGATCGGGGGCACCCTGATAGTGGTGGACGACATCGTCACGACGGGGGCCACGCTGGCCGCCGTGACGGCACGGCTCCGGGAGGCGGATATGCAGGTCGCGGGGGCTGCAGTACTGGCGGCGACGCGGCTGCGGAAGGCTCGCGGGGCGGAAGGGTACGCCCGGGCGGGTGCCGTCCCGCCAGAGGCGAAAGTCCTCGCTCCCATTCCCCGAACGAGGGGTGACGGGCAGCCGTCGGCAGGTTAGCGTCTTGGTGACGAGGGTAAGCGACTCGCCTTACCTTCCACCGGAGCGAAGTCGATCGGTTCTGACCCGCCGCACCGGAAAGGAGCGTCCTCGTAAGCCGATTCGGTCACGTACGCGGGATTGCTCCGTGATCCCCGTCGTCACCGAAACCAGCACACCGCGTCAAAGTGCCAACGTTGGGGGAGGTCACGAGTGGACATTGTCGTCAAGGGCCGCAACGTAGAGGTTCCTGATCACTATCGGGAACATGTCGCCGACAAGCTGGCAAAAGTCGAACGCTACGACCAGAAGCTGATCAGAGTCGACGTGGAGCTCTTCCACGAGCGGAACCCGCGGCAGTCCGACAACTGCCAGCGCGTGGAGATCACGGTCGTGACCCGTGGGCCCGTGATCCGGGCCGAAGCCACAGCGAAGGATTTCTACGGCGCCCTCGACTGCGCCATCAACAAGCTTGACGGGCGCCTGCGCCGTGCCGCCGACCGCCGGCGCGTGCACCGTGGACGCCACGCGCCGGTCTCCGTGGCCGCCGCGACCGCCGGGCTGCCGACCGACCTGCCGAGCCTTACGCCGCAGGCCGAAGACTCCTCCGCCACGACCGACCTGGCCGAGCACGACGACAACCAGCCGTGGCGCATCGTGCGCGAGAAGGAGCACCCCGCGGACCCGATGACCGTCGACGACGCCCTCTTCCAGATGGAGCTCGTCGGCCACGACTTCTATCTCTTCCACGACAAGGAGAGCGGCCGGCCCAGCGTCGTCTACCGGCGGCGCGGCTACGACTACGGCATTCTCAGCCTGGAAACGACCGCGTAGACGGCCTCTCCTCCTCCGGGACGGCGGGGATCCCGTCCCGGGGAGGACCCAGGAGCCAGGTGTCCGGACCCGGCGGCCGGCATTCGCCACCGCGGACACCAGCCCGGTCGGCCGGGCCGCAGAAGGCCGGCCGCGAGCGCCGGGCCGGCGAGCCCGATGGCGGTCCACGTCCAAGAGACGTTGCGGGCGGCGGGCCAGCGCTGCGAAGCCGCGGCCGTGTGGACGAGCGGCGGCGCTACGGGCGGCGCGCTCGCGCTGTGAACCACGGCCTGACGCTAGGCGACGGCCTGCCGTCTCAAAGGCAACATGCGGCCCGAGGACTGCGGGTTCGCATCACGCAAAGACGACGCGGACCGGCCGCGCGCGGACCTCACCCGTCGAGCCGAGGGCCCTCCGTCAGAAGATCCTCCGCGAGCAGCGCGAACTGCACATCATCGTTACGGCGGCCCTCCACCCCGGGAAGCCGCGACCGCAGATACGCCTCCCGCTTGAAGCCCGCCTTCTCCAGAACCCGCTGCGATCCCACATTCTCCGGCAGCGCCCCCGCGATCAGGCGCGCGATCCCGGTCTCCGCGAACGCCCACAACGACACGAGCTGCGCCGCGCGGGTGGGATAGCCCCGTCCCCGCCAGCCCGGCAGCATGCTGTAACCGATCATGGCCTGGCCCGTGCGGGGCTCCTGGTAGTAGAGCCCGATCTCGCCGGTGGGCGTACCGGTGGCGGTGTCGGCGATGACCAGGTCGGCGCGGTCGCCGGCCAGCCAGTGGGACTGCGCCCAGGCGCAGCGCCGGCGCATCTCGTCCGGGGTCGGGGGGATCGGCGGCACGCTGGTCGCGACCACGTCTTCCTGCGCGTGCAGTTCCGCGTAGAACTCGACGTCCGACTCGGCGAGGGGGCGGAGGGTCACCACGCCGTCCGTCAGTTCGCCGCCGGGCAGGTCGGGGAGGAGCCGGTCGACCGGGCCCGGCGGGTCGGCGGCCAGCCGGGCGTACGCGAGCACGTCGTCGCGTTCGCCGTCGTGGCCCGGCAGTGCGGCCCGGCGTACCCCTTCGGGGCGGAACCCGGCGGCGAGCGCGACCCGCTGGCTCGGCGTGTTCTCCCGGTGGGTGAGCAGTTCGAGGCGCGCGAAGCCGGTGTGGAACGCGTGCTCGGAGAGTGCGCGCACGGCCGCGGTGGCCACCCCTCGGCCACGTGCCCACGGTCCCGTCCAGTAGCCGAGCTCCGCCTGACCGCGGCCCGGCTGCACCCGGTCCATGCCGATGCCGCCCAGGATGCGGTCGCTGACGGCATCGGCCACCGCGTAGTAGCCACCGCCGGCGGCGAACAGTGTGGGCGTGAGGTCGTTCGCGTACTCCTCCGCGTGGGCGCGCGTGAACGGCACCGGCAGCATCGCCATGAAGCGGCGCATGTCCGGGTCGTTGTAGCCGGTCACGAGGTCGTCCAGGTCCGCGGGGCGCAGGCTGCGCAGCCGGACGCCGTCGCCCGGGATCGTGGGCATCATCATGCCGTCTCACCTTCCAGCAGCGATGCCGTCCAGCAGTCGCGCCGCTCGCCGTTGACCACCAGTGCCCGCCGGAGCAGGCCTTCCATCGTGAAGCCCGCCTTCTCCGCCACCCGCCGCGAGGCCTCGTTGCCGGTCTCCGCGCGCCACTGGATGCGGGTCAGGCCCAGCGCGCCGAACGCCCATCCGCAGAGGGCCCGCACGGCCGTCACCGCGTACCCCTGGCGGCGCGACCCCGGCGCGACGAAGAAACCCACCTCGCCCGCTGCCGGGTCCGTCGGGGTCAGCCTCAGATCGACACTTCCCATGTACGCGTCATCGCGGTCCACAACCGCAAATACGGCTTCTTCGCCTCCGGACCACAGTCGCGGCACGCTGACACCCACATGGTGCTGCGCGTCCGCCTCGGTGTAGGGCAGCCGCACCCCGAACCAGCGCGCCACCTCCGCGTCGTTGCGGCACGCCACGACGGCCGGGACGTCCTTGTCCATGGGTTTGCGGAGAGTGATCGGCCCGGCCGGGATCGTCGGGTGCTCACCGCCGAAGACGTGCGCTGCCCGGCGTACGGAATCAGCGACCTCGGTGCCCGGAAGCGTGAGATCCTCGCTGGTCAGAGCGGCCAGCCAGCGGTCCGGGGCGGGCCGCGTGCCGATCATGCGGAAACCCAGCCGGAGTGCCGTCAGGCGCGAGGCATGATTACCCACCGTGGCCCTCCAGTCGATCCTGGTCAGGCCCTCCTCGTCGAACGCCCATCGGAGTAACGCCCGGCCGGCGCGCTCGGTCACTCGACGTCCGCGGGCCCACGGCGCCGACCAGTAGCCGAGCTCCGCCGTGCGCGCCGTCGCGTCGACCCCGTTGAGCGCGATGCTGGCGGCGAGGCCACGATCGTCGAAGACGCCCAGGTGCAGAGCCTTGCCGGCCTCCAGCCAGGCGGGTGCGTTCTCGCTGACGAAGACGCGGGCGTGTTCTTCCAGGTACGGCGAGGGCAGGCTCGTCGCCCAGCGGTGCAGGACCGGGTCCTGGCACGCCCGGAACACCTCGTCGGCGTCGTCGGGCCGCCACGGGCGGACGTGCAACTCGTCGACGTGGAGATCGGGGGCGCGCACGCGGCCATCCTGCCCTCGGTCGTGCGCGGGCCGCCACCGGGTTGCGAGCGGCCCGGCGGGGCGGGCCTTGTCCCGGACCCGGGGCGCGGGCGGCCCTTGTCCCGGATCTTCGGGGCGCGGGCGCGGCGCGGTCGGGGATGAACCGGCCTCGTCCCGTTCGCGCTCGGTCGGTAGGGCGGCTCGTCCGGACTGCCGTGGGGTGGGACGTGCGCTTGCCCGTACCGTTGTCTCGGGGTCGGATCTTGACGCGCCCGGGGTGGTATCCGGGGCCGGAGATCGGAACGCGAAGCCCGGCCGTGGGGTTGCAGCGCTCCCCAAGATGCGCTGTCAGCGAATTCCCAGCCCTGATTCGTCCTCTTTGCGAGGTTACTCGGAGGCTCGGGTCACGACTCCCTCCCGAAGACGCCTACGATGGTTCGGCAGACCGTCTAGGGGAGCGTTGACCCGTGTCGATTTTGGAAAAAGTCCTTCGCGCCGGTGAAGGCCGCATGCTGCGCCGCCTCAAGGCGATCGCCAATGCGGTCAACTCGATCGAGGACGAGTACACCGACCTCACCGACGACGAGTTGCGGGAGCAGACCGAGCAGTTCAAACAGCGTTACGCCGACGGCGAGTCGCTCGACGACCTGCTCGTCGAGGCATTTGCCGTCGCTCGCGAGGGTGCGCGCCGCGTGCTCGGCCAGCGGGCATACGACGTGCAGCTGATGGGCGGCGCCGCGCTGCACTTCGGGAACATCCCCGAGATGAAGACCGGTGAGGGCAAGACGCTCACCGGTGTCTTCCCGGCGTACCTGAACGCGCTCAGCGGCGAAGGCGTGCACATCATCACGGTGAACGACTACCTCGCCCAGCGCGACGCCGAGTGGGTCGGCCGGGTGCACACCTTCCTCGGCCTCACCGTCGGCGTCATCCTGCCGAACCGGCCCGCCGCCGAGCACCGCGCCGCTTACCAGTGCGACATCACCTACGGCACCAACAACGAGTTCGGCTTCGACTACCTGCGCGACAACATGGCGTGGTCGGCGGCCGAGCTCGTGCAGCGCGGGCACAACTTCGCGATCGTGGACGAGGTCGACTCCATCCTCATCGACGAGGCGCGCACGCCGCTGATCATCTCCGGCCCGGGCGAGCACTCCGCCCGCTGGTACGGCGAGTTCGCCGCCCTGGTCAACCGCCTGCAGCCCGGCAAGGACGGGGAGGGCGACTACGAGGTCGACCACGCCAAGCGCACGGTCGCCATCACCGAGCGCGGCGTCGCCCGGGTCGAGGACCGCCTCGGCATCGACAACCTGTACGAGTCGGTGAACACCCCGCTCGTGGGCTACCTGAACAACGCCATCAAGGCCAAGGAGCTCTACAAGCGCGACAAGGACTACATCGTCGACGAGAACGGCGAGGTCCTCATCGTCGACGAGTTCACCGGCCGCATCCTGCACGGCCGCCGCTACAACGAGGGCATGCACCAGGCCATCGAGGCGAAGGAGGGCGTGGAGGTCAAGCAGGAGAACCAGACCCTGGCGACCATCACGCTGCAGAACTACTTCCGCCTCTACAAGAAGCTCGGCGGCATGACCGGTACGGCGCAGACCGAGGCCGGCGAGTTCAACCAGGTCTACAAGGTCGGCGTCGTGAGCATCCCGACGCACCGGCCGATGATTCGCGTCGACCACCCCGACGTCATCTACAAGACCGAGAAGGCCAAGTTCAGCGCGGTCATCGAGGACATCGCCGAGCGGCACGCCACCGGCCAGCCGGTGCTCGTCGGCACGGTCTCGGTCGAGAATTCCGAGATCCTCTCCCAGCTGCTGCGCCGCCGCGGCATCCCGCACAGCGTCCTCAACGCGAAGTTCCACGCCCAGGAGGCGCAGATCATCGCGCAGGCCGGCCGCAAGGGCGCGGTCACCGTCGCCACCAACATGGCCGGCCGCGGCACCGACATCCTCCTCGGCGGCAACCCCGAGTTCCTCGCGGCGGCCGAGCTCCACCAGCGCGGCCTCGACCCGGTGGAGAGCCCGGAGGAGTACGCGAAGGCCCTCGAAGAGGTCATGCCGTTCGTCAAGGAGGCCTGCGAGGAGGAGGCGGCCGAGGTCATCGCCGCCGGCGGCCTGTACGTCCTCGGCACCGAGCGCCACGACTCCCGCCGCATCGACAACCAGCTGCGCGGTCGCTCCGGCCGCCAGGGCGACCCGGGCGAGTCCCGGTTCTACCTGTCGCTGCAGGACGACCTGATGAAGCGGTTCCGCGCGGGTGCGGTCGAGGCGGTCATGGACCGCTTCAACATCCCGGAGGACGTCCCCATCGAGTCGAAGATGGTGACCCGGCAGATCCGCAGCGCCCAGACCCAGATCGAGGGCCAGAACGCGGAGATCCGCAAGAACGTCCTCAAGTACGACGAGGTGCTCAACAAGCAGCGCCAGGTCATCTACGCCGAGCGCAAGCGCGTGCTCGACGGCGAGGACATGCACGACCAGGCCCAGCACATGATCGACGACGTGGTCGCCGACTACGTGCACGCGGCCACCTCCGAGGGCTACGCGGAGGACTGGGACCTCGAGCAGCTCTGGACCAACCTCAAGCGCCTGTTCCCGCTGACCCTCACGATCGAGGACGTCGTCGGCGAGGCCGGCGGCGAGCGCAGCAGCCTCGACCAGGAGTTCCTCGTCGCGCAGATCCAGGAGGACGCGCAGCGGGCGTACAAGGCCCGCGAGGAGGAGCTCGGCGAGGAGGCGGTCCGCGAGCTCGAGCGCCAGGTCCTGCTCGCGGTGATCGACCGCAAGTGGCGCGAGCACCTCTACGAGATGGACTACCTGCAGGAAGGCATCAGCCTGCGGGCGTACGCCCAGCGCGACCCGGTGGTCGAGTACCAGCGCGAGGGCTTCGACATGTTCAACCAGATGATGGAGGGCATCAAGGAGGAGGCGGTCGGCTTCCTCTTCAACCTGGAGGTCCAGGTCGAGGAGGCCCCCACGGTCACCGTCGACCCGTCGGAGGCCCGCCCGCTGCCCACGGCCGAGGAGCCGGAGCAGCACGTCGAGGTCCGTGCCAAGGGCCTCGGAGGCAGCCGCCGCCCCCAGAACCTCCAGTACACCGCCCCCGCCATCGACGGCGAGGCCGGCGCCGGCGCCCCGCAGATCCAGCAGGCCCCGGAACAGCAGGCACCCGCGCTGGGCATCGGCTCGGCCCCGGTCGTCCCGGCCAGCCCCGCCCACACGGGCGCCCACCGGGCCTCGCCCGGCCGCAGCTCGGGCCAGGCGGAGGCGGGCAACGGCCCGTCCCGCAACGCGCCGTGCTACTGCGGCTCCGGCAAGAAGTACAAGCGCTGCCACGGAGCTCCGGGAGCGGTCTGACCCTCGGGCGTGGCTGAGCGGCCCCTGCGACTCGTTCGCGGGGCCGCTGTGCATCGAGCCACACCGCTCCCGCCGCGGGGGCGCGACGGCGCCGCCGATGACGGTCGTTGACCGTGAGGCCCAGGACGGCCGCCGCCTGTGGTGCTCACCGGACGCCCCGGGTGACTACGTGGCGAGACGGGCGTGCCCCCGGGATCAGATCAGGCGCATGGTCGTGGCCAGCCAGGCTTCGCCGTGTTGTTCCAGGCGTAGAGCCATCGCCCACGTCCGGTCGCCGGCCATCAGCACGACGGCCGCCTCCACCGCGCCCGGGCGTGGTTCGCAGAGGCTCGATCTCACCACTGCCACCGGGGACGTGCGGCGCGCCTTGACGGGGAGCTTCGACCGGCGGCGGGCTTCCGCGACGCGCTGGGCGCCGACGAGCCCCTGCGCCACCACCATGCCGGCTTCCCGCGGCTGCGCGAGCCGGCGGAGGTGCGCCGCCGGGCGGTAGCCGTTGAGCACCTCGACACAGGAGCTGACGAACCTGCGAACGGCAAGCTTGGCATCGGGCGAGGCGCCGGACGCCACCGATCTGCAGGTGGCTCGGGCAGGCGGGATCGCTTCCAAGGCAGGAAAGACGCCTCCCGAACCGGACGTGCCGGCTCGGCTGCAGGCCCTCGTCGCCACGGCGGACGGGCTGTCTGCGTGCGCGCCGCCCTCGGACGACCATCCCGGACGGGCCGAGCCCTCGGCGGCGTTGTCCTGGCCCACCTGCGGCGCGACCGCTCGGTTCCGGACCGCTGCCGGCCTGCCGTGCGGCGCGGTGCGGGACCACTCGAAGATCATTTGGTGCGGTGATGCCCACGTGGTCG
Source organism: Actinoplanes sp. NPDC049548 (assembly GCF_040676695.1). Taxonomy (NCBI): domain Bacteria; kingdom Bacillati; phylum Actinomycetota; class Actinomycetes; order Micromonosporales; family Micromonosporaceae; genus Actinoplanes; species Actinoplanes sp. NPDC049548. The sequence goes on from NZ_JBFAPM010000008.1 coordinate 79,280, forward strand.
GCTCGCGCTCGTCGTCAAACGGTGGTTCGCAGCGTGGTGCCCTGCGCAGCTTGATCGCGCGCGCTGCCTGCTGTCGTTCCATCTCGGCCGTCGACACACCGCACCTCAATCCTTGCGTTTGCCTTCGTTTGCCTACGACAGAAGTTTGGCGGCTATTATCGCGAAGGGTCAATGCCAGGTTCGGAGCCTGTGGACAACGCGGGACGGAGGTTCAGTCCTCGCGGTCGATCAGCGGGTTGTCCTGCACCCAGGCTGCTGTCTCCGCGTACTTCTGCTCGATGTACTCCTCGAGCTTCGCCCGTTCCACGCGCCACTGACCGCGACCACCGATCTTGATGGCGGGGAGCTCGCCGCTGCGGACCATGTGGTAGACCTGCGAGTCGGAGACGTTCAGCTCGGCTGCCACCTCGGACAGCAGCATGAACCTGGCCTCCACGGGGTCCTCCGCTCGTCGGCACGGCTTGGTAGAGGATCAGTTTGCCATCGTTTGCCTGCGACAGCGTTAACGGTCGGCTGCCTGTGCAAAGTCCTACCCGGTCCCGTGCACCGCGCGGCCTGCGAGCGGGCTCGAATACACGACACTGGTCGTCACCGAGCCGAGCCCGGAGATACGCCCCGTGACCTCCTCCAGGTGCCGCATCGAGCGGGTCAGCACCTTCAGGACGAAGCAGTCCTCGCCCGTCACGTGGTGCGCCTCGATGATCTCCGGGGTGGTGTCCAGCAGCGCGTGGAACGGCTTGTAGTTGCCCGTCGGATAGCGCAGGCGCACGAACGCCATGACGTTCAGGCCGACCCGCTCCGGGTCGACGGTCGCTCGGTAGCCGGCGATCACGCCGGTCTCCTCCAGCTTGCGGACCCGTTCGGCGACCGCGCTCGGCGACATCGCCACCACCCGCGCCAGGTCCGCGTAACTGGCGCGGCCGTCGCGCTGGAGCTCCGCCAGAAGCCGCCAATCGGTACGGTCCAGAGCAGCATCCACGGTCACGCGCGCAAACTACCGTCGAATCCACGGCCGGAGCAACTGATCGCCGTGGTCGTCCGGTGGGGCCGAAGCGCGTACCTCCCTAGCGTGATCGTCATGAGAACAGCGGTTGAGATCTTCGCCGAACGACTGGCCACCCAGACCGACGTCGCCGATGTGCGCAGCGCGCCGGCCGGCGAGTTCGTCCTCGTCGACTCGCGCTCCCGGGCCGCCTGGGACCAGGGCCACCTCCCGGGCGCCGTGCACCTGCCCACCGCCGACATCCCGGCCCGTGCCGCCGAGCTGATCGACGCGGGGACGCCCGTGGTCACCTACTGCTGGGGTCCCGGCTGCAACGGCGCGACGCGGGCGGCACTGGCCTTCGCGCGGCTGGGATACGAGGTCAAGGAGATGCTGGGCGGAGTCGAGTACTGGGTTCGCGAGGGGTTCCCGTTGCGGACGGCCGGCGGTGAGGTCGCCCGTGACCCGGACCCGCTTGTCGCGCCCGCGCGAGCCGCCTGCGGCTGCTGACGGGGCGAACCAGGCGCGACAGGGGGAAACGGCCTTCCGGTAGCGTGCGCGGCGGTGTACTACACGGACGGTCGAGTCGCCCAGGGGGATGCAAGTGCCGATCACCGATCTGGTCCGGGTCTACGTGCCCGCCACCGTGCCGATGCTCGCCGGGCTCAAGGCGTCCGGGCAGCTCGGTGACGGCCCGGTCGTCGCGCACGCGGTGACCCCGGCGCTGCGCGAGTGGTACGCCGAGGGCGACGAGGAGGAGCTCGAGTACGTCGCCTTCACCCGCGCCGCCCAGGCCGCTCTGCAGCTGCTGCGGCACGACCCGCAGGCACCGCGCCGGCGGGTCGTCGTCTCGGCCGACGTGGCCGCCGGCTCGCTGGCGCGGGAGGACGTCGAGCTGGGTTCGAGCACCGTGCGGGTGCCGCAGCCGATCTCCCTCAAGGACGTCGCGTCGATCCACGTGGACGGCGCCGATGCCGCTGAAGCCGTCGCCGCCGCCGCGGACGTGGTGGAGGAGGCGTTGGCAGGCGATCCCGACGCCCAGTTCACCGTCGACGGGGCCGAGGATCACGAGCTCGAATGGTACGCGGTGAGTGAGCTCGGCGAGCTGACCTGATCAGTCGCCCGCGCGCGAGAGATCTGCCGGCTGTGCAGCGACGGCGGGAGCGGTGTCGGGCGCAGGAGCGGGGGAGCCGAGGGTCCGGCCGACCGCCACCATCGCCGTGAACGCGCCCACGAAGAGCACGATCAGGCCGTTGTTGAGCCGGCTGCCACTGAGCATCTGCTGCACCGTCAGCTCCAGCTCGCTGATCTTGCCCGCCAGCTCCAGCACCCGTGCTCCCGCCGTACGCGTCAGAAGCTCGCCGACCACCAGGAGCAGGCCCGGTCCCGCGCCCGCCAGGGCGTAGAGCGGCCAGCGCACGTCGGCGCCGGTGCGGTGCCGGGCGCGGCGCAGCAGGCGGTAGGTGACCAGCCCGGCCGCCAGGCCGCCGAGCGCGCCCTGGGCGAAGCCGAAGTAGCTCGCGGCGTCGGCCCGCGACGACGACGTGTCGCCGGCGCCGAAGACCGGCAGCAGGTCGTGCTGCAGGAAGCTGAGCACCACCCCGAGCAGGAACACGGCGATCGCTCCCCAGCAGACGGCCGCCGTGACCCGCGGGTGGCCGAAGCCGGCCGGCGCGCCGCCGATGGTCGCCGCCGCGGCGATGGTGCCGCCGACCACGGCGTAGACCCAGCCTTCGCTGTTGATGGTGATGATGGTGAGACCGCCGAGGAGACCGACGGCGAGGCCGGTCCCGATCGCGGCCAGGAAGCGGGCCGTGCGGCCGGCGCGGGGCAGGAGCGTGACGACCGCGAGCGCCGCGGCCGCCCCGGCGACGAGGGCGGCCGAGACCGCTCCGGGCATCGCATACGCGGTGGAGGTGACCTCCATCTCGGCGTCGGTGCGGCCGGTGATCGTGGCCCTGGCCGACCACAGCATCGCGGCCGCCCAGGCGAGTGCCACCACCGCCAGGACGATGCCGCGCGAGGACGCCCGTTCCGGCCCCTGCTGGGCTCCTTCGGCCTGGTCGGGCCCGCTGTCCGGCTCACTCATGGTGCTCAGCGTACGCGGGCCCACCGACGCTTTCCGAGCGCCGGGGAGGGGGTCTCGCACGTGCGAGGATGGAGCCGACACACGATGTCGCACACGAGGAACCCAAGAGGTCGAGGAGTACGTGATGGACGCCCAGTTTTCCGTGCCGGTGCCACGGAACGAGCCCGTACGCGGCTATGCGCCCGGCAGCCCCGAGCGGGTCACCCTGCAGGCGCGGGTCGAGGCCCTCGCGGCCGAGCGCCTGGAGCTGACGAACACGATCGACGGCGTGCAGAAGCGTGCCGGGGGTGACGCCATCGAGGTCGTCCAGCCGCACAAGCGGCACCACGTCCTCGGCGTGACCTACAACTCGACCCACGAGGACGCTGCTGCCGCCGTGGCCGCCGCCAAGCGGGCCGCGCCGGGGTGGCGGGCCCTGCCGTACAGCGAGCGGGCCGCGGTCTTCCTGCGTGCCGCCGAGATGCTGGCGGGGGGCTGGCGGGACACCCTGAACGCGGCCACGATCCTGGGCCAGTCGAAGTCGGCCCTCCAGGCCGAGATCGACTCCGCCTGTGAGCTCATCGACTTCCTGCGCTTCAACGTGGCCTTCGGCGAGCAGATCCTCGCCGAGCAGCCGCAGTCGGCGCCGGGCTTCTGGAACCGCTTCGACCACCGGCCGCTCGAGGGGTTCGTCTACGCGATCACCCCCTTCAACTTCACCGCCATCGCGGGCAACCTGCCGTCCGCGCCCGCGCTGATGGGCAACACGGTGGTCTGGAAGCCGTCGCCGACCCAGCAGTTCTCCGCGCACTTCACCATGCGGTTGTTCGAGGCGGCCGGCCTGCCGCCCGGCGTCATCAACATGGTCACCGGTGACGGCCTGGCGGTCTCCGACGTGGTCCTGGCCGACCCCGACCTGGCCGGTATCCACTTCACCGGCTCGACGGCCACGTTCCGTCACCTGTGGCGCGAGGTCGGGTCGAACATCGACCGCTACCGGGCGTACCCGCGGCTGGTGGGGGAGACGGGTGGCAAGGACTTCGTCTTCGCGCACCCCAGCGCCGACGTGGACGCGCTGCACACCGCGCTGGTCCGCGGCGCGTACGAGTACCAGGGGCAGAAGTGCTCCGCGGCGTCCCGGGCGTACGTGCCGCGCGGGATCTGGGAGGGCGGCGGACTGCGTGACCGGCTCGCGGCGACGGTGGCCTCCATCAAGTACGGCGACGTCACCGACCTGTCGACCTTCGGCGGCGCGGTGATCGACGGCAGGGCGTTCGCGAAGCACGCGGCGGCCCTGGACCGGATCAAGAACAGCGCCGCCTGCACCGTGCTGGCCGGCGGTACGGCCGACGACAGCGAGGGCTGGTTCGTCGCGCCGACGCTCGTGGAGTCGAGCGACCCGGCGCACGAGGTCTTCACGACCGAGTACTTCGGCCCGATCCTCGGCGTACACGTCTACGAGGACGGTGACTTCGAGGCGGCGGTGGCCCAGGCCGAGTCCGTCTCCCCGTACGCGTTGACCGGCTCGATCTTCGCCACGGACCGCGCGGTCGTCGACTGGGCGGCCACGGCCCTGCGCAACGCCGCGGGCAACTTCTACATCAACGACAAGCCGACGGGCGCCGTCGTCGGCCAGCAGCCCTTCGGCGGGGCCCGTGGCAGCGGCACCAACGACAAGGCCGGCTCGATGCTCAACCTGCTTCGCTGGGTCTCCCCGCGGACGATCAAGGAGACGTTCGAGCCACCGACGGCGTGGCAGTATCCCCACATGGGCTGATTGTCCGGTTCGCGGGTCGTCGTCTTTTCTTCCGCGGGAGAACAGGCGGCGATCCGCGGCCTTTAGGGGGCTTCCGGACTTCGAGCGCCGTCTGACCGTTTCCGCGCTCCATTCTACCGTGCGAAACCCGTCCTCAAGGGCGAAACGCCCGGTCAGGACCCTCGTGGTCGGACTGTCTGTGCGGGACAGTCGTTTGTGGAGACGCAAATTGGACGGATCGGGCGAAATCCTGGACGCCGGAGCGACAAAGTGGCAGCTTAGAAGGCATGCCCGACTCTCAAATCAACCCCACGGCTGCCGCTCTGCTCGGCCTGCTCCACGATGGGCCGATGACCGGCGGACAGCTGATGGCGGCTGCGGAACGCCGCCTCGGGCCCTACTGGTCGATGACGCGGAGCCAGGTCTACCGCGAACTTCCCGTCCTCGCCGAAATGGGCCTCGTCCGTCTCGGCAAGCCGGGACCACGGTCCAGCCAGCCCTATGCCATCACCGCCGCCGGCAAGCGTGCCTTCAGCCGGTGGCTCGCCGAGGCTCCCGGCCGCGACGCGCTCCGTAACCCGGTCGCTCTGCGTGTCGCCTTCGGCCAGCAGCACGCCGGTGGCCAGCTCAAGACGCTCTACACCGGCGCCAACGAGTATCACTCCGAGGCCCTCGCCATGGCGCGCGAGCAGGCCAAGGAGGCCAAGAAGGCGGGTGACGCGTACGGCGCCGCCGCGCTCGAGTTCGCGGTCGCGTACCACAAGGCGGCGCTGACCTGGCTCAAGGCCGCCCCCGCGGAGTGACGAAGGAAACCACGCACGGCAGGCCGCCCGGCCGCGACACGGGCCGGGCGGCGTATTCTTGACAGTCGTGAGTGCAGCCGACTTTCCTGAACAGCTCAAGGCCCTCGACGCCACCCTGCGCAACATCGAGAACGTGCTCGACCTCGACAAGCTGCGCCGGGACCGGGCGGAGCTCGAGGAGCAGGCCTCCGCCCCCGACCTGTGGGACGACCAGGCCCGCGCTCAGGACGTCAACTCCCGGCTGTCGTACGTCGCCGGCGAGATCTCGAAGATGGAGAAGCTGCGCTCGCGCCTCGACGACGCCGCCCTCCTGCTGGAGATGGCCGAGGCCGAGGGTGACGCCGACTCGGTCAGCGAGGTGGGCGACGAGCTGGTCAAGCTCCACAAGGCCATCGAGGAGATGGAGGTCCGCACCCTCCTCTCCGGCGAGTACGACTCCCGCGAGGCGGTCGTCGCCATCCGCGCCGGTGCCGGCGGCGTCGACGCCGCGGACTTCGCCGAGATGCTGCTGCGCATGTATCTGCGCTGGGCGGAGCGTCACGGTTACCCCACCGAGGTGTACGAGACCTCGTACGCGGAGGAGGCGGGCCTCAAGTCGGCCACGTTCGCCGTGAAGGTGCCGTACGCGTACGGCACGCTCAGCGTCGAGTCGGGCACCCACCGGCTGGTCCGGATCAGCCCGTTCGACAACCAGGGCCGGCGTCAGACGAGCTTCGCCGGCGTCGAGGTGATGCCGGTCGTGGAGCAGACGGACCACATCGACATCCCCGAGAACGAGATTCGGGTCGACGTCTACCGTTCGTCGGGTCCTGGTGGACAGAGCGTTAACACGACCGACTCCGCTGTGCGCCTGACGCACATCCCGACGGGCATCGTGGTGACGTGTCAGAACGAGAAGTCTCAGCTCCAGAACAAGGCCTCCGCCATGCGGGTCCTCCAGGCGCGACTGCTCGAACGCAAGCGCCAGGAGGAGGAGGCGAAGATGGCCGGCCTCAAGCAGGACACCACCGGTTCGTGGGGCGACCAGATGCGTTCGTACGTGCTGCACCCGTACCAGATGGTCAAGGACCTGCGCACTGAGCAGGAAACGGGCAATCCGTCCTCGGTCTTCGACGGTGAGCTCGACGACTTCATCGAGGCGGGCATCCGGTGGCGCAAACAGAGCCAGAAGGGCGACTGAGCCGTCCGCGACACGCCGCCTGAACGAAGAGTCAGGCGGCGTTCACCTTGAGTGCATGTTCCGCCCGGCGGTCCGAAGATCAGCCTCACGGGACGCGAAAACCGGCCACCGCTGGGGTTGGCGTTTTCGTTACACCGCGTAGACTCTCCACCCGTGATTCAGCTCGAGAACGTGACGAAGACGTATCCGAAGGCGTCTCGGCCGTCGTTGGACGATGTCAGCGTCGGTATCGAGAAGGGTGAGTTCGTCTTCTTCATCGGCCCCTCCGGTTCCGGCAAGTCGACGATCATCAAGCTCCTCCTGCACGAGGTGGCGCCCACCCGCGGCAAGGTCGTGGTGAACAGCAAGGACGTCACCTCGATGCGGTCGTGGAAGATCCCGCACTTCCGCCGCTCGATCGGCTGTGTGTTCCAGGACTTCCGGCTGCTGCCCAACCGCACCGCGTACGAGAACGTGGCCTTCGCCCTGGAGGTCATCGGCAAGACCAAGGCCGTGGCGCGCCGGGTCGTGCCCGAGGTGCTGGAGCTGGTGGGTCTCGGTGGCAAGGAGCACCGTTACCCGCACGAGCTCTCCGGCGGTGAGCAGCAGCGTGTCGCCGTGGCCCGGGCGTTCGTCAACCGGCCGCTGATCCTGCTGGCGGACGAGCCCACGGGCAACCTGGACCCGGACACGTCCATCGAGATCATGCGTCTGCTCGACCGGATCAACCGGACCGGCACGACGGTCGTGATGGTCACCCACGACTCCAACATCGTCAACCAGATGCGCCGCCGGGTCATCGAGATCGAGAGCGGCCGCATCGTCCGCGACCAGGCGCGCGGCGTCTACGGCTAGGCAACCGGGCCCCGCCCCCACAGCTTCCTGATCTACGAACGCGGAGTCCCGGAAGGAACCCCCGATGCGTTTCAAGTACGTCCTCAACGAGGTGCTGGTCGGCCTGTGGCGCAACGTCACGATGACCATCGCCATGATCATCACCATGTCGGTGTCGCTCACCATGCTCGGCGCCAGCGTGCTGATGTACATGCAGGTCGACCAGATGAAGAACTACTACTACGGGGAGATCGAGGTCTCGATCTTCCTCCGTGAGGACGTCACCGAGGCCCAGCGCGCCGCGATCAACCAGGCCATCGAACAGAGCCCGCTCGTGCAGTCCAAGGAGTACGAGACGCGCGAGCAGGCCTTCGAGAAGTTCAAGGTGCTCTGGCGGGACTCGCCCGACTTCGTCAAGTCGGTCACGCCGGACAGCCTCCCGGAGTCGTACCGGGTCAAGCTCAAGGACCCGGAGCAGTACAAGACCTTCGCCGACGCGATCAAGGGTCAGCAGGGCATCCAGGACATCGTCGACCAGCGGGAGCTGCTCGAGAAGGTGTTCAAGATCTTCAACGCGATCCAGGTGATGGCCCTGGTGGTGGCCGGCTTCATGGCCCTGGCGGCGTTGTTGCTGGTCGGCAACACGATCCAGGTCGCCGCGTACAGCAAGCGCCGCGAGGTCGCGGTCATGAAGCTCGTCGGCGCGTCGAACTGGTTCATCCAGGCGCCGTTCGTCCTCGAGGCGGTGGTGGCCGGCCTGATCGGCGCCATCCTCGGCTTCGTGTTCATCTTCATCGGCAAGGTGGTGCTGCTCGACGGCCGCCTGCAGGCGCTCACGAACGTCCTCACGCCGATTCCGGACGGTAACGTCTGGCTGATGCTGCCGCTGCTCGCCGCGGTCGGCGCAGGCGTCTCAGCGGTCACCGCCTGGATCACCCTGCGCTTCTACCTCAAGGTCTGACGGCCCTCGGGGCACCGGTCGCCGCGCATCCCGTACGGGTTGCGCGGCGATTGCCGTTCTGGGCGATTTCGCCGAATAGCGACGGAAAGTCGGAGTACGGTGACTCTTCGTGGAGTTCAACCGACGCCGACACCGCCGGTCCCGTGCCGCGCTGGCCGTCTGCCTGAGCGTGCTCTGCAGTGCCGGGCTCGCCGTGGCGGCACCCGGCGCCACCCTCGCGGACCCGTCCCAGAGCGACGCGAAGAAGGCCGCCCGCGCCGCCGACCGGGCCGAGGCGATCCTCGAGGACGCCACGGCGACCGCGCGCAACGCCGCCCGCCGGCTGGAGGTCGCCACCGCCGCGCTCCCGGCCGCGCAGAACAAGGTCGCCGTCTCCCGCGGTGTCGTCGCCGCGGCCTCCGTGCAGGCCGCCACCGCCCGCCGCAAGGCCGACGTCGCCCGCGAGAAGTACGACACGACGGCCGCTCGGTTCGAGGCCGCCGCCGGCCGGGTGCAGGACGCCCGCGACCGGGTCGACGACATCGCCGCCGCGTCGTACATGGGCGGCAACTTCGCCGCCCTCAACGTGCTGGTCGGGGCCCGGGGACCCCAGGACGCCATGGACCGGCTGGGCATGGTCGACCAGGTCATGCAGAACCAGCAGGAGGACGTCGACGACCTGATGGTGGCGCAGCGGCTCGCGCGAGTCGAACAGGACCGGGCGGGTCTCGCCCAGCGCGCCGCCGAGGACGCCGAGCGTGAGGCCGCCGACAAGCTCGCGGCGGCCCGCGACGCCCAGGCCGCCGCCCAGCGTGCCCGCGCCGCGGTCATCAAGCTCGCCCAGAGCCGCAAGGCCGCGCTGCGGGTCGCCCGGTCCCAGCGCGCCGCGGTCCTCGCCAAGTACGAGCAGGCGAAGGCCGAGGAGGCCCGCATCCAGGACGCGCTGCGCGGCTGGGACGACAAGAACGGCGGCGGCTCCTACGTCGGCGGCGCGCTGCTCATGCCGGTCCACGGTTGGAAGACCAGCAACTTCGGTACGCGCTACGACCCCTACTACCACGTGTGGCAGCTTCACGCCGGCACGGACATCGCGGCCCCGGGCGGCACACCGATCCACGCGGCGGCCGGCGGCCGGGTCATCCGGGCCGGCTGGAACGGCGGGTACGGCAAGTACACGTGCATCGCCCATGGCAAGAAACAGGGCCGCAGCTTCTCCACCTGCTACGGCCACCAGTCTCAGATCAACGTCCACCCCGGCGAGTACGTCCGCCGCGGCGAGGTCATCGGCCGGGTCGGCACCACGGGCGCATCGACGGGATACCACCTGCACTTCGAGACGCGCTTCGACGGCGTACCGAAGAACCCGCTGAACTATCTGCCGAGCTGCTTCTGCTGACCCGACGGTAGGATGGTCTTTTTCTCGGGTAAGGAGTGCACGGATGCCGCGCGAGCAGGGGCGCAAAGTTGTGGCCTCCAACCGGAAAGCGCGGCACGACTACGCCATCCTCGACACCTACGAGGCGGGCATGGCACTGACGGGCACCGAGGTCAAGTCGCTGCGCGCCGGCCGCGCCTCCCTGGTCGACGCATTCGGCCACGAGAACGGCGGCGAGATCTTCCTGCACGGCATGCACATCCCGGAATACACCCAGGGCACCTGGACCAACCACGAGCCGCGCCGCACCCGCAAACTGCTCCTCAAACGCGAGGAGATCAACAAGCTGATGGGCAAGCTCCGCGACGACGGCGTCACCCTCGTGCCGCTCCAGGTCTACTTCCACAACGGGTACGCGAAAGTCGAGCTCGGCCTGGCGAAGGGTAAGAAGGCGTACGACAAGCGCCAGGATCTCGCCACCAGGGACGCGAACAAGGAAATCCAGCGCGCCATGGGCCGCCGGAGCAAGGGCATGGATTGACGGGTAACCTCGCCGCGGCCCATTCCACCGCGCGAAGGGATCGCCGTTGTCCGGCAAGCCCCCGACAGGACAGCTAGGCCTGCCCCGCTACTCCTTCATCGCCGCCGCCGCAACACTGCTCGTGATCCTGGTCGCCTGGGTAGCGGCCCGGGCAGCCGGCCCGAGCGACCAGCAGACGCCGATCATGGTCATCCCGTCGACCTCGTCCCCGGCGTCCCCGTCCCCGGCAGCCGCCGGCTCCGTCCTGCCGTCGACGATCCCGGTCGCCGCGCCCTCCCCCCGCCCCAAGCGCTCGACCGCGGCGCCCACTTCCGCGGCGTCCACTTCCGGGACGTCCACTTCTACGGCGCCCACTTCTGCGGCGCCCACGCCGAAGAAGCCGAAGCCGACCCCGGCGGGCACCTTCACCGCCAACTACCGAACCGGAGCAACCTGGGACCAGGGCTTCATCGGCGCCGTCCAGGTCACCAACACCGGCCCGGCCGCCCACGCCTGGCGCGTCAGGATCACCTACCCGTCGCGCGCCGGAGTCGAGGTCACCACCGCCTGGAACGCCCAGGTCAGCCACTCGGGCAACACCTGGACCTTCACCGCCGCCGACCTCGCCCCGGGCGCCACCGCCACCTTCGGCTTCCAGGCAACCCAGCGCACCCGCGACCGCGTACACCCGACCGGGTGCGTGGTGAACGGCACGCCCTGCCGCATGGGCTGATACCGGAATGAAGTCCGGCCCCGGACACGTTAGGCTTGTACGGCTGCCGCAACCGTGGCGGCCCTACGAGGGGGTGACTGGTTTCGACTTCGTACGTGGAGACAGGGGAAGCGAGCCGAGGAAGCCGACGTCGTCTCGAGAATCGGTCGTCGGAAACCAATAAGCGCCGATAACCAGCGCAAGCACTTCGCTCTCGCCGCCTGAGGCGAGTAGCGGAGTTGTCGGACTGAGCACACCTCCGGCTCAGATCTCCGGCATCAGCTAGGAGGTTGGCCAACCGGCCCCGGTCGCGGGGGCCGCACGGCGAGATCAATCAGCGACTGGGCCCGTCACACACGACTTGCTCACGTGATCGGTGGGGCCGAGTAGAGGCATAGTGAGCTGCGCTCGGAGAAGCCCTGACAAAACAACGAAGGACCCGGGTTCGATTCCCGGCACCTCCACGGCTGACGGCCCCTTGTTCGCCAACTGCGCGAACCGGGGGCCGTTCCGTATGTCTGCTCCGGGGGCCGAGCCCCCGGACGCCCCGCGGTGTGGTGGTTGCGCTCGGCTGGTCGGGTTCGAGTAGAGGCGGACAGCAACTCCACCAGAGGGTGCTTATCCGAACCCACAGCGGCACCGCCCAGGACACGAAGGGGCCCTCGTCGTCCGCGTCGAGGTGCATCTTCGTGAAAACGCCTGGTTGAGGACGCGGTGGCACGGATGCCGGCCTGCCAAGACAGCTCGCGCCGGCGAAGTGGGCCACCCGGCGTAGATGCGTACGATCGTCCGGGCGATCTTCGGCCGATCGACCGGCTCGGATAGCGTTGGTGGGCTGACGGGGAGGTTGCATGGGGGAGTTGGCAGAACGGTTGAGCCTGCTTGACGTCGAGGCCCAATCACCTGACGGCAGGTTGACGGCGACGGCTCGCGGCCGAGGTGACGTGCGAGTCACGTTTGCCTGGGACACGTACCGCAGCTATCGCGCCGCCGGCCTGGCCCACCAGCTGGAGGCGCTGGCCACCCTGCTCTGGGCTCAATACCGGCGCCGATACTTGGAGATCGCGACGTCCTGGGCCGACCAGGATGAAGAGCCAGAGCCCACCGACGAGGACCGTAAATTTCAGCGGCAGTTGGAGCAGCTGAACATTGCCGGTGTCTCGGCGAACGGCTGGGTGACCCTGCGCAGCCGGGCGCTGGTGTCGTGGCAGGTCGAGATCGCGGGCGAGCCGGTAGGGTCGCTGACCGAGCAGGAGTTCCTCGCGGAGCTGAGCAGCGCGGTGGTAGCCCTGCTCGCTGACCACCAGGCGAAGGTGATGTTGCTGACGGACGCGGTCTACGACATCGGTTTGCCCCGCTCGATGCGGACCGCCGGATAGGGAGTGACATGACCGACGATCAGGCCGATGGACGCCGTCTGAAACCGGGCCATTGGCTGCTGATCGGCATCGTCGTCCTGCTGATTGCGGCGGCAGTGACCATCATCGTGCGACGCGGCGACGCGGACCCGACGGTCGCCGGGCCGACGCCGTCGGCGGTGTCCAGCGCGTCGGCGACGCCCCGGCCGGACTGTTCGCCGGAGATTACGGCGACCTGGGCCGACGCCGCCAAGTTCAAGTACGGATTCGTGTATCGCAGTCGGTGTGATCAGGTGGTCCGCGAGCTGCGCTTCCGGGTAGCCGCCTTGGACCCGTCCGGCCAGGGAGTCGCTGGAAGTGAGGAGACCGCGACCGGCGGAGTTCTGTTCCCTGACAGCGAACTGGCCGTGGCCGGCGCACTGCACCTGCGCCGTGATCAGAAGGTTGGCAGCCTCAAGGTCCAGGTGATCAGCTTCGGGGTCTACCCGCCGGAAGACTTCTCCGCTTGGGCGCACACCGAGGTGGTAGATCCCACTCGGGGCGAGCCAGACGAACTCGGCAGGTATGACGTCACCGGCACCGTCACCGCTGAGCCGTCGTCGGCTCAGGTATGTGTCGCCGAGTTCGTGCTGGTCATGAGGGACAGGACCGACAAGGTCATCTACGCCGATTCGGACCTGATCGTCGGTCAGACGCTGCTGAAGCCGAAATTCTCGGTCGGTCCTCTGCCCGGCCTGGACTTCGCCAAGACGAAGATCTACGCGCCGCAGACGCCGCGTACTGTGCGGCCGCCCAGCTCTGGTGTGTCCTGCAACGGCTCCTGATCAATTCGTCCCAACGAGAGGTGCTCCGATGGAAGGGTGGCAGTTCGCAGCCGAGTTGTCGCAGCTGCGGATCGTCGGCCGGGTCGACCTGCCGACGTTGAGTTCCACGTACGCGTCGATGAATCAGGCGGTCAACAGCACGGCCGGCGGAGAGGCCGCCGCCTTTGCCTCGCCTGGCGGCGGAACCGCTGCCAGCTATGCGGTCTGGGCCTCGTTGCGTGACGAGCTGCAGAACATCCTCGGAAAGACGGCGAACAACTTCCTCGACGCCGGGGTCGTCATGGAACACATCGTGGAGGCGTACACAGCCACCGACGAGGGCGCGCGCACGAGTCTGGAATCGGCGTGGGCGAACGGGCAAACGCCTGGCCTGCAAGAGGCTGAGGAAAAGTTCTCGTACAGCGCGCCGCCGCCGGTCGTGCTCAAGGACACCGACGCCTAGCTCGGCGACAACGGGGAGGAACCATGGCATTCACGTACCACAGCCCAGCCGATCTGCAGGCTCTCGGCGAGAAGATCCGCAAGAAGGCCATCGAGGTGACGATGGACCAAGCCGAGTCGTACGGTGAGGCGCAGCAGGCCGCCAACAACGACGCCACCCGGTCGGACACCGGCCAGCAGACCCAGGTGCCCGGCTACACCACCCCGACCAGCGGCCGGCCGGACGACGAGGGCAACCTGCGAGCGTACGTGACCCAGGCGTACGCCGAGATCCCGGCGATGTTCGCCGGGTTCGCCCTGCCGAACCCGGACGACAGCCGGTCGATGCTCGACGCGCTGTACTCGGTCGCCGCGACCGTCCAGGTCGACCTTCAGCTCACCTCTCGCAACAACACAGTGGCCACACCGCAGGCGGTCAGTCCCATCACCGGCACTGCCCAGGTCGGCGAAGTCGTCGATCTGATCAACGGCCACATGAAGCAATGGACCGGCGGCGCTGCTCTGGCCTTCGAGCAGTACCTCAAGAACAACGTCCGGGCCGCGGCGCTCCAGCGCGAGTTCGCTCTCTCCTTGGCGCTCGGCCTGGAAGTCCAACTCGAGATCAACAGGCGGATCAACACCGACATCTGGGAGATCGGGCAGAAGACCTACAAGGCACTCGAGGGCCTCGACGCCTGGTGTCCGGGCGCGAACGCCTCCAAGTCCGTGGCCCTGCTCACCATCGCCGGCGCGATCGCCGCAGTGATCTTCGCGGGTGCCACGGCCGGGGCCGGCGGAGCTGCGTTCGCCGCCGCCGTCGGTGTCGAGGGCCTGCAGAGCCTTGCCACGACCCTGTCCAACACCGGACCGCTGCAGAACAAGAAGGTCGACATCGGCGGCATGACCGTCCCGCCGATCATCGCCGGCATGCAGAACGCCATGACCGAACTCTCGAAGTCGATCGACGCTCTGCAGTGCGACCTGACCAGTAGCCTGAGTACTTTCGCGCAGGACGTCGGAAAAAACTGGAACAAGTTGCTGATTCCCGGCCCCGATGAATTGAACGCGGCGCGAACGGCTAACAGCGCCGCACTGCGTACAGAGGGCGGCTTCTATGCACGCTGAGCTGATACTCGCTCCGCTACCTCTTGCAACCCCTTGTCAGAGGTCGATGGCGGAAACGGGTAGCAGTCATCGGTTGGGTTCAAGCTGGTAGTTCTGCAGGTCCGCGCACTGCAACTCGCCCGGCCACAACAAGCCCACGCGCGCAATCACGTCGTTCGCTAGCCTCACACGGGTGCCCTGCGGGTCCCTCATGCGTCTTGCCCTGGCGCGCCGGCACATCCTGCGATTTGCGACATAGGTATTCATCTGGACTGGCGAAGTTTCCCTCCCGGACGCTTTGTCGACGCGCTGATGCCGCTGGCCTGCAGATATGCAATCTCACTTCTGCCTCGCAAGTTGCGTTGTGCTATTTGCAATTGCAGACCGAGGTGCCTACAGTGCTAACTGGGGAATCAGGGCTTGTCCAGTCCTGCCCTATAGGTAGGCTCATGCCATCGCCGAAGTGTCATCCCTCGTTCGGCGAGCGTCCACTTTCGAGCGATGGCGTCGATGCGATCGGCATGTCGACGGACGCATTCGCTACTCTGTCGCATTCCGCGGCGCGACCTACCTTGAAAGGTCCGAGTCATGGCGAGTCAGGCGCGACCAAGTAAGCAGCCACCCGCGCGCGAGATTTGGTTGGCAATTATCGTGATAGCTGCTGCGATAGTTTCTGCGGGCGCTGGCGTTCTTTCCTGGGTAGGTGGATCGAACCCTCCGAATGCCATCCTGGCCGGAGGGGCGGCGTTCGCCGCGACGCTACTTCTCGGATGCGCCACTTATACCTTCCTATCGGGCCCGCACTGACGATAATTGGCCCTTGCCTCGGTTGTCGGTGCCGCACACCGCGTGGGTGCCGCCGGTGAAGCCATTCTCCTACGGCTGGAACCGCGTTGTTCAAGATTGCACTTACACGGTGTCGTAAGCGCGGACGATCTTCGTGTGATAGGCGTCCTCACGCTGATACCGGACCTTGGCCGATGCCTGCCAAGTCCCGCTGTTTTGGCCGGGGTTGGTGACCCGCAAGCCCTGGCTACCCGGACGCACCCTTTGCGCGATCGACGTGCAAGCCTGATCCCTATGCAGCCGCCCACCGATCTCGCCGCCGCAATCAGCGCCGCGTCGTCACCCGACTGGAGGGCGCGTGCTCAAGCCGGCCAGGACCTGGCTCGTCATGCCGACCGCGATGACGTCGCCGATCGGCTCCTGGCCCTGCTCCTCGACGCTCAGGACACCGCCGTCACCGACGCCACTGCCGGGGCCGTGCTGCAACGCGGCGACGTCACCGGTGTGCGCCTCCTGGCTCGCGCCGTCGCCGCAGCCGACGACGAACACCTCGATCATCTCTCCGCAGCCATTGCGGAACATGTCCACACCGTCGCCCAGCCAATCGTCTTTCAGCAATCGCTCACGGCATTGGCCAAGGACCCGGATCCCACCGTCCGCACCGGCGCGCAGAGTCTCGCTGAGTGGATCAACCCACCGACGTCCCTGCCGGAACAGCCCGACTGAGGCTGAGGGAGCGCCGCAGCGGCGGTGGTCCGCTGAGTGCGGCTGGTGCCGGTGTGCCGCCTGTCACGGTGTGCTGCTGACCGGAATCGGTCGGGGAGCGCCGAGGTTGCCGCTGGCATGACGACCATCGGACTCATCGGCAGTGGCAATATCGGCAGCACAGTGGCGAGGCTGGCGGTCGCCGCCGGTCACGACGTGGTGCTGAGCAATTCGCGCGGTCCTCAGACTCTTCAGGACCTGGTGTCGGAGCTGGGGCCGAAGGCGCGTGCCGCAAGCCCCGCCGAGGCGGCCGCGTCCGGCGACATCGTGGTGGTGACCGTGCCGCTGCGGGCGTACCGGGACGTTCCGGCGGCGCCGCTCGCGGGCAAGGTGGTCATCGACACCAACAACTACTACCCGGAGCGCGACGGCGTCTTCGCCGAGCTGGAGGACGGCTCCAGCACCACCGGCGAGCTGCTGCAGCGGCATCTCCCGGAAGCCCGCGTGGTGAAGGGATTCAACAACATCTGGTTCGAGCACCTGCGGTCCCTGGCGCGCCCGGCGGGCAGCGCTGACCGGTCCGCGCTGCCGATCGCCGGTGACGACGCCGCCGCCAAGCAGGCGGTCTCCGAGCTCTTCGACAGCCTCGGCTTCGACACTGTGGACGCCGGCCCGCTCGCGGAGAACTGGCGCACCCAGCGGGATACTCCGGTGTACGTGACTCCCTACGGTGCTTTCGGCGAGCTTCCTGGCACCCCGGCGAGCGCGCAGGTCGTACGTGAGGCGGTCGCCGTGGCGAAGCGGACTGCGGGCTGAAGCCTTCCTCGGTCCCGGTTCGCCGAGTGGCGAAAGGCTGTGGGATCTCTCAAGGGGTGCGCCGCCGGCGTCGCGCCGTCATCGTCGGCCACTGAGGACTGAAGGGATGGTCAGCCGATGAGGACATCGACCCGCTGGTGGCTGTCGGCGATGATGTCGCGGATGGTGTTGCGCGCCACGCCCACCAAGGCGCCCACGATGGTCGTGGCCTTGCTCATGTCGTCCGCGATCCTTCCCATGGCCTGGATGCCGTCGGCGTGGGCGTGGGCGCGACGCCGGTACGCCTCCGCCGATGCCGCTGCCCATGCCGCGGTGCTGCGGTTCACTTCCGCCACGAAGAAGCCGGTGGCGTCGTAGATGCGTTGCTCGACGTTCTTCCAGCTCTGTGCATGACCCTCGATGGCTTTCGGGTCACCCATCAACCTGTCGAGAGGTTCCCGTAGGCAGGAGACGTGCTCCATCAGCCATCCGACGCCGGCCGCGAACACCGCCTGAAGCGGGTCCATGACCGCGCCGATGGCGGACAGACCGGTGGCGACGAGGTTTCCGGCGAACCCGAGACCGTCGGCATTGAGGCCGCTGGCCACCATGCCGCAGGCCGACTCGAAGAATGGAAGGCCGTCGCACTCGAGCCGGCGATGAACGCCGACGTCGTCCGAGCCGTAGCCGGTCGGTCAGCGGACCACCGCGACCGGGCACTTGGCGTACGCGGCGACGTGTTGGCTGACTGAGCCGAGGACCAGGCCTGCGAAGCCGCCGTGGCCGCGTTTGCCCACCACGAGCAGGTCCGCGTTCTCCGACTCGTCGATGAGGATCTTCGCTGCGCGACCCTGTTTCACCTGGGGCTTGACGAGGATCGCCGGGTCGTCGCCGAGTTCCTCCTTGATGACCTGGACCAGGTCGTCGGCGGTTCGCTGGCTCGGGTCGGGGACGTACCTCTCCGACACGGTGACGTTGCCGGCCGGGGGGAGCAGTGTGTGCTCCCAGACGTTGACCACCACCAGGTCCGCGTTGTGGTCTGCGGCCTCGGCGGCTGCCCAGGTGAGGGCTTTGCGGCTGCCGGGTGATCCGTCGACGCCGACCACGATGGTCTTCCATTCGCTCATCGTCGTCTCCTGTCCACCGTCGACCGACCGGAGCTGAGGTAGTGACCTAGCTCACTTCTCTCGCACGCTATTACATGGGAGCGCCGATCGTCGAGGGTCCATCGACAGCGGTTGCGAGCTGCGGGTGGCGGGCTTAGCGTCGAGACGCAAGTGACGTGGATCACATAGGCCGGAGGTCGCCATGACCGCTGCGACATCGGAGACCGTGACGACTGGTGGCGACGGCCCGGCTGAGCGCAGGCCGCTCATGACGGGCACCGCGCTGCTGATGATGAACCTCGGGTTCTTCGGGGTGCAGTTCAGCTTCGGCCTCACCCAGTCCGCGGTGAACCCGCTGTTCCTGCTGATCGGGGCCGACCCCGACCAGCTGCCCATCCTCAACCTCGCCGGGCCGGTCACGGGGCTGCTCATCCAGCCGCTCATCGGGGCGATCAGCGACCGCACCTGGTCCCCGCGGTGGGGCCGCCGCAGGCCGTTCATCACCGCCGGCGCGATCCTCTGCGCGGTCATCCTGTTCGTGTTCCCGTTCGTCGGGATCCTGTGGGTGGCCGTCATCTGCTTCTGGCTGCTCGACGCCGGTAACAACACCTCGATGGAGCCGTACCGGGCGTTCATCTCGGACCGGTTGCCGAAGTCCCAGCTGGCGCGAGGGTTCCTGACCCAGAGCATGTTCACGGGCGCCGGTGCGGTGCTCGCGAACCTGTCGCTGTTCCTGCTGCAGAAGGTCACGGCGCTGGAGAAGACCGCCGGGAACGGCGTGCCCTACTGGATGTACGTCTGCTTCATGATCGGCACGGTGTGCATCCTGCTGACGGTGCTCACCGCGATGGCGCGTACCAAAGAACTGACCCCCTCGGACGAGGAGCTCGCGGAGATCCGGTCCGCGCCCAAGGGTCTCCACCACGCGATCGTCGAGATCAAGGACGCCGTCAAGGCGATGCCGATCGCCATGCACAAGATCGGTGTGGTGTTCCTCTTCCAGTGGTACGCCATGTTCATCTACTGGCAGTTCCTGGCGGTGAGCCTCGGTGAGACCGTCTTCAATGCCAGCCCGGAGCAGGGCGGACCCGCCTGGGACGACGCGATCGCCTGGAGCGGCCTGCAGAACGCCGCCTACAACTTCGTCACGATGATCTCGGCGCTGTTCCTGGTGGGCTTCGCGCAGCGGCTCGGCGCCAAGCGGGTGCACGCGATCGCTCTCGGGCTCGCCGCGGTCGCGCTGGTCTGGCTGGCGCGGATCGACAACCAGTACGTCGCGCTGGTGCCCATGATCGGGCTCGGCATCTTCTGGGCCAGCGCCGTGGGTGTGCCGTACCTGATGGTCGCCAGCATGGTGCCGGCCAAGCGCACCGGGGTGTACATGGGCATCCTGAACATGATGATCGTGGTGCCGATGCTCATCGAGACGGTGACGTTCGGCTGGATCTTCAACCACTGGCTCGACAGCAAGGGCAGCAACGCGATGACGCTGGCCGGCGTCCTGCTCGGCATCGGCGCGCTCGCCATGCTGTGGGTGAACCCGCCCGACGAGGCGGACGAGTCGCCGATCGTGCCGCTCGGCAGCAAGCGCAGCATCACCGTCTACGACCGGGTCGTGGTGGGTTCCGACGGCACCCCGACCAGCCTGTACGCCGTCGACCGGGCGGCCGAGGTGGCGCAGGCGGCCCAGGCCAAGCTGGTCGTCGTCACGGCGTACCGGGACGACGACGGGCCGGGGCCCGAGTATGCGGAAGGGATGCACCGGGACCTGCGAGGCGTCGAAGCGGCTCGCGAAGCGCTCGAGAAGTCCGTCACCGGGCTCACCCGGGAGCGGGCGCGGTACATCGAGCAGCGGCTCGTGGCCGGGGACCCGGCGCAGGCGCTCCTGGACACCGTCGGGGTCAACCCGGCGAACCTGATCGTGGTCGGCAACCGTGGTCTCGGCGCCAGCCAGGGTCAGCTCCTCGGATCCGTGCCGGCCGGCGTGGTGCGCAACGCCGTCTGTGACGTGCTCGTCGTGCAGACGTCGGCGCTGGACGAGGATCGGATGTTCGCCGCCCGGCCGGCCGACGCGACCGCCGACAGCGACCGTGCGCGCCCCGCGGACCCCGAGGGGACCCCCGCGAGCGGCTGATACGCGATTGCACCCGGGCGGGCCCCGGGCGCTGCCCGGCCGCGGCGATCGTCGTACCCATGGTGGGAGAAGCGCTGCGGACCGGGTACGGCCGGGTGCGGTCATTCGTGCGGCAGGACCTGTCCCGAGCCCTGCGCCTGACCTTCTTGCTGTCGCTGACCCTCAGCTGCGTGGGGCTGACGGCTCAGGTCGCCCACATGGGCATCGGAGCCGGTGCGACGGTGCTGTGCGCCGCCGTGCAGGCGTTCGGCCTCGCCCTGCGCGTGGTGGAGTTCCGGCGGCAGCGGCCCGTGCCGTTGTGGGTCGACGCGATCGAGTTCGGCGGCATTCTCCTGCTTCTTTCACAGGTGACAGCCGTTTACCCCGTCATCAGCACGTTCTTCATGGCTTTGCTGTTCCGCGCCGCGATCGGCAGCCTTCCCCGGCTGGTCGTCTCCCAGGCCGGGTACCTGGTCACCTGGTTCGTCGCCATCGAACTGTTCCCGGCGATCATCGGGGTGCCCGGCGCGATGATCTCACTGCCCACGACCAGCTTCCTGGTGTACGGGACCCGCGCGATGATGCTCCGCCTCCAGGAACAGCAGCGCGCCCAGAACGCGCTCGTCGGCGCCGTGCTGACGGAGCTGCCGTTCCCCGTCGTGGTCGCGGACGCCGAGGGCACCGTCATGCTCGCCAACCCGGCGGTGGCCGACCTCGTCGGCTCGTCGGAGAGCGGCGACCTGCAGCTGAGCGACCTGCGCCTGCAAGACGTCGAGGGCCGGCCGGTGGACCTGAGCGAGGTCGTGGCGGCCGCCGGCCGGGCCAAGCTCGAGGTGCAGCTCGTCCGCCCCGACGGCGACACCCGGCAGCTCAAGGTGCAGACCGTGCCGATCGCGAAGGGAGCGGGCGGCTCCGGCGTCGTCCTGGCCCTGCTCGACGTGACCGCTCAGCGCCTGTACGAGCAGCACCTGCACCAGGCCGCCTACTTCGACATGCTGACCGGGCTGCCGAACCGCCGCCTGTTGTTCGAGCGGCTGCATCTGGCTCACCGCGCGGGCGCGCCGTACGCGGTCCTGCTGGTCGACCTGAACGACTTCAAGGCGGTCAACGACACCCGCGGTCACAAGATCGGCGACGAGCTGCTGGCCGGCGTTGCCGAGCGGATCCGCGCGGCCGTGGACGAGCAGGCCACCGTCGCGCGCCTCGGCGGCGACGAGTTCGCGGTGCTGCTGCCGCACGCCACGCCCGCCCAGGCCGACGCCGCCGCGGAGGCGGTCCGGGAGACGTTCGCCCGCCCGCTCGAGCTCACCTGCGGCCCCGTCATCAGCCGGGGCACGGTCGGCCTGGCGGTCGCCGAGCCCGGTCAGAGCCCCGAGGACGTCATGGAGCGGGCGGACACCGCGATGTACCTGGCCAAGCCGGCCAAGCGGCGCATCCGTACGGCGGAGAGCCCCCGCAGCAACCGCTGAGGCCCGCCGTCAGGGCAGCTCGATCGGGAGCTTGATGCCGTCCAGCGCCTTGCCGCACGCGCACGTACGCTCCGCGGGCAGGCGGGTCACGGCATCCAGCAGCACCTCCCGCAGCCTCGCCGTGTTGGCGGAGAAGACCTGGAAGACCTCCTCCATGGTGACCCCGTGGTCACCCTCCACCCCGGCGTCCAGATCCGTCACCAACGCGATGGACGTGTAGCAGAGCCCCAGCTCGCGGGCGAGTACCGCTTCCGGGTGACCTGTCATATTGACGATCGTGCCCCCGATCGAGGCGAACCAGCGCGACTCCGCCCGGGTCGAGAACCGCGGCCCCTCGATGACCACCATCGTCCCGCCGTCGACCGGATCCACCCGCTCGGCGGCGGTCAGCACCGCGCGCCGGCCGTCCGGGCAGTACGGGTCCGCGAACGACACGTGCACGGCCCCGCTGTCGTAGAACGTCTGTTCGCGTCCGCTGGTCCGGTCGATCAGCTGGTCCGGCACGACGAAGGTGCCCGGCCCCAGCTCAGGGCGCAGTCCACCGACGGCACAGGGCGCCACGATCTGGCGTACCCCCAGGGAGCGCAACGCCCACAGATTGGCCCGGTAGGGAATCTTGTGCGGCGGGAAGCGGTGGTCGCGGCCGTGCCGCGGCAGGAACGCCACCCGCCGGCCGCCCACCTCGGCGACCGTGACCGGGTCCGAAGGCGCACCGTACGGCGTGGACACCTCGTGCTCGGTGGCTCCGTCGAGCAGAGCGTAGAGCCCCGATCCGCCGATGACGCCGATCTCCGCCTCTGAGGGTCGCTCGTTCATGCGCAGACCTTATCGGTGGCCGGAACCGCAAGCTAATGTCCAAGCATGGCGGGAAGGCGGGGCTGTCGTGTTCAGTGAAGAGCAGCGCATCGGAGGTCGGTCGGTGGAGTCGATGACCGGGCAACTGCTGGTCGCGACGCCGACGCTCAAAGACCCCAACTTCGACCGTACGGTCGTGCTGCTCGTGGCCCATGAGACCGGCGGAGCGCTCGGCGTGGTGCTGAACCGGGCGACCGAGGTCCCGGTCGCCGACGTCCTGGGGGACTGGGGCAGCCTGGCCGGCGACCCGGCGGTGCTCTTCGAGGGCGGCCCGGTCCAGCCCGAGTCCGCCATCTGCCTGGCCCGCACCCGCCCGGAGGTGAAGAAGCGGGTCACCGGCTTCCACCAGGTGGCGGGCGCGCTGGGCACGGTCGACCTCTCCGCCGACCCCGACCGCCTGCGCGAGAGCGTGTCCGGCATCCGCGTGTTCGCGGGCTACTCGGGGTGGTCCCCCGGGCAGCTCGAGGACGAGATCGCCGCGGGCTCCTGGTTCGTGTTCGACGCCCTGCCCGGCGACCCGTTCGTGAACCGCCCGGACGACCTCTGGGCCATGGTCCTGCGCCGCCAGGGCGACATCCTGGCCGCGGTGGCGCACTTCCCCCCGGACGTGTCATTGAACTGAGGACCTCCCTGCGGAGGGGTCCCGGAGGGTGTGTACTATTTCGTGAGTGCCCGGGAGACCGGACATCGCAAGGGGCTGTGGCGCAGCTGGTAGCGCACCACACTGGCAGTGTGGGGGTCAGGGGTTCGAGTCCCCTCAGCTCCACGAGTGGCAGGGGCTCTGTGTCCGCGGAAAGCGCGGACCGGGGCCCCTCGTCTTGTTGGCTCCGGGGGCCGAGCCCCCGGAGACCCCGCGTTGCGGTGGTCGCGGTGGTCCGCGTGGTCGCGGTGTCGGGTGGTCGCGGTGTCGCTGCGGTCGGGTAGGCGGTGTCTCTTCTTTGCCCTGAGCAGCGGTGGGGTGTTTTCTTCTGTCGCGCTTCGCGGGGGGCTGGCTGCCGGTACATTCAGACGACGTCTGGACTGGATGCGGGGATCCGGAGGCGTTCATGGTGGGGGAGCCGACGGGCAGTCGACGAACGGTCCTGCGAGGGCTCGCTTCCGTGCCGATTCTGACGCTGCTGCCCGCGGGGTTGAGCGCCTGCGGCCACGACGAGGACGCCGGTGACGACCCCTTCCGGGTTCGGGCGGATGCGCCCCTCGAGGTCGTCATCTTCAACGGCGGGTACGGCGACGAGTACGCCAAGGTGCATCAGTCGATGTACCGGACGAAGTTCCCGGATGCCAAGGTCACGCACGTGCCGACCAAGGACATCGAGGGCCTGGTGGAGCCGCGGCTGGTGGCCGGCAACCCGCCGGACGTGGTGCTCAACGACGGGGCCAAGCAGTTCCAGCTGGGCGCCCTCGTGAACGACGGGCAGCTGGCGGAGCTGGACGGGCTGTTGAACGCGCCCACCATCGACGACCCGGGCGTGAAGGTCCGCGACGTTCTGCTTCCGGGTACGGCCGAGTCCGGCACCTTCAACGACACGGTGTATTCCCTGAACTACGCGTACACGCTGTTCGGGGTCTACTACGATGCCGCGCTCTTCCGGGCGAAGGGCTGGGAGGCGCCGACGACCTGGGACGAGTTCCGGGCCCTCGCGCCGAAGATCAAGGCCGCCGGCATGGCGCCATGGGCGCACCCCGGCAAGTACCCGTACTACATGGGTTGGCCGCTGGCGGACTGGATCCAGAAGATCGGCGGCACCGCGGCGGCCATGAAGATCGACAATCTCGAGCAGGGCGCGTGGCGGCAGGAGGCCGTCACCGAGGCGCTCGGCATGGTCATCGAGATGGTGGCCAAGGGGTGGGTGCTCGCCGGCAGCGAGAACCTCAGTCACTTGGAATGCCAGCAGGCGCTGATCGACGGCAAGGCGGCGCTGGTTCCTTGCGGCACTTGGCTGGAGAACGAGATGAAGAAGACGCTGCGGCCCGGTGTGGAGCTGACCCTGCTGCCGGTGTGGAGCGTCGGTGATGACGACGTGCTGCCGCACGGCAGTGTGCGGGCCGGCGCCGTCGGGTCGTTCGTCGTACCGGCGAAGGCCGCCAACAAGGAGGGCGCGCTGGAGTATCTGCGCATCATGACCTCCACGGCCGGCGCGGCCGCCTTCGCCCGGTCCACCCGGTCGCTGGCCAGCGTCCGGGGCTCGGCGGACACCGTGACCGGGTCCACCGCGCTGACGTCGGCGAGCCAGGTCCTCAGCCGGGCCGGGACGAACGTCCTCCAGTGGCGGCTCAACGACTGGTACGTGAACCTGGACAAGCAGTGGCAGGCCGCCGTCGACGACCTCATGCGCGGTCGCATCAAGCAGCCGAAGGAGTTCACGACCCGGATGGAATGGGCCGCGGACCAGATCGCCAACGACCCGTCGGTCACCAAGTTCCGGCGGGAGAAGTAGCGGCCGCACCGCCGTCCCAGAACCGGAGCTCGCCGTTCGGTGAGCCGTCGACGAGGCGCTGCCCGCTGTCGCGGACGATCGCCGATCCGCCGTCGTCGAGCGCGATCAGCATGGCGAGCCGCCGTTCGGACGCGGCGTCCCACAGGTGCACGGTCCCGTTGTCGCACCCGACGGCGAGCAGCCGGCCGTCGGGGGAGTAGGCCAGCGAGCGGACCTGGCCGGCGTGGCCGTTGAGGAACCCGTTCCAGTCACCCGAGCCGGGGTCCTTGAGGATGTGCACGGTGTTCTCCTCGCTGCCGACGGCGAGCGCCCCGTCCGGCGAGTACGCCATGCAGCTGACCGTGTCCGAGAACGGCGTGGCCGGTTCCGTGCCGGCGGCTCGATAAACGGCCAGGCTGTCGCTGCGGTCGGTGCCGATCGCGTAGCCGCGTCCGTCGGGTGCGAGGGCGACCGCGTCCACCCGGTTCCCGGGCTCCGCGAGGTGCAGCACGAACTGCCCGGTGGTGGTGTCCCAGAGGCAGACGGTCTCGTCGTCGGCGACCACCAGGTGCCGGCCGTCGAGGTGGAAGGCCGCGTACCAGGCCGGCCTGCCATGGCCGTCCAGCACGCCGACATGTTCCCGCCCGGCGCCCCACAGGTGGACCGTGCCGTCCTCGCACGCGGTCGCGAGCATCCCGCCGCCGGGCGCGAACGCCAGTGCCAGGACGGGAGAACCGGTCGGCTCCAGGGCGCCGGCGGGCGATGCGGTCGTGGCGTCGAAGAACCGTACGGTCTCGTCGTCGGCGACGGCGAGCACGCCTCCACCCGGGCTGTACGCCACCGTGTTGACCGCGCAGTCCGACGCCGGCAGCCGGTACGCCGGCCGTTCCCCGGCGATCTCCCAGATGCGCACCTCGTCGTCGGTGACCGTGGTGAGCCGTCGTCCGTCGGCGCTGAACGCGAGCGCGTGCACCTCGCGCGTCACGCCGCTCAGGTCGTGATCGAACCGGCCGGACCAGCTGTCCCACATCCGGATGACCGAGTCGTCGGTGTGGCCGGTGGCGAGGTATGTGCCGTCGGGGCTGAACGCCATCGTATTCACCGAGCCGGCGTCCTCCAGCGTGACGAGCGGCTCCCAGGTCGCCGTGGAGTAGATGACGACGGCCGCGTCGTCGCCGGTGACGGCCACCCGGTTGCCGTCGGGCGAGACAGCGACCTCGTCACCGTCGATCTCCAGGACCACCGCCTCGGTGGCGAAGTCCCATACCTTGGTCGTGTCGTCGCCGGTGATGAGGCATCGGGCACCGCCCGGCAGGAACACCACGCTCGAGATCCAGCCGCCGGAGGGGACCACCGCGCGCTGGACGCCGTCCGTCGTGCTCCAGATCGGGATCGGCTGCCTCCGGGTCTTCCAGCTGGGTGCCGCCAGCAGGCGTCCGTCCGGCGACGGCACGCCCCGGCCCACGTCGTCCGTCGCTCCCGACAGCACGCAGCGGATGGCGCCGGTCCCGGCGTCGACGATCGCCTTTTCCCCCTCGGCGGTGGTGACCAGGAACTCCAGTCTTCCGTCCACACCGGACAGCGGCCATCCGTCCTCGTACGGCCACTTCCGCGACTGCGTGAGGCCTGTCCGCAGGTCGGTACAGAGCAGGACTCCGTTGCCCAGGTAGTCGACCTCGAGGTCGACGACGGTGGACGGCTCGGGGCCGAAGACCGGGTCGTGGGTGTCGGTCCACTCGAACAGGGGCGTCCGGGTCGTGAGGTCCCACACCCGTACCCGATCGCCGGCGAGGTGACTGATCAGATGACGCCCGTCGGGGCTGAACAGGATCGAGTAGGTGCGGCCACCGGTGGAGGGCCGCACTTCCGGCCACATGCCGTTGCGGTTGATGGGCATCGTTGTTCTCCGCTTCGCCGAGGCGTGCCTGCCCTTCCCGGGCCGTCCGGCACGGTACCGGATCCACGCATCGACCTCGATCTCCGGCATTTGATCGAGTCCTTTACGATCGGCGCGGCTTGCGGGCGGGAAGGAGAAGCCGTTGGTGCGCAAACGATGGCGTACGGAGGATCGGCAGGACGTGGCCACCGAGCCCGGCGACGCCGGCAGCCTGGCAGGCGAGATCCTCACCGTCCGCCAGGCCCTCGGTACCTTGGCGTTCTCGGTCGTGGTGACCGTCGCCTTCCTCGTGTCGGATGGAATACCCGATGCTCCGAGCGTCCGGCGGCACGTGGACGCCGCCTATGCGCGGTCGCCCGCCGACGACATCGGGGGCGACGCTGTCGCGTACACGTCTCCGCTGAAACCGACCGGGGTCGCCGCAGAAATCACCGACGGGTGGCGTCCCGGCCGTGGCGTCGCCGACGCCGACGGCGTCTATCTGCGGTACGCCGACGACAGCATCGTGATCCTGCGCCGGCAGAACGGTTCCCTAATCCTGGTCGAGAAGACCACCACCGCCTACCCGAGGTATCTGGCTCATGTCGCAGGTCACTGGGACCGGTGATCCCCCGCAGCGGCGGGGGCGAAAGCTCGGCATCCTTCTCGCGATCGGTTTCGGCGGGATGATGCTCGCCTTCTGTGTGGGCGACATGCCGTTCTTCGACTCGTCGGACCGGATCGGTCCTCCCGAGCCGGCGGCGGCCGACGCCACCGCGGCTGCGCTGGCCCGCGCGACGCAGGCCCAGCATCTCTGTTACGGCTGGCAGCTGGACAGCTTCGAGAGGGGGCAACCGGTCACGTTGAGCCTCGGTTCGAACGGCGGCGCGGGCGTTTCGGTTCGCAAGGCGCCCGGCTGTGACCGCTGGCTCGTCGTCGTCGCGACCGTCCACCCGGCTTCGAGGAAGCGCGACAAGCTCGTGCTGCAGGTGGTCGACTCCCGGGACGAGTCGTCGTCGACGGTGATGGAGCCCGGGTCCGTGGGCATGACCGACACGATGTTCGTCGCGGACACCGGCGCGGGCATCTTGCGGGCCGCCGGCGCGCTGCCTCTGATCGCGGCCGAGAACGGCATGGTACCGCCGGTGCAGGCGCGGCCGGATCCGGCGAAGGAGCGGGCGTTGCCGTCGGTCGGATACGACATATTGCGGGGACGCGGCGGATCGTTGAAGGTCGCCGTCCCCATGATGTTCCTGTCCCTCGCGTCGCTCGCGATGGTGATCGGCGTGCTGCGGCGGCGGAGCTGAGGTGGCTTCGAGCCGGCTGCAGAGGTGGGAGCGGCGTCTGACGCGGGTGCAGGACTTCCTCGACCGTCATCAGACCCGGATCGTCGTCGCGCTCTTCGCGTTGCTCGGCTTGATGCTGTGGTGGGATTCGCGCCTGGTCGCCCGGGATCCCGATCCCTGGGGCGACCCGACCGCGCTCGTCGACCTGCTCGGACCGTGGCTTCCCGTCACCGTGGCACTGGCGATAGCGGCGTTCCGCTTCGAGCTCGTGTGCGGCGCGTTCGTCCTGTTGCTGGAACTGCCGCTCTGGCTGATCCGGCGCCGGCTGAAGGCGGACGACAGCCGGGCGGTGACTGCGCCCGGCCCGGATCGGCGGTCGGCTCTCATCCGAGCCGGGACAGTGGCCGGCGGGGTGCTGATCGCGGTCGTCATCTGGCTGCTTCCCACGCCGGGCCGGCAGTCGGCCGGAGCCACGGCGACCCGTGCTCCCGCGATCGACGACACGGCCGCACGCGAGCAGGTCCACATTGTCCATGCCCTGCTCGGATCACCGCCGATCGACGAGGAGCTTCGCCTCCACACGGCGTCCTGCAACGCGCCCGGCTCGGTGTCCTCCGACGGATGGCTCGTCACCCGCCCCGGCGCCGACCCCGCCGACCGGATGGCGAAGCTCGGGACGGACCTCACGGCCCGCGGGTGGAAGGTGCACCATCCGAACGACCGCCTGCTGGAGGCGTCCCGGGACAGCTATGTCGTCGAGGTCGACATCCGGCACTCGCCCGAGCTGGTGATCTCCGTGCGAGCGACCTGCCACCGCCTCCGCTAGGCGTGGGACCGGCGGAACCCGCCGATCACGGCGTCGACGACCAGGAAAGCGGCGAGCGGGATGCCGAACAGTGGCATGGCCCAGCCGATCGCGAAGACGACCGGTACGCCCACGGCCACGCCCCAGCCGGGAAGCCCCAGCCAGGCGCCTCGGGCCGGCGTGGCGCCGACGAGGGCGCGACGGTCGCCGCGGGTCGGGCGGCGCTGCCACCACATGCGGTAGCCCCAGAGGATGACGCAGAGCAGGCCGACGGCCAGCGCGGCGAGCAGGATCTGGTTGGCGACACCGAACAGGCGGCCCATGTGAGCCTGGACGCCGAGCTTGCTGAGCTTGGCGAGAACCGGCCAGTCCGCGAAGTCGCTGCGGGCGGTGACCGTGGCGGACCCGGGGTCGACGGCGATGCGGTCCAGGTCGATCGGCCAGGTGTTGTCGATGCCGGCGACCGTCCAGGTCTGCCCGCTGGTTTCCGGTACGGACAGCTCGATGGCCCCGCTCAGTCCGTTGTCGCGGGCCACCTTGAGAACCGTGTCGGCCTGCGCCAGGTCGACCGGTGCCGCCTCCGCGCTTCCACCGCCGTGGTGTCCGCCGACCGGCGGTACGGCCGCACCCGTGGCCAGTTCCGGCGTGTGCGCGTCGAACGTGTCCAGCACGGCGGTGAAGTTGCCGCCGGCGTAACGGGACCAGGTGAGGCCGGTCGCGGCGAGGATGAGCAGGCCGACGCTCAGCCACACGCCGGTGGCCGCGTGCCAGCCGCGGGTGCGGCGTACGCCCTTCTTCGCCGCGAGGTCCGCGGTGACCATCCCGCGGACGGTACGGCGGCGCCGCCACCACAGGACGATGCCGCCCAGCGTGAGGACCCAGAGCCAGCTGGCGGCGAGCTCGGAGTAGTAGCGCCCGGCCACGCCGAGGTGCAGGTTGCGGTGCAGGTCGTCGAGCCAGGTGGTGACCGGGGTGGAGCCGTACCAGGTGGTGAGCTGACCCTGCACGGCGCCGGCGTAGGGGTTCACGTAGACCGTGTGCTGGTTCTCGCCGAGGTCGGGCAGCGAGAAGACGACCCTGGTGGTGTCCGCGCCGCTGCCGGGCTGCACCGCCGACACGGTGCCGTCCGGGTGGGCCGTGCGGGCGGCCTCGATCTGCTGGGACAGGGGCAGCGCGGTCGCCCTGGTCTCGGTGACGGTCAGCTGGTCGCCGTACAACATCGAGTCGAGCTGGGGAGTGGCGGTGTAGAGCAGGCCGGTCAGGGCTGCGACCACGAGGAACGGTGCGACCAGGACCCCGGCGTAGAAGTGCAGCCGCAGCAGCAGCGCGCCGACGGCGGACGGACGGCGGGCCGGTCGATCGGGTCCGGCCGCTGTCCTGGCGGGCGCGAGGTCCGGGGTGATGGCCATCGGCTGTCCTCATCGGGGGTGTCGGTGGTGGGGGCAACGCGCCGGGCACTTCCGGTTCAGGCGTTCACGCTCATAGTCGTCGGCTGAACGCGGCCAGTTCCCAGGAGTTCCGGCGGCCTTCGACCCGGCCGGGAAGAAGTCAGACCGAGGCTCAGCGGCCCGCCGTCGCCTCCGGGATGAGGTCGGCGTCGCTTGCGAGGTCCGGACGGACGCACCTCGCCGCCAGCCAGGAGCTCAGCTCCGGCGCCGGGAGCGGGTGCGAGACGTAGTAGCCCTGGATCACGTCGCAGCCGCGCTCGCGGAGGTGATGGAACTGGCTCTCGGTCTCGACGCCCTCGGCCACGACGGTCAGCTCGAGCGCGCGGCCCAGGTGCAGGGCGGCGTCGGTGACAGCTCGTTTGCTCCGGTCGCTGGTCAGGTGGTGGACGAAGCTCTTGTCGATCTTGACTTCCTGGATGGGCAGCTCGGCGAGGCGGGCCAGCGAGGAGTGCCCGGTCCCGAAGTCGTCGATGGAGAGCTTGACGCCGAGGCCGTGCAGTGCCTGCAGGGTGGCCAGGCTGCGCGCCGGGTCCTGCATGACCGCGCCCTCGGTGATCTCCACGGTCAGCGCCGCGGGCGGTACCCGGTGCCGGCCGAGCGCCCGCTCCAGGTCGCCGGCGAAGTCGGGCTCCGCCAGGGACAGCGGTGAGACGTTGACCGCCACCGGGACGTCGTGGCCGGCGCTGCGCCAGGTCGCGTACGCGGCCAGGGCCTGGTCCAGGACGTTGAGCGTGAGCGCCCCGATGAGCCCGGAGCGCTCGGCGAGCTGGATGAACTCGTCCGGTGCCACGGGACCCTCGGCGTGGTTCCAGCGGCTCAGCGCCTCGACGCCGACGACCTCGCCGGTGGCCGCGGAGACCTTGGGCTGGTAGACGACGTCGAGCGCGCCGGTCTCCACGGCGGTGCGGAGCTCGCCCATGATGCGCAGGCGCCGGGGCGTGTGGCGGTCGTCCTCCGGACGGTAGACGCGTACGCCGCTGCGGGCGTCCTTCGCGGCGTGCAGCGCGATGTCGGCCTGCTGCAGGAGGCGTTCGGCGTCGCTTCCGTGGTCGGGGGCGTACGCCACACCGATGCTGGCCTGCGCGGTGATGGCGACGTCGTCGATGGCGATGGGCCGCGCGAGGACGCTGCGGACGTGGTACGCCGCGGTCAGGACGTCCGCGGAGATCTTGGCGTCCGCCACCAGGAGGGCGAACTCGTCACCGCCGACGCGGGCGAGCGCGTACCGGTCGCCCAGCTCGCTGTGCAGGCGGCGACCCACCTCCCGGAGCACCCGGTCGCCGACGTCGTGGCCGAGGCCGGCGTTGATGTCCTTGAACCGGTCCAGCGCCAGCAGCAGCACGCCCACCAGGTGCGACGTGGTGCGGGCCGACTCGAGCTCCTCCTGCAGCTCGGTGACGAACCGGCGCCGGTTCGGCAGGTCGGTCAGCGGGTCCGTCAGCCCGGTGTGCCGCAGCATCTCCACCAGCCGCGCGTTGCGCAGCGCCACCCCGGCGTGCCCTGCCAATGCCTGCAGGAGCCGGAGATGGTCTCCGGTGAAGGCCGCGATCTCGGACATGCGCCCGGCGACGAGAAGCACCGCGGTGACGTCGTCGAGGTCCAGCGGTACGGCGATGGCGTCCGGGGCGGAGCCGGTGTCGCGCAGGACCGGGCTGCCCGTGCGGGCGGGACGCCACCAGTCGGCTTCGGTGAGGGCGACGGTGTCGGTGCGGAACCGGTCCCGGCCGGTCATCTGCAGGCGTACGGCGGTGTCGCCCTGGACGAGCAGGAGCTCGGCCGTCTCGGCCCGGATCAGGTCGCGGACCCGGCCGAGCGCCACGCGGGTCACGTCGGTGGCGTCCCGGGCGCCGGTCACCGCCTGGGTGAACTCGTACAGGGCTTCGACCTGCGCGTGCCCCTGGGTCTGCTGCGCGTAGCGGCGGAAGACGCGGTAGACGGCGAAAGCGAGGACGGCGAGCAGGAACACCGCCTGCACGCGGTCGTGCACGACGACCGCGGTCACCAGGCCCATCGTCGTCGTGACCGCGACCAGGGCCAGCTGCAGCAGTCCGCGGAGATCGGCACGGAGCAGCTGCCGCCACTGCCGGCTGTCGTCCTGGATGGCGATGACGGCGGTGATGAGGACGATGGAGACGAGATCCGTGGCGAACGCGGCGGCGTACGCGGCGGCCCATCCGAACGGCCCCAGCGGGTCCGCTCCCTTGACCACCACGTGGAAGACAGCGCCGGCCACGGTGGCCTGGGTGGCGTACAGGCAGGCGTTGAAGGCGAGCTTCGCGCCGCGCTGGCGACGGAACACCACCAGTCCCGTCAGCCCGCCGACGAACCGTGCGGCGACCAGCAGCACCGGGTGCACCATGACCAGGCCCACCACCAGCGGAATCTCGCTGAGGCTGATGGTGTGGGCGCCGCGCCGGACCGGAAAGGTCACCACGAACTTGTCGGTGACCGCGAAGAGCACGGTGAAGGCCACGATGGTGAGCAGGCGGTCCCCGGCCGGAGGGAGTCCTCCGGCGAGCCAGGCCCCCTGAGCGGCCAGGCAGGCGACGGCCAGAAAGGCCGTGAGGGCGCCCACGCGGAACGATTGTCGCCGCATGTGCGCCCCCCTTCGCAGCCTCTTCCGACCTATCGGCCGCCGTCCGGGTGAATCAAGGAAAGGGTGTGGCCGTCAGGTCCAGCTCCGGCCGGTCCACGACCGTCCGCACCAGGTCCCGCCCGTCCACGATCGTCCGGTCCAGGAGCGCCCGGTCCAGGAGCGCCCGGTCCAGGAGCGCCCGGTCCACGACCGGCCCGCCCAGTTGAGCGAGGTCCAGGTGCCCGCGGCCCAGGTCCTGGACGCCCACGAGGTGCCGGTGAAGGAGCTGCCCGTCCACACGCTTCCGTTCCAGGTGCCGCCGTTCCACGCCTTGCCGTCCTTGGCCGCCGCCGCCCACTGCTTGGCGTTCCAGGCGACGCCGAAGATGTCGACCTCACCGCGCAGCACGGTCCCGGTGGTGTCGTCGATGACGTGGCTCGTGCCGCGGGCGCCTTCGAGGGTGCCCAGCCCCGTGGCGGCGGGGAACTTCTGCCCGGCGTCGCCGGGCGTCGGCAGGCTCACCGCCCGCGCGATGTCGAGCTGCCCGGACCCCGCCCCGATCGGATCCGCTTGCACCAGCGGGTCCGCCGTCTGCATGAGCAGCTTCTTGACCTGGTCCGGGGTCAGGGACGGACGCTGCTGCAGCAGCAGGGCGACCGATCCGGACACGACCGCGGCCGCCTGGGAGGTGCCGCTGCCGCGGAAGAACCGCTCCTCACCCGTCGCGTCGGCGACGCGGGCGCCCGGGTAGTTGCTGTCGATGTACGAACCCGGGTCGCGCAGCGACACCACGGACCGTCCGGTGGCCAGGAGGTCGGCGTGGCGGGTGGCGTTCCCGCGGCTGCTGAACGTCGCCACCGTGTCGTCGAGCCGGGTCTCGGTGCCGGCCGAGTCGGCCGCACCGACCGCGATGACGAACGGGTTGGCCGCCGGCATCGTCACCCGGGGCGCGGTCGTGCCGTCGTTGCCGACCGATACGACGACGACGATGCCCTTGCGCCATGCCGCCTCGACCGCGTAGGACAGCGGGTCGAGCGTCGCGCTCTGCACGGAGTCGGTGCCGAACGACAGGTTCAGCACCCGCATGTTCAGCCCGGGGTCGTTACGGTGGGTGACGACCCAGTCGATCGCCGCGATGACCTGCGAGACGTCGCTGGCGCCGTCGGCGGCCGCCACCTTCAGGCTCACGATGTGGGCACCGGGTGCGATGCCGTCGTAGCGCGGCGTCCCGGCCGGGGTGGCCGGGTCGCTGCCGGCGATGATGCCGGCCATGTGGGTGCCGTGACCGTACGTGTCGATGTTGGCGAGGCCGGGCACCTGGGACTCGAACGAGAGGTCCGGCCCGTTCACGACCTTGCCGGGCTGGTTGAGGCCCTTGACCGGCGCGATGCCCGAGTCGATGAGCGCGACGCCGATCCCGGCACCGGTCAGCGATGCCGCGTCGACGATCTTGTCCTTGCCGCCCGCCGCCTTCTTGATGGCCGCGACAGGCGCGTTCTTGCCGCCGTCGTCGAGCCACTTGTCCGACTTGAGGCGCACGGAAGCGTCGGTGGTCACCGCCGTCACTCCCGGAGTCGCGCGCAGCAGCGTCAGCGCCGCCGGAGGGACGTGCCCGGCGAAGCCGGAGATCAGGTCGAGGGGCCGGTCCACCGTGCCCCCGGCGGCCCGGACCGCCGCCTGCGCCCGTGCCGAGTCCTGCACCGATCCGGTACGCACGATGACCGGGACCGGCGCGGCGGCCTCGGAGCTCGCGTGGGCCGGCGTCCCGACGCCGAACAGGCCCACGGCGGTCAGTGGCGCGATGACTGCCGCGGCCGCACGCCGCCTCCCCGGTATGGACGGCGCTCTGCGCGCTCGACTCACCATGTCACTCCTTCGAAGAAACTCTGATCGGGCTCGCCGGCACCATCGGCCGCCGACGACCGGACGGCACCTCATTGAGTTCTTCTTGAGCCGAACCGCAGGAACCGTTGACGAGGGTCCCGGGACCGGCGCGGTCAGCGGGTGACCGCGGCCCGGCTGTCCCGTTTGTCGGCGTACATGGCCCGGTCGGCGTGGCGCAGCAGGGCGTCGGCGTGGTAGCCGCAGTCGACGGTGGTGGCCAGGCCGATGCTGGCCGCAGCGGTCAGCTCGCCGCCTGCCAGGGTCAGCGGTTCGCGGACCGCGGCCGCGAGCCGCCGGGCCAGCTCCGCCGCCTCCTGCGGCGTGGCCGCCTCCGTGGTGAGCACCACGAACTCGTCCCCGCCGAGGCGGGCGACGGTGTCCTGCGGCCCGGCGGCGGCCTGCAGCTGCCAGGCCACGTGGCTGAGCAGCAGGTCGCCGATCTCGTGGCCCAGCGTGTCGTTCACCTGCTTGAAGCCGTCGAGGTCGATGAAGACGACCGCCAGGCCGGCCCCGGTGGCCTCGGCGGCGGCGACGGCCGCGGTCAGCCGCTCGGTGAACAGGGAACGGTTCGCGAGCCCGGTGAGCCCGTCGCGATGCGCCTGGCGGCGGACCGTCTCGAAGAGCGTCGCCTTGTCCAGCACCAGGCCGCCGAGGTCGGCGAGGTGGTGCAGCAGGGCGTCGCCCTCGCTGTCGGCAAGGGGCGCGTCGTGCACCACCAGACGGCCGACCTGCCGGCCGCCCGCGCGCAGGGGCAGAGCCCGTACGCGATCGGCAGCGGGCACCCCCGGCGCGCCGCAGCCGGCGCCGGCGGTGGCGACCGCTCCGGCATCGGGCAGCTCGGCCAGGTGGACGGACACGCACCCGCAGCCGGTCTCGGCGGCGATCACGCCGGCCAGCGACTCGGCGATCTCCGTACGGTCCAGCATGCCGGCGAGCCGCGCGGTGAACTCCTGCAGCCGGCGCAGCTGCCGCACCTGGTCCTGGGTCCGGCGGTGCAGCCGGGCCCGGTCGATCGCCAGCGCGATGCGCGCCGTGACAGCCCGCAGCTCGAGCACGTCGGAGCCGTCGAAGGCCACCGGCTCCTGCCGCGCGACCAGCATGTAGCCGAGCAGGCCGCCGGAGGCCTCCAGCCGTGCCCAGACCACCTGCTCCAGGCAGTACGGCCGCAGCCAGGAGGGCAGCGGCAGGTCCGCGGCGGCGCCGGCCAGCGGCGGGGCGGAGGCCGGAAGCTCCACGACGGCGGCCGGCAGCACCCCGGCGTCGGCGGGCAGGTCGGCGGCCGGTACGCCGCAGTGCGCGGCCACGGCGAGGCCGGCCGGCTCGGCGAGCCACAGGGCGACGATGTCGGCGCCGAACAGCTCGGCCACCTCGCCGGCGATCCGGTCGGCGCTCTCGCCGCTGTCGGCGACCTGTCCCAGCACGCTGACGACCTGCGCCAGCCGGGTGGCGCGGGACAGCGACCGTGCCGCTCCGGACTGCGCGGCCGCGATCTGCTCCCGCAGGACCCGGATCTCCTCGCGAAGCTCGTCGGCTTCGGTCACAGCGCCAGCACCGCGACGGAGGCGTTGTGGAAGCCGGTCGAGCCGGAGGTACGGGCGAACTCGCCGTACGTGTAGAAGCCGCAGGTGGGCACGCCCGCCAGCGCGTCGGTGATCGCCTCCGCCTCGGCGCGCATCCCGGGCTCGCCGAGCAGCCCGGCGCGGGCGGTGCACCCGAAGACCAGGACACCGCGCGGAGGGGTCGTCAACCGGCCTGCGGCGGCCGCGGCGGCGGTCCCGGCGGCGGCGATGAGGTCGGCCGGCTCGCTGCGCATGATCTGGACGACGGAGTGGTCGCTGACGTAGCCGAACATGGCCAGCCCGCCGTCGTCCGTGGGGCCGAGGATGTGCCGGACGTCGAACCGGCCCGCCGCGGTGGGCAGGCCGAGCGGCCCGTCCATCACCGAACCGGCCATGAACCGCTCGCCGGCACCCGGCTGCGAGGGGTCACCGGTGACGGCCGCCCGCTTGTCGAAGTAGACCTCGGCCGCCGGGCGGCCGTCGAGCTCGTGGATGACGTTCCCGCTCGCCCGGGTGACGATCATGGTGTCGCCCACCGGACGCCAGCCGTGCGCCGTGCCGACGCCCACGGGATTCGGCGAGCCGATCCAGACGACGACCAAGCCGTTGGTCAGCACCCGGTCCTCGGCGTACTGGTAGGTGACGACCTGGGTCAGGTTCTCGCCCGCGCTGCCACCGATCACCGGCACGGCCGCGCCGGCGGCCGCGTAGCACCCGCGCATGACCTCCCGCTGGTCGCCGGCCAGCCCGTCGGACAGGACGAGCAGCGTGTTGTGCGGGTGCCCGGCTCCGGCGCGGGCACGAGCCGCCTCGGTGGTCTCGCGCGCCACCGCGTACAGGTCGGTGCCGAGGGAGTCGGCCACGGCCACGCCGAACGAGAGCCCGGCGGCGGGCAGGTACGCCGCGCTGCAGCCGGCGGTGCCCTGTGCGGCGCCGGTCAGCCAGCCGAAGGCGCTGCATCCCAGCACCCGGGCCGCTCCGGCCTCGCGGCGGGCCGCCCGCAGGAGCTCGTGCGGGTCGTACTCGATGGTCGGGAAGATCAGGACCAGGTCGTCGGCCGCGGGCCGGCGTCCCCCGAGGGCCGCCCGTACCGCCTCGGCCGCAGCCTGCTCGGCGGTGCCGGCGGAGCTGCCGCCCACGCCCACCGAGTGATCCAGGGAAACCGTCGAGGAGCTCATGTCATACCGAGATCGGCAACCGCAGGAAAAAACTGAACCGGTTACGCTGCCGATCCACGCCCCGCAGGGGTGGCACCCAGCGGAAGGATCGCGACATGAGCGCACCGCCCGGCCTCGACGACCTGGCCGTAGCGGCGGCGCACGACCCGGCGGCCCTCGAGGAGCTGCTCGCGGCGGTGCGTCCCGAGGTGCTGCGGATCTGCGCGCGTTTCCTGCCCAACCGGGAGGACGCGGAGGAGGCGTGCCAGGACACCCTGCTGGCGGTGGCGCAGGGGATCGCCCGCTTCGAGGGCCGGTCCGCCTTCCGGACCTGGCTGTACCGGATCGCCGCGAACCGGTCGCGCTCGACGTACCAGGTGCTGCGGCGGCGGTTCCTCGCCGAGTCGAGCGGGCCGCCGCCGGAGCGCCCGGACCCGCAGCGGACCAGCGTCGTGGCCGGCACCCGGCTCGACCTGCTCGACGCCCTGGAGGGTCTGGGTCCCCAGCTGGCCGAACCCGTGACGTTGCGCGACGTCGTCGGCCTGAGCTACGCGGAGATCGCGACCTGCCTGGAGCTGGCGGAGGGGACGGTGAAGTCGCGGATCCACGAGGGCCGCCGCCGGCTCCGGGAGCGCCTCGACGACGGCCGATGTGATCTGGGTCATAGGCCGAACAAATGACGGTGACCCCGTGACGAACAGGGTGCAAGGTCTGACAACCGAAGGAGCCACCGTCATGAACCGCCCCCGCATCAGCCGCCTCGCCGCCGCCGGCGTGCTCGCCCTCGCCACCGCCGCGTGCGGGTCCGAGCCGGTGTCGCCGCTCCCGGTCGACGCCCCGCCGCGGGCCGTCGCGTTCTCGGCGCCGCCCTCGGCCCCGGCCTCCCGTCCCGCACCCTCCCGTCCCGCACCCTCCCGCAAGGCGTGCCTCGGTGCGGTGGAGACCGATCTCGACGCTCAGGAGGAGCGCTTCGCGCCGTCGCTCTGCATCAGCGTCGGCGGCGTTCTGCGGCTGCGCAACCTCGGCCCCGGCCTGCTGGACACGTCGCCGGACTCGCTCGTGGAGGGCTTCTACGAGGCAGGGGTGCACTCCATCCAGTTCGTCCGGCCCGGCACCGTCACGCTGCGCTTCCCCCAGGGCGAGGACGAGCACACGGTGGAGCTCACGGTCGTGGTGCGCAAGTAGCGCCCTACCGCACGTCGATCCCGGCGAGAAGCGCGTCGACGAAGGCCGGCGTGCTGCCCGCCGGGGGCGCGATCTGCGCGTACACCAGTCCGGCGCCGCCGGTAGCCATCCCGGCGGCCTCGACGATGACCGGCTTGCCGGCCCGGCAGGACGCGTGCCGGGCCACGACCCAGTCGACCCCCGCCTGGCGAGTGGTCCGCACGGGGTCGGTCGTGCAACCGGCATGGCCGCGCTCGGCCACGAAAGCCGCGGGCGTGGTCGTTGCGGCGAGACTTCGGGACAACCCGATGAAGGCCCCCGGCACCGCCGCGTCCGACAACCACTGCTGGGGTGCGGGGGAGATGACCAGCGCCGGATCGCGGCGCCCGCCGGCATCCCGCTGCCCTTCCCAACCCTCCCCGTCGCCCCGCCAGCCCGCAGGCAGCGCGACGGTGATCCGCCCGGTCGTGTCACTCGCGTCGGCCGGTGACCGCGCCCCCGCCGCATCCGCCCCCAGCGACGTGACGGCCAGAGCGGCTCCGAGCAGCAGGCCTGCGGCCACCATGGGTCGCCTCCGGCTGCGCACGGCGGCCCGGTCATCGGCGGCGACGGCTCGCTGAAGTGCGGCCCCGAACGAGGCCGCGTCCCGGAAGCGGTCGGCGGGCCGGCGCGCCGTGGCGATGTGCAGCACGTCGGCGACTTCGGCCGGTACGCCCACGCGCAGCCGCAGCGGCGACCGGGTACGCGCCAGCAGCCGCATGCCGAGGCAGCCGAGGGCGTACACGTCGGTGCGGGTGTCCACGACGGACATCGGGTCGTCCTGCTCGGGTGCCATGTAGCCCGGGGTGCCGGCGCGGGCGGTCAGCCCGGACGCCGCCGCCAGCGCCTTGGCCAGGCCCAAGTCGGCGATCACCACCCGCTCCGCCGCGCCGGCCGGCCCCGAGCGGAACAGGATGTTGCCTGGAGTCAGGTCCCGGTGCACGATGCCGTTGTCGTGCAGCACGCCGACGCCGGCGGCGATGTCCCGCAGCAGCCGCAGGCCGCTGCCGACCGGCACCGGACCGGCGTCCAGCCGGTCGCGCAGGCTCCCGCCGTCGGCCCAGCTCATCACCAGGTACGGGCGGCCGTCGGGCAGCTCACCCAGCGAGTGCACCCGGACGACCCGATCGTGGTCGAGCCGCCACAACAGCCGGGCCTCCTCCTGGAACCGCTCCCGCACCCGCAGGTCGTGACTCCAGTTCTCGGCCAGCACCTTGATCGCGACCCGGGCGCCCAGCGACGCGTCGTGGCCCAGCCACACGGTCGCGAAGGACCCGGTGCCGAGCAGCCGCTCGACACGGTAGGGCCCGATCTGCACGGGAGCGATCACGGGCCACACAATATGGGGGTGGACCTGTTCGCGGGAATTCCCGTGCGTGACTACCCCTCCGCCGTCGCCTGGTACGAGCGCCTCCTCGGCGGCCCGCCGGCGTTCCTACCCAACGACACCGAGGCGGTGTGGGAGCTTGCCGAGCACCGCTACCTGTACCTGGACGTGCGGCCCGAGCACGCCGGCCACGCCATGCACACCGTCTTCGTCGACGACCTCGACGCCCGCCTCGCCGCGATCGCCGAGCGGGGTCTCGAGCCGGCCGAGCGGGAGACCTACGACAACGGCGTCCGCAAGGTGATCTTCCGGGACCCGGACGGCAACGAGATCGGCTTCGGTGGCGGCCCGGTGTGACCCGTACGCGCCGCGGTGCGGTTCGGTAGCCGGGTGGATCCCGTTCGGTAGCTTGGCGGCGGCATTCGTCAGCACGACGGCCGCTCGACCGAACGGAGGGCGGTAGCGGCGACCGAGGAGTGATTGTGCTACTGACGTGGGCAGAGTTTTTCCAGGCCGTGGCGGCCGGTGGCGCGGGCATGCTCGGCGTGTACTCGGCCGAGGCGGGCCTGCGGGCCCTGCGGCGCAGCGGCATGTGCCCCGACCGCTGGGCCCAGGACCGCACGGCCCTCGTGCAGCGCGGCGAGGCGGTCGCCGACCGCGTGGGCTGAGCTCAGCCGCGGCCAGCCCGTCCTCTATGGACGGCTGCGCTGGAGGCGGCGCAGGGCAAGGGCCAACTGCAGGCGGAGCCTGCCGTGCGGCGAGCGGACGTTCCAGCCGAGCAGGTGCTCGGCGTGCGTGATCCGGTCCTGCAGCGTCGAGTGGTGCACCCGCAACGCCGTAGCCGCCGCTCTCAAACTGACCGACTCCGCGGTGCGGTGCAGCGTGACCAGCATCCAGGGCGCCGCGGACGCCGCGTGGTGCAGGGCCTGGACGTCCGCCACGCCTGCGGGGTCCGCCGCCTCGGCGAGCACTGCCAGGGCGCCCAGCTGGTCGTAGTGCACGATCCTCGCGCCCGGGTCCTCGTCCGTGCCGTCGGCCGCGAAGCGCAGGGCCGTTCTCGCCGCCCGCCAGGACGCCGGAAGGTCCAGGACGGGGACGCGGGGGCCGATGCCGGCCCGGCCCGGGAGGGCGCCCGGCTCGGCGGTGACGACTCGGGGGCCGTCCTCGAGTGCTACCGCCCTCGCCTCGTCGGCGGGGGAGAGACCGATGGCCCGGGCCGCCTGTCGGCGTACGTCCGCATGCGCCGACGCGTCCAGCAGGAGCTCGACCGACGCGGGGTCGGCGGCCGGGGTCCGGCCGCGGGTGCGGTCCAGGACCGCTCTCGCCGCTCCCGCCGCCCGTTCCAGGATCATCGCGTCGACCGTGCCCGGCGGGCCGGGGCGTTCCAGCCAGAGAGTCGCGGTGCCGATCGTCGTGGACATCCACGCCGGGTCCGGAGGGTCGTCGTCCGGGACGCTGTGACCGGCCTGCGTGACGCGGATCCGCACGCGCCGTTCCTCGTCGACCAGACGGGCCGGGCAGTCCGCCAGAACCGCGGCGCCCCGGACGATCGGTTGCAGGCCCGCGTGGGCCTCGACCAGGCCGTCGAAGTACGCGATCACGCGCAGCGCCGCCCCCGCGTCGGCGTCGAGGGCGGCGAGGCGAACCGTCAGGTCCTTCACGCGTCAGGCGTCCAGGAGGCGGTGCAGCCAGCGGAGCCGGGCGGCTCTCGCCTCCTGCGACAGGGCCGCCTGCGGGACGAAGCCGTCGAAGCCGTGGAAGCCGCCGGGCCAGACGTGCAGTTCCGCCACCCCGCCGGCCTGCCAGATGCGGGTCGCGTAGTCCACGTCCTCGTCGCGGAACGTCTCCGCCGAGCCGACGTCGATGAAGGCCGGCGGGAGGCCGCCGAGGTCGGTCGCCCGGGCCGGGGCCGCGTACGGCGAGACGTCCGGGCCGCCGCGCGCCGAGCCGAGCAGGGCCGTCCAGCCGGTGTCGTTGGCGGTGCGGTCCCAGATGCCGCGGCCCGCCATCTGGATCGCCGACGGGGTGTCGTTGCGGTCGTCGAGCATCGGGCAGATCAGCATCTGGCCTTTGAGTGCCGGGCCGCCGCGGTCGCGCGCCAGCAACGCCAGGGCCGCCGCGAGGCCGCCGCCCGCGCTGCCGCCGGCCACGATGAGCCGGTCCGGGTCGAAGCCGAGCTCGTCCGCGTGGGCGGCCGTCCACAGCAGACCCGCGTAGCAGTCGTTGACCGGGCCCGGGTGGGGCGTCTCGGGGGCCAGCCTGTACTCGACCGACACGACGACCAGCCCCAGCTCTTCCGCCCAGTCGAGCAGCTCGGGGACGCCGGAGCGGTTGTCGCCGACGATCATGCCGCCGCCGTGGGTGTGGTAGACGCAGCCCAGCGGTCCGCGGGCCGCGGTCGGGCGCAGGATGAGCAGGGAGATGTCCGGGTCGCCGTCGAGGCCGGGCACCTGCCGCTCCTCCACCGTGAACCGGCCGTCGCGGCGCAGGTCGTCGTCGGTGGCCGCGTCCACGGGACCCCGTTGGCGCAGCGCCGGGATCATGTCGGCGGTCAGCGAGCTCGGCACCTGCTCGGCGACCGCGGCGAGGGCGGCGCCCAGCTCGGGGTCGAACGGCGGCGGCGTGGTCTGCAGGGGCAGCGTCATGCGGTCCTCCTCGTCAGGCACATCACGGCGTGCGCTGTCACCAGGATGGCCGGGGACATCGACGCCGACGAGCGCCATGTGGCGGACGTTACCCGCCATGTGGCGGGTGATCCACGGCAAGATCGAGGCATGGCCGACTTCGCGCTCCAAGTCCAGCCCGTCGACGCCGCCGAGTGGCTGGACACCGCCCGGCGGGCCGAGGAGGCCGGGTTCACCACGCTGCTCGCGGCCGACCATCCCGGCGCGTGCGCCGCGCCGTTCGTCGCGCTCGCCGCGGCCGCGGCCGTCACCTCGACGATCAAGCTGGGGTCGTACGTGGCCAACGCCGGGGTGCGCGAGCCGATGCTGCTGGCGGCGGACGTGGCCACCCTGGACGTGATCTCCGGCGGCCGGGCGGTGCTCGGCGTCGGAGCCGGTCACACCCCGGGGGAGTGGGACGCGATCGGGCGGGTCCGGCCGGACGTGCGGGGACGGGTGGATCGCTGCATCGCGGTCGCCGATGCCACGGTACGGCTGCTGGCCGGCGAGAAGGTCACGGTCGACGGTCCGGAGCTGACGATGCTCAACGCCGCGCTGGAGCAGCCGCGCCCGGTGCAGGAACGGGTTCCGCTGCTGGTGGGCACGGCGAACTCGCGGTTGTTGCGGTGGGCCGGCGCGCACGCGGACGTCGTCGGGCTGACCGGCTTCGGGCGTACGCTCGCCGACGGGCACCGGCACGAGGCGCGGTGGCACCTCGCCGACATCGACGCGCAGGCCGAGCTGGTCCGGTCGGGCGGGAACGCCGTCCTCGAGGCGCTCGTCCAGCAGGTCGAGATCACCGACGACGCCGAGGCCGCGCTGGCCGGGCACGCCGAACGGCTGGGCATGAGCGTCAGCGAGCTGCGGGAGGTGCCGTTCCTCCTCGTGGGCACCGAGGACGAGATCGTCGCGGCGGTGCGCCGGCACCGCGAGCGCTGGGGGATCACGCGTTACGCCGTACGCCGGAACGCTCTTGATCTTCTGGGCCCGCTGCTGCCGCGGCTCGCGTGACGGCTCACTCCTGGAAGAGCTCGCGCTCGACCTTCTGGCGGAACTCGACGTAGATCCGCTTGTAGCGCGCGATGGCGCCCGGATGGTCGCCGCGCTCGAGCAGTCCGAGCACCTCCTCGTGGCCCGTGATCC
This sequence comes from Actinoplanes sp. NPDC049548, assembly GCF_040676695.1. Lineage (NCBI taxonomy): Bacteria > Bacillati > Actinomycetota > Actinomycetes > Micromonosporales > Micromonosporaceae > Actinoplanes > Actinoplanes sp. NPDC049548. The sequence goes on from NZ_JBFAPM010000008.1 coordinate 123,307, forward strand.
AGGTCTCCCAGAGGTCGCTCTCCGCCCCCATCGCCAGGATCCGCAGCGTCCGCGCGACCACGAGGTCGACCATCGACTGCAGCTCGCGGTTGCCGCTGGCCAGTATCACGATCGTGCTGAAGTCGGCGCCGGCCGCGCCGGCCGCCAGCACGTTGCCCGTGCGCAGGCCCTCGACGAACTCCTTCTGGCGCTGGCGCATCAGGTCGAGATGGGTGGCGGTGAGGTTCTCCACCCCCCACTCGAAGCCGGCGCACGCGAGGACGCCCATGACATCGATGAGCTCGAGGGCGTTCTTCTGGGTCACCTTGGTGACGTGGCGGGTGCGGTTGGGGGCGATGTCGATCAGGCCCTCGACGGAGAGCTGAGCGATCGCTTCACGGACCGGTGTGATGCTGACGCCGAGTCGCGCGGCCAGCTCCGCGTCCTTGATCAGGGTGCCGGGCGGGAGCTCGCCCGTGACGATCTCGTTGCGGAGCTGACGCACCACGGCGGCCGTACGGGTCGGCGGGACCGTATAGGACATACGGGCAGCCTACTCACCGTCACCACATGGTGGCGGACGTACCCTTGCGGGCTTTCGCGGGGCATGCTGATCACGTGCCGGACGCCGTACCGTTGATCGACCTCGATGTAGCGCCGCCGCGTGCCCCTACCAGGCCCGGAGCGCTGCACCGGCGTCTCGTCCCGCCGCGGCCGGTCCTCGTCCTCGGCGTCCTGGTCCTCGTGCTGCTCGGTCTGGCCGCGGCGGTGCCGCCGGCGCCGGCGATGGTTCCGGTCCTGTCGGCCGGCGGCACGGCCGCCGCCGCGTTCGCCCTCGGGCCCGCCGCGCTCTACACGGCCACCTTCGGGCAGAACCCGAACAGCGAGTCCGGGATACGCCGCTACGACCTGCCGGCCGGAACCCAGGTGTGGGCCACGGCGGTCCCGCAGAACGTGCAGGCGCTGACCGTCGACGCGGCGTCCGGGGTGCTGCTCGCCCGGTCCGGCTCCGATCCGCGGATGACGTTCCTCGACGCCGCCGACGGCAGCATCCTGTGGCACCTGGAGTCGGCGGCCACCTCGGCCATCGCTCTGACGAACGGCAAGGTGCTGCTGCGTACCGACGTCGGGAAGACCACCGCGAGGCTTTCGGTGGCCGATGCGCGGACCGGGGCGGCGGACTGGAGCCGGATCATGGACAACCGGTCGGAGGTCCACGACGGCCCGGACCGGATCGTCGTCATCGGCGCCGACGGGCACGTCACCACGTTGCGGTTCGCCGACGGGGCGCTGCTCGGCGAGGGCGATCTGGGCGTACGCCTGCCCGTGCAGCAGCGCGACTACGCGACCGCCGACGCCGTGGTCGTGTCGGTCGTGGGAGACCGGATCTACGTGTCGCGGCGGGAGCAGGGGAAGACCTCGACGACCGCGTACGGGCTGCCGGCGCTGACCGTCGACTGGCGCACGACAGGCGGGCCGGTGGGCGCCGTGTACGACTGCAGCCCGGTGCTCTGCATCTCGGACACCCGCTGGGTGAGCGGGCTGGACCGCGCCGACGGCTCGGTGCTCTGGTCCGACCCGGCCTGGAGCTCGGCGCAGGTGACACCGCAGGGGCTGGTCGCGTACGACCAGAGCGAGAATCCCGAGGCGGCGGTGATCGACCCGGCGACCGGGGGCGTGGTGCGGCGGCTGGGCCACGTCGTCACGCTCGGGGAGGTGGGGCTGCGCAGCGACACCACCGTGCCGGGACGGACCTGGGTCGGCGTCACTGACCGGGCCGGCCGGCCGCACACCGTCGGATCCCTGGACACCGCGGCGCCGTACGGCTGCGAGGCCCGGATGCCGTACCTGGCGTGCCCGACCACCGCGGGACCGACCGGCGTGTGGCGCCTGCCGGCCCCGTGACCGGTCAGTTCTCCCGGGTGCCCGTCAACCGCTTGGGGTCGTCGAAGCCGGGCGGAGCGTTCCACTTCTGCAGGTGGTTGAGGGAGCAGAGCGCCGTCCGCACCTTGGCGGTGCCGTCGGTGTGCGTCTCCGGATTGGCCACTGTCAGGTCGGTGGCGGTGAGGCAGTAGTTGCCGCTGTTGTCCACGATGCTGAAACTCGTCAGCGGGTTGCCGGTGTCGCCGTACACCTTCCAGGCCAGCTCCGGTGCGGGCTTCGCATCGTTGGCGGTCAGGCAGGGGACCATGGTGACGAGCCCGCCGGCGATGTCCGGCCGCCGCAGGCAGTAGCCGGGGTTGCCACTGCCCGCGGTGCGGATCTGTCCCGCCTTGGCCGTGTCGGTGCTGATGGCCGGCGTCGGCATGGCCCACTGCTGGTTCCAGGAGACGTTGCCGTCCGGCGCCTGCTTGCAGAACCAGACGATCATGTACGGGTAGGTGGGCGTGTGGTTCGTGACGTCGAGGCAGCGGCTGAACTGCCTGTAGTTGACGAGCTGGCCGGTCTCGACACCCGCCGCGCCGGCTCCCGCGCTGGGCTCCGGCCGCCACACGTTCCTCGTGCCGTCCCCCGTGCAGCCGCCGAGCAGGATGGTCCCCGCGGCCCCGGCGGTGCTCGCGTTCAGGCAGTAGCCGTCCAGGTTGACGCCGTCCGTGGTGCCCTGGAACTCCGAGCCGTTGTCGAGACTCCACTGCTGGCGGGCCTGCCGGCCGAGGCACTTGGCGAAGAAGGCGGGCTTGCCGGAGTTCGTCTTGTGCGGGGTGGGCACGTCCACGCACAGACCGTCCGGCCAGTCGGCGGACTCCGACTGCATCAGCTTGATGTTGAGCTGCTTGGTGTAGGAGAAGCGCTGTTTGGCGCTCCCACCCTTCTTGCAGACCTTGAGATACACCGGGGTGCCGACATCCGGGTTGTCACCGCTGTCCATGCACAGCGTGCCGGTCGTGGCGGTGGCGAGCCGGATCGCGCCGCCGGCGATGTTCTCGGTGCTCCGCTTGAACCGGTACGTGGCCTCGACGGTCCGGGTGTCCGCCGCGCCGGCGGCGAGGGCCGCCTTGGTGGAGCCGGTGCCCGTCACGGTCAGCACGGCCCTCGTCGGCACCTCGGTCGGCGGGCAGCTCATCGGCTTCGCGGTCGACTCGTCCGCCGGATCCTCCGGCAGGCCGTAGTAGGTGATCTTCACGCGGTAACGGAGACCCTTGGGGGTCTCGGTTCCGGCGACGGCGGTCTCGGTCCCGATGATGTCGCAGGGCGGAAGGCTCGTCAGGACGCCCGCCGGATCGGCCGCGCCCGCAACCGCGGTGGAGGCCGCCCGCAGCTGCGCCATGGCGGCGTCCAGGCCGTCGGTGGCGGCCTCGATGGACTCCGTGCGTTCGCTGACGGTCTGGGTGTTGGTGACCGAGTTGACCACGAGCGGTGCGAACGCGGCGGTCATGCCCATGGCGAAGACGCTGACCAGGATGGCCATCGGCATCGATCCGCGGTCGCGGTCCGGGTCGGTCCTCATGGTCAGGGCCTCCCTGCGCTGCACGAGTTCGCTTCGGTGTTGCTGTTCATGGTGGTGTTCACCGCGGTGAAGGTGGTGTCGATCTCCGCCGTCCCGGCCGAGACCTTGGTCTTCAGATGAATCCGCAGCCGCTGGTAACCCGAGGCGAAGTCGCTGCCGACGCTCGCGGTCGGGTACGGCCGGTCGCCGGCCTTCTGCAGCTCGAACGGTGCGGACTTGCCGCCCACGCCTACCTCGGCCGCCGTGGACGCGAGGTCCGTGGTGTCGATGCCCGCGGCGATGGTGGCACCCCGGGCACCCGGGGTCGGCGTGCTGCCGGGCTTCCATTCGATGAGCTGGAGCAGCCCCTTGTCCTTGGCCACGCCGCTGCCGGCCGGTTGGAGCTCGAGCCGCAACTGGCGGCAGCGGTCCTCCTCGACGCCGGTGGTCGCGTTCGGCTCCCGGCTGGCGAACTCCACGTACCAGGTCTTGCTGTTCAGCGGAACGCCGGGCTGGTTGATCCAGGTGGCGTAGCGCAGCTGGCGGTCGAAGCGCTGGAAGGCGACGGAGAGCTGCTGCTGTGCGGCCGTCAGGGTGTCGGTGGTCTGCACCGTCCGGTATACCTGGATGATCGCGCCGGTGACCATCATCATCACCACGCTCATCAGCCCCATGACCACGAGAAGCTCCATGAGCGAGGTGCCGTCGTCGCGCCGGTCGTGGCGGGTCACGTGATGGTCCAGTCGAACATCAGCTTGGCCTTGTCGGCCTTGTTGTTGGTCACCTGCAGCGTGACCCGGTACTTGCCGCGCGTGGTCGGCGTGCCGGTCACCGCACCGTCGCTGCTGATGACGACGCCGGGGGGCAGGCCGACCGCACTCCACGTGTGTGACGGCGGGTTGGAGCCCGCGGAGTCGACCGGGAACGAGGTGATGGCCCGGCCCATCTGACTGCTCATGGGGCTGCCGGATGGTGTGTTGATCCGCATGTCGTTGCCGCCGGCCGTGACCTCGACGGTGATGTCGATCGTCTTCGTCTGGCCCGAGCTGTCGGCGAGCGTGACTGTGGTGATGTACTGCGAGGCGTACTGCATCGTGCCGGTGACCATGCCCGTGCTGGTGTTCATCGTCAGGCCGTCGGGCAGGCTGACGGCGGACCAGGTGTAGGGCTTCAGGCCGCCGCCGGCCAGCTGGCTCAGGTCGTAGCTGACCGGCGAGCCCTTCGAGACCGGAGGCGGCGAGTAATTCGCGAGCGTCAGCGGCGTCACCAGGGGGCCGACGTACCAGTCGAACGCCACGGTCACCTGGCGGGGAGTGCCCGCGTCCGTCACCGTGATCTGGGTCTTGTAGGTGACCGCGCCGGAGGCAGCCGTGGTGCCGGTGATGACACCGGTAGCGGAGTTGATCGTCAGGCCGGTCGGCAGGCCGGTCGCGGTCCAGGTCAGGGCCGGGCGCCCGCCGGTGGCTGTGATGGGCACGTTGACGGCGGTGTTGTTCCGGGTCGAACGGGCGGCCTGCGGCGCCACGACGAGGTCGTTGTAGATGACCCAGTCGAAGGTCGCGTCGTCGCTGAGGCCGTCCTTGTCCGTGACCTCCACGGTCGCGCCGGTCCACGTGCCGGTCTTCGTGGGGGTCCCGTGGATCTCGCCCGAGTCCGGGTCGATGACGAGACCGTCCGGCAGCCCGCTGGCGGCCCACTTCAGCGGCAGGTGACCACCGGACGACGTGATCTGGTACTTCACCTTGTCGTCGTTGACGTACGACCACTGGGCGACGAGCTTGCCGACCTTCGGCGGGTTCGGGTTGGTGTTGAACATCGGGTCCTGCGCGTAGCTCACGAGCGTGGACGCCACGTAGAGGCAGCCCGTCGGGCAGGCCGCGTGCTGCCATTCCACCGACACGACGACGCGGTAGAACGGTACGCCGTTACCAGGGTCGGTCTTGGCGCAGGTGCTCGCGGTCGCCGAGGCGGTCGGAGCGGGAGTGGGGGTGGCCGCGACCTTGGTCTGCCAGCACTGTCCGACGTACCACTGCTGCTTGTACTTGGTCGAGTTGACGGTGACCTCGAGGGCCTCGGTGGGCAGTGCCGCCTTGGACCCGCCGCTGGTCACGGAGGTGTCGCTCACCATCATCATCTGGGCGAGCAGGTCCTTGACCTTCTTCGGGGCATTGGCCCACTGGATATCCGACGAGGCCTTGTCGCGGCCCTTGAAGAGCTTCGTCGGTTCCAGGGCGCGAACCCGTTCGATCGCGCTGTTGGCCACCTGGATCCCGGCCTGGTCGGAGCGCTGCCGGTTGCTCAGCGCCACGGAGGTGACCATGACGGGCGCCACCGCCGCCATCACCGTGCCGATCACGAAGATCGCCATCATGACCTCGAGCAGCGACATCCCCTCGTCGCCGGGCGGCGAAGGGGTGACTGCGCGGTCGGTCGGCATGCCTGTCCTCACTGATCGGAAGCTGACACCGCTCCTATCGAACGGTGAGGCTCCGGGTTGAGGATTTCGCCGCAGTTCAGGCCGTACGGCGCGGCGGGGCCGGCGGGTCCACCTCGACGAGCAGGTGCCGGTCGACGCCGGCCTCGTCCAGGATGCGTTCGACGGCGGCGATGGAGAGCCAGTCGAGGACGTCCTCGCCGTGGACGATGCGGTACCAGCGGGTGGTGCGGCGGCGTACCACCTCCACCCGCCATTCGCCGTCGGGCGTCTGCATGGCTCCTTCGACGTCGCCCACGCCTCAGTCCGTCGTGACCGTGGGGGCGCCCGATCCGGCCGGCGGGGCCACGAACGCGCTGAGGGAGAGGCTCAGCTGGGTCTCCTCCTCCTTCTCGCCGATCGAGAGGTTGGCCGACTCCACCAGGACCGCGCGCTTCTGCTCGCTGCCCTGCAACTCCCGCAGGAGGTCGTAGAGGTGGGCAGGGGTGCCCTCGGCGGAGAGCTGGATCTGGATCGACCAGACGCCCGGCAGGGTCTGCAGCTCCCCGGGAGTGCCGACGCTGATACCGCTGATGTCCACCTGCAGAGCGGTACCCGAGGCCTGGAGCTGCCGGAGGAACGCCGGCACCCCCGACCCGGAGGGCAGCGCGTCGCGGTAGAGGTCACGGGTGGCGGTCAGCTTCTTCTCGTTCTTCTTCTCCTCCGCCAGCTTCGCGACCCGCTTGCGCAGCTGCCTCGTGAGGTCCTGGGCATCCTCGGTCTGGCTGCGCAGGTCGGCGGCGTCGGCGCGGGCGGTGCTCACCACCCCGAAGTAGGTCACGGCGATCAGCAGTGCGGTCACGAAGACACCGATGATCATCCAGAGGCGGTCTCTGCGGCCGGCCAGCATCAGTTACCCCCAGTGGAGTCGCACGCTTCGCCGAACCGGCCGCAGAGCGCGTCGCGGGTGATGTCGACGTTGAGGCTGAACGTCACCCGCGACTCGGACTTGGTGACGTCGGTGACGTACGGGTTCGCGATCGTGGTCTTCTTGGCTAGTGCGTCGACGTACGCCGCCACGGCCTCCTTGTCGGGAGCGGTGCCGGTGACGACCGCGCGGCCGAGGGTGCCGGACTCGCTGGTGCTCGGGAGCGTGCCGGCGGAGGACGACGTCGCCTTGGCTCCGGCCTTGTCGTTGTCCACCGAGCCGTTGATGCCGTCGACGTCGATGTCCATCGGCTCGCCGGTGCTGCGCAGCATGCTGAGCATCTCGGCCCAGTCGAGGTCGTTGGCCATCGTGGTCTTGAGCTGGGTCTTGAGCAGGTCGGTGTCGTTGCGCAGCTGGACCACCGACGCGTACTTGTCCTGCGCGTGCTGCAGGTCGGCCACCTCGCCGGTGGCAGCCGTGAGCTCTTCGTCGGCCGCCTGCACGTCGCGCTGGGCGGCGACGATCCAGGCGCCGCACAGGGCGGCGACGATGACGACCATGACGATCACCCACCCGCGGATCCGGCGGGCTCGCCGGCCGGCGACGACCTCCTCGGGCAGCAGGCTCGCCGAGATCGCCAGGATCCGGTTGACCCGCTGCGCGGAAACGGCCGGGTCGACCGGCATCAACGTGGTGGCCATCAGGCTGCTGCTCCCAGGGTGAGACCGATCGAGACCGCCGCGGCGGGCACGAAGCCGTCGAATCCCCGCTGTTTGGCCTTGCGGGTGTCGCGCAACCGGCTCGCGTTGTCCGCGTACACCACGGAGACGCCGAGCTGCTTCTGCACGTGCTCCGCGAGCCCGGGCATGAGGGCGCTGCCGCCGCACAGGGCGATCCGGGTGACCTGCTTCTGCCGCTCGCCGGAGGCGAGGTAGGTGAACGAGCTGCGCAGCTCGCTGATGAGCGGGCGGACGGCGTCGCCGACCGCGGTGGCGCTGTCCGGCCGCTCGTCGCCGTGCAGCCCGTAGCGGCACTTGAGCGCCTCGGCCTCCGGCGCCGGGATGCCCAGGCGGGTGGCGATGCTCTCGGTGATCTCCGCACCCCCGCGGGGAACGGTACGCACGAACAACGGCTCTCCGTCGGCGTGCACGATGACGCTGGTCACCGCGGCGCCGATGTCGACGATCGCCTCGATCTGGGCGTCCAGCCGGGACGCGGCCCGCAGGAGGGCGAACGAGGCCAGGTCGACGTTGACGACGTGCAGGCCGGCCCGCTCCACGGCGTGGACCAGGTCCATGACGGCGTCCTTGGGAGTGGCGATGAGCAGACCCCGCACCGTGGGGTTGTCGCCCGGCTCCTCGAGCGGACGGAAGTCCAGCAGCGAGCGCTCGACCGCGAGCGGGAGCATGTCGCGGACCTGGAACGGCAGGGAGCGCTGCATCTCCTTGGCGGGCAGGTTGTTCACCGAGGTCTCGCGAACCACCAGCTGCGGGTTCGTGACGCCGAGGACGACCTTCTTGGTCGAGAACTTGCACGCGGCCCAGAGCTGCTTGAGCGCCGAGGTGACGGCCAGCGGCTCGGCGGGGATGCCGGCCTGCATCGTGCCGGGCGGCAGCGGGACCTGACCGAAGTTGACGAGGTTGTACTCGTCCTTCGCGCGGCGGACCTCCACGGCGCGGATGGAGGACGAGCCGATGTCGAGCCCGATCGGAGTGACGCCAGCCATCGGTTCCTTCCTTCTCCTCAGGCGGTGGGGGCGAACAGGGACAGGTACCAGTCGGCGATGGGTGCCGCCGCGAACACGGCCAGGAAGGCGCCGGCGAGCATGTACGGGCCGAACGGGATCCGGCTCTTGCGCCCGGCCAGCCGGGTGGCCATCAGCACGGCGCCGACGAGCCCGCCGAGCAGGAACGCGGCGAACGCGCCGACCGCCACCGGGCCCCAGCCGAGCCAGCCGAGGTAGAAGCCGAGCAGCGGCGCCAGCTTGACGTCACCGAACCCCATCCCGCCGAAGTGCGCGAGGAGCCGGTAGAACGCCCAGAGCAGGGCGGCCGCGGCCAGCCCGCGCAGGATCGGGGCCAGGCCGTCGCCGAGCAGCGCGGCCGGCACCAGCAGAACCGCCGCGACCGCGTAGGACGGCAGCACGATGGCGTCCGGCAGCCGCTTCACGTCCAGGTCGATCAGGGCGAGCGCCACGGCCACGGCAGCCAGGTACAGGTACGCGGGCAGCACCCACGAGAACCCGAACCGGGCGGCCACCGCCACGAACAGCGCCGCCGTGCCGGCCTCGACCAGCGGGTAGCGGATGCTGATCGAGGCGCGGCAGTCGGCGCAGCGACCCCCCAGGAGCAGCCACCCGAACAGCGGCACGTTGTGCCGGTTGCGGACGGCAGCCCCGCACTGCGGGCAGTGCGAGCCGGGCCGGACCAGGGACTCACCCCGCGGCACCCGGTAGATCACGACGTTCAGGAACGAGCCGACGGCGAGACCGAGGAGGGCGACGACGCCGAACAGCAACGGCTGGGGCATGTCGGTCCTCCTCGGTCGCGTCGGTGCGGGACTACTTGCAGGTCTTGACGCTGATGCCTTCCACGGCCTTGACCGAGCCGCCGACCTTGCTGTCGTACAGGTAGACCTTGCCGGTGCCACCGGTGTTGGTGGCGCAGACCAGGTAGCTGCCGGCGGTGCCGGCCGCCGCCACCGGGATGTACGACATCACGGTGTTGTCGGACAGCGTGACGTTCTTCGGGTCGGTGTCCGCGGCGCCGGCCTTCAGGCTGAAGCTCTTCTTCTGCTCGGTCAGGTCGGCGGAGGGGTACGTGTTGCCGTTGTCGGTGTACCACTGCTCGATCGCGCTGACCGCGCCGCGGACGTCGGACTGCGCCGACTTGTCGGCCGCGCCCTGGCGGTAGTTCAGGTAGACCGGCACGGCGATGGCGACCAGCACGCCGATGATGACCACGACGACCAGGAGCTCGATGAGGGTGAAGCCCTCGTCGTCCTTCTTGGCGCGGAGCCGGTTGATGATGTCCTGCATTGGGGGTGCCTCCGTTGTGGCGTCAGGGTGGGGCGGGGATTGGTTGTCCGGGCTCGGGCGCCCGACGTCGACCGGAGACCGGTCGCGCACTGCTCCAGGGCGGTCAGCCGCTCTGAATGTTCTGGTAGATGGTGAACATCGGTAGGTACAGACAGATCACCATTCCGCCGACCACGCCACCCATGACGAGCACCATGATCGGTTCGATCGAGGCGGTCAGGGACTCGGCGGCGCTGTCGACTTCCCTGTCATAGAAATCGGCAACCTTGTCGAGCATCTGACTGATCTGACCGCTTTCTTCCCCGACTTCGATCATCTGCGTGACCATCGCGGGGAAGACGCTGTGGTGGCGCATGGCCGAGGACATCGGCTGGCCGTCGCGGACGGCCGCCTGGACGTCCTGCATGGCCCGGTTGATGACCTCGTTGCCGGTGGTCTCGCCGACCACGGCCAGCGCCTGCATCACCGGTACGCCCACGTTGAGCAGCAGGCCAAGGCTGCGCGAGAACCGGCTCATCGCGAGCTTGGCGAACAGCGAGCCGAAGACCGGCATCCGCAGCTTGATCTTGTCCACGCGGAGCCGGAAGTCGGGGCTCACCCGCGACTGGTGCTTGTAGAGCACCGCGGTACCGATGATCAGGACCAGCGAGCTCGGGCCGATCCAGTACATGTTGTGGCTGAGGTCGACCAGGACCTGGGTGATCGCCGGGAGCTCGCCGCCGAGGTTCTTGAACATGCCCTCGAAGATCGGGACGATGAACTTCAGCACCGCCGCGATCATCACGAACGTGAAGCAGAGCACGATCACGGGATAGGTCAGCGCGCTCTTGATCTTGCCGCGGAGCGCGGTGTCCTTCTCCATGCTTTCGGCGATCTGCTCGAGAGCCTGGTCGATCATACCGCCGGCCTCACCGGCGCGGACCATGGCGATCATGAGGCGCGGAAAGACCTTGTCGTGCTTGGCCATCGCCGCCGAGAGCGCGACACCGGTGGAGACGTCGGCGCTGACCTCGCCGACCGCCTTCTTGAGCGACAGGGCCGACGTCTGTTCCTCGAGGATCGCCAGGGAGCGCAGCAGCGACATGCCGGAGGCCGTCATGGTGGCGAACTGCCGGGCGAAGACCGCCAGGTCCTTCAGCTTGGTCCGGCCGCCCAGCCCGGGGATCTTGATGTCCTTCTGCAGGCCCTGGCCGGCCTCGGACAGCTCCAGCGGCACCTCGCCACGCTGGCGCAGCACCTGCGACGCGGCGGCCTCGTTGGCGGCCTCCACCGTGCCCTTCGTCTTGCGGCCGGTCGAGTCGATGCTGTTGTAGTGGAACGTCTTGGTAGCTGCCATGTCAGGCCCGTCCGATCAGGCGCTTGAGCTCGTCAGCGGAATGGCAGATCTCCAGGGCGGCCTGCAGGGACACGATGCCCTCGCGGACGCGCTCGGCGAGGTGCTGGTCGAAGGCGAGCATGCCGTCGTTGCCGCCGGCCTGCATGAACGAGGGGATCTGGTGCGACTTGCCCTCGCGGATCAGGCTGCGGATGGCGGGCGTGGCGGTGAGGATCTCGCAGACCACGGCCCGGCCCTTGTTGTCGGCGCGCGGCGCGAGGGCCTGCGTGACGACGCCCTGGAGACTGGCCGCCAGCTGCGCGCGGATCTGCAGCTGCTGGTGCGGCGGGAAGATGTCGATGACGCGGTCGATGGTCTGCGTGGCGCTCTGCGTGTGCAGCGTCGCCAGCACCAGGTGACCGGTCTCCGCGGCGGTCAGCGCCGTCGCGGTCGTCTCGAGGTCACGCAGCTCGCCGACCAGGATGATGTCGGGGTCCTGCCGCAGGGCGTGCTTGAGGGCCTGGGCGAAGGTGTGGGTGTCCGAGCCGACCTCGCGCTGGTTCACCACGCTGCGCTTGTGCGGGTGCAGGAACTCGATCGGGTCCTCGATGGTGATGATGTGCGCGGCCCGGCTGCGGTTGGCCAGGTCCAGCACCGAGGCGAGCGTCGTGGTCTTGCCGGAACCGGTCGGGCCGGTCACGAGGACGAGGCCACGCGGCAGGTGCGCGAAGCGTCCGACCGAGTCGGGCATGCCCAGCTCGTCCAGCGGCTTGATCTTGTGGGGGATGGCCCGGAAGACCGCACCGCACGAGTTGCGCTGGATGTAGAGGTTGCCGCGGAAGCGGGAGACGCCCACGATGCTGTGCGCGAAGTCCAGCTCCTGCTCCTTGCGGTACGTCTCCCACTGGGCCGCCGAGACGCCGGCCCGGCACAGCAGGGCGGTGTCCGCCGAGTTGAGCTTGCCGTAGCCGGGCAGCGGGCGCAGGCCGCCGTCGACCCGGATCATCGGCGGGGAGCCGACCGTGAGGTGCAGGTCGGAGCCGCGCGCCTCGACGAGTGCGATCAGCATCTGGTCCAGGACGGCCAGGTCCGCCGCGGGGGGCTCCGACGGAGCGGCCTGCTGCGGTATTTCGTGGTCGACCGTGTACATCCGCTGCCCCGACATTCTCCTCGTGAATCTCTGACGCCTCACCATTCGGCACCGCGCCGGAGGGGTTTAGGAGGTGTTCCGCCAGAAATGCGCGGTACCGGGCTTGTCCGCGGTACCCTGCCGCGCTACACGGCGACGCGCGAGACCTCGCGGACCGAGGTCAGACCGCCGGCCGCCTTCGCCAGGCCGTCCGCGCGCAGGTCGTACATGCCCTGCTCGATGGCCACGTCGCGGATCTCACCGGAGGAGGCCCGCTTGATGGTCAGCGACTCGATCTCGGGGGAGATCGGCATGACCTCGTGCAGCGCGATGCGGCCGCGGTAACCGGTGTTGGCGCAGTCGCGGCAGCCCACCGGCTTGTAGAGCGCCTCCGGGATCTTGAGGTCCTCGACCGGCCAGCGGGCGGCCTCCAGCTCCTGGTCGGTGGGCGCGTACGCCTCCTTGCACCAGTCGCAGAGCCGCCGCGCGAGCCGCTGGGCCAGCACGCAGTCCAGCGAGGAGCCGACGAGGAAGGGCTCGATGCCCATCTCGGTGAGGCGGGTGACGGCGCCGGGCGCGTCGTTGGTGTGCAGCGTGGAGAGCACGAGGTGACCGGTCAGCGAAGCTTCGGTGGCGATCTGGGCGGTGTGGCCGTCCCGGATCTCACCGATCAGCACGACGTCGGGGTCGGAGCGCAGGATCGCCGGGAGCACCGCGGCGAAGGTCAGGCCGGCCTTCGAGTTCACCTGCACCTGGTTGATGCCGCGCAGGCGGAACTCGACCGGGTCCTCCACCGTGATGACGTTGATCTCCGGCTTGCTGATCCGGCCCAGGGTCGCGTACAGGGTGGTGGACTTGCCGGAACCGGTCGGGCCGGTGACCAGCACCATGCCGTGCGGCTTGCTGAAGGACTCGGCGAAGCGGGTGAGGTTGTGCTGGGTGAAGCCGAGCTTCTCCATGTCGAGGTCGATGCCGCCGGTGTCGAGCACCCGCAGCACGATCTTCTCGCCCCACACCGTCGGCAGCGTCGCCGTTCGCAGGTCGACCTTGCGGTCGCGGATCATCACGGTGATGCGGCCGTTCTGCGGCACCCGCTTCTCGGTGATGTCGACGCCCGACATGATCTTCAGTCGGGAGATCAGCGGCGACATGACGCCGCGGGCCACGGTGTCCAGCTCGTGAAGCACGCCGTCGATGCGGTAGCGCACCCGCAGCCCATCCTCGGTCGGCTCCAGGTGGAGGTCGGAGGCGCGGTTCTGCACGGCCTGCTCGATCAGGCTGTTGACGTAACGCACGATCGGCGCGTCGTCGGCGCTGGTGGCCTGGGCGGCCATGCCGGCCTGGTCGTCGGCGGAGTTGTCGACGAGATCGCCGAGGTCGCTGTCCTCGCGCTGCAGACGCTCGATGATGCGCCGGACCTCGCTGCGGGCGACCACCACCGGGCGTACGGACATGCCGGTCGACGCGCGGACGTCGTCCAGGGCCACGACGTCACCGGGGTCGGTCACGCCGACCACGAGCTCGCCGTCGGTGATCTGCAGGCCGAGGACGCGGTGCCGGAGCACGACGGGAAGGGGGATGCGCCTGAGGGCGGTAGGGTCGATGGGGTAGCCGACGAGGTCGACCGTGTTCATGCCGAACGCGTACGCGGCGGCCTCGGTCAGCTCCTCCTCGGTGACGACCCGCTTGCTGAGCAGGACCGCGCGGACGGACCGGCCGGACTCCGCGGCCTCCTCGGACGCTGCGTCCACCGCCGCTTCGTCGATGCCCATCTGCTTGAGGGCGTCGAGCAACGGGCGGAAGGTCTGATCCATGACATCCTCACGACGAAACGACCGGGGGTTACCTCTGTCCCATCGGACACTCCCGCCGTGAGCTGAGGGCACGTGTCACGGATGACGGAACGCCCGCCGGTACGCGCTGGGCGCCACGCCGACCGAGTGCTGGAAGTGCTGCCGCAGCGCGGTGGCGCTGCCCAGACCGGCGCGGCGCGCCACCACGTCGACGCTCAGGTCGGTCGATTCCAACAGGAGCCGCGCGTGCGCCACGCGCTGCTGCAGCAACCACTTCTGCGGGCTCATCCCGGTCTCGTCGCGGAACCGGCGCGTGAACGTCCGTACGCTCATCCGCGCGTGCCCGGCCAGCTCCTCGAGGCTCACCTGCTCCGCCAGCCGGCTCAGCGCCCAGGCGCGGGTGGGCTCGGTGCCGCTGCCGTGCGCCGCCGGGATCGGGCGTTCGATGTACTGCGCCTGGCCGCCGTCGCGCCAGGCCGGCATCACGCAGCGCCGGGCCGCCTGGTTGGCCACGTCGCTGCCGTGGTCGCCGCGCACGACGTGCAGGCACAGGTCGGCGCCGGCGGCCACCCCGGCCGAGGTGAGCACGTCGCCGTCGTCGACGAACAGCACCTCGAAGTCCCATTCCACCCGCGGGAAGAGCCGGCGCAGGCGCTTGGCCCAGGCCCAGTGGCTGGCGGCCCGGCGGCCGTCGAGCAGCCCCGCCGCGGCCAGCACCGACGCGCCGGTGCAGATGGAGATGATGCGGGCGCCGCGGTCGTGGGCCGCACGCAGCGCCTCGGCAACCTCGGCGGTGACCGTGCCGTCGGTCATCGTCGAGCCCCCGCTGACGCCGGGGACTAGCACGGTGTCGGCAGTGGCCAGCGGGGTCAGGTCGTGGTCCGGCACGACGAGGAAGCCGCCGCGCTCGGGGCGTACCGGCCGGCCCCCGATGCCACAGGTCGTAACGGTGTAAAGGGGGGCGTTGTCGACGTCGCGGGCGGCGCCGAAGACCTGGGGCGGGACACCCAGGTCGAAGCCGACCACGCCGTCGAGCGCGAGCATCGCCACGGAATGCGTCATGGCCCGATTCTTGCGCATCATGGCCTCCCGGCCACTCGTCCGCCCGGTCGGACCTTCGCAGAATGATCGAGTGACTTCCCGACGCCTGCATCTGCCTGGTCCGTCGCCGCCGTGGCGTTCATCGCCCTCGTCGGCGCCGCCGGCTTCCGGGCCACGCCGTCCGTCCTGCTCCAGCCGCTGCACCAGGAGTTCGGCTGGTCGCTGGGCACGATCTCGGCCGCCGTCTCCGTCAACCTCCTCCTGTACGGCCTGACCGCCCCGTTCGCCGCCGCCCTCATGGAGAAGCTCGGCATGCGCCGGGTCGTCGCCGGGGCCCTGGTGCTCGTGTCCGCCGGCAGCGGCCTGACCGTCTTCATGCGCTCGAGCTGGCAGCTCGTGCTCTGCTGGGGCGTCCTGGTCGGGCTCGGCACCGGGTCGATGGCGCTGGGATTCGTGGCGATCGTCGCCAACCGGTGGTTCGTGCAGCGTCGCGGACTGGTGACCGGCGTGCTCACCGCGGGCGGCGCGGCCGGTCAGCTCGTGTTCCTGCCGCTGCTCGCCCGGCTCACCGGCGCGCACGGGTGGCGTACCGCCGCGCTCACCGTGGCGGCCGCCGCCCTGGCCGTGGTGCCGCTCGTGTGGTGGCGCCTGCGCGAGCGGCCGGTGGACCTGGGTGTCAGCGCGTACGGCGCGGGCCCGGGCGACGAGGTCTCTTCGACCGCGCCTGCGCCCGGCGGCGCCGCGCGCAACGCGCTGCGCTCGCTGCGACTGGCGGCCCGGACCCGGGCGTTCTGGCTGCTGGCCGGCGGCTTCGCGATCTGCGGGGCGACCACCAACGGGCTGATCGGCACGCATTTCATCCCGGCCGCCCACGACCACGGGATGCCGGGCACCACGGCGGCGAGCCTGCTGGCACTCGTCGGCCTCTTCGACATCGCGGGCACCATCGCGTCGGGCTGGCTCACCGACCGGGTCGACAGCCGGCTGCTGCTCGGCGCCTACTACGCCCTGCGCGGGCTCTCTCTGCTCGTGCTGCCGTCGCTGTTCGCCGCCACGGCGCATCCCAGCATGGTGGTCTTCATCCTGTTCTACGGGCTGGACTGGGTGGCCACGGTGCCGCCGACCGTCGCCCTGTGCCGCGAGTACTTCGGTGCGAGCGGCGCGGTGGTCTTCGGCTGGGTCTTCGCCTCGCACCAGTTCGGCGCGGCGATCGCGGCCACCTCGGCAGGCCTCGTGCGCGACCGGCTCGGCACGTACGACTGGGCGTGGTACGGCGCCGGCGCCCTCGCGCTGACGGCGTCGCTGCTCTCGCTCATGCTGCTGGTAGGGCGGCGTACCCGCGACGGCGGCCCCGCGGGTCCCGGGATCGGGCTGGCGTTCCCGCCCGCCGAGCCGGCCATCACGTGACCATGAGGCGGCAACAGGTATGACCGGAAGGCATCGATAGTCGTCTTTCTGTGGTTAGCGTGTGGGCATGCTGATGAAGAGAGTGTCCGCCGTCCTGCTCGCCCTGCTGGCGGCGGCCGGCCTGCAGGTCGCCGCCGCCGGTCCCGCCGCCGCCGCGCCCCGGGTGCTGTACTACGACGCGAGCCAGGCGCAGGAGTTCGTCGCCGTGGTGAACCAGGGCGCGCAGATCTGGAACAGCCGGGTCACCAACGTCCGCCTCGAACCCGTTCCGGCCGGGCGTACGCCCAACATCCGCGTCTACGCCGACAACGGCTGGCCGCGGACGTACACGACGTCCCTCGGCAACGGCCGCTGGTACATGGGCCGCGAGGCGGTCGACGACGGGTACTACGTCCCGCGGATCGCCGCCCACGAGTTCGGGCACATCCTCGGGCTGCCGGACCGCCGCACCGGCCTGTGCGCCGATCTCATGTCGGGCAGCAGCGCCCCGGTCTCCTGCACGAACGCGTACCCGAACCCCACCGAGGCGGCCACGGTGAACAACAACTTCCGGTCGGCGGCAGCGGTGCCCGCGCGGGAGTTCGCCTGGGTCGGCTGACCTACTGCCTGAGCTCGACCACCTCGAGGACGCCACTGAGGACCAGGATCTGGTGCACGCCGCGGGTCGGGCGGGCCAGGCAGAACTCCACGCCCTCGTCCCGGGCCCGCTGGAAGCCGAAGATGATCGCGCCCAGTCCGGTGGAGTCGATGAAGGACAGCTTCTCGAGATCCACGACGAGCGTCCGGGGGCGGGTCTCGAGCGCCTCCACGAGGGCGATCCGGACCTGGTCCACGTTGAGCACGTCGACCTCGCCCTGCAGGGCGACGGTGACCACGTCGGCGTCGCGGTCGAGACTCGTCACGGGTTCGTCGGTCACCGGGGGGCCTTCCGTCGGTCAAGCTTCCGTAGTGGCGATGATTCCACGTACGGTAATCGGCAGCACGACATGGGGCAGGGTCACCATAGGGAGGGCGGCGTGCCGATCCGGGGCGGTCTGCCGCCGCGTAGTCCGCGCTTCGTGGGGCGCGAGGGACTGCTCGCCGACATGCGCAACCTGCTCGGCAACGGGCCGGTGGTGCTGCTCCCGTCCGCCGACCACCAGCTGGGCGGCACGGGCCGCACCCAGCTGGCCGTCGAGTACGCCTACCGCTACGCGGACACCTACGACCTGGTGTGGTGGATCCCCGCGGAGCAGACCGCCGGCATGCGCGCCGCGCTGGTCGGGCTGGCGCAGGAGCTGAAGCTGCCCGAGGCGCGGGACATCAACCGCACGCTGGGGGCGGTCCGCGACGCGCTGAGCCGCGGCGAGCCGTACCGTAACTGGCTCGTCGTCTTCGAGAACGCCAACCGTCCCGAGGACATCAAGCCCTACCTGCCGAGCGGCGCGGGCCATGTGCTCGTCACCTCCCGCAACCCGCGCTGGACGACCGAGGTCGCGCAGGCGGTGCCGGTCCCGGTCTTCGACCGTACGGACAGCGTCGACTTCCTGCAGCGCCGCACCCCGGACCTCACCACGGCGGACGCCGAGCGACTCGCCGCCCACCTCGGTGACGTGCCGATGGCGCTCGACGAGGCGGCCGCGGTCCGGACGGCGACCGGGTGGAGCGTCGACGAGTATCTGCGCCGCTATGACGCCCGCGCCGGCGAGCTGGCCTTCCCCACCCCGATCCGGGTGGCCTGGGGGCTGGCCGCGGACGGGCTCGCCGAGGCCTCCCCGGCCGCCTTCGAGCTGCTGGAGCTGAGTGCGTTCCTCGCCAGCGCGCCGGTGTCGTGGGAGCTGCTGTGGGCCGCCCGGGGGCTGGTCTCGCCGGAGCTTGCCCGTACCGTGCGCATCGAACGGCGGCTGAAGGCCGCGATCCGCCTGATCGGCCGCTACGGCCTGGCCGACCTGGACCCGCCGGGCGAGAGCCTGATCGTGCATCCGATGGTCCGCGGCATGCTGGGCCAGCAGCTCAGCTCGGAGCGGCACGCCGCCCTGCTGCGCACGGTGCGCGCGATGCTCGCCGCCGCCGACCCGGGCGACCCCGACAACCCCACGCACTGGCCGCGGTACGCCGCGATCATCCCGCACCTCGTGCACTCCGACGTGCTGGGCGGCGACTCGGAGGAGATCCGCCAGCTGGTCATCAACTGCATCCGCTTCCTGTACGCCCGCGGCGACTACGACTCCAGCCGCGACCTGGCCACGCAGGCGGTGTCCCGGTGGCGCGACAGCCTGGGGGAGACCGACGAGCAGACGCTGCTCGCCTCCTTCCACCTCGCGAACGCCCTGCGCGCGGTGGGCCGTACGGCCGACGCCCGCGCCCTGAACGCGCAGACCCTGCGCTCGCAGCGGGAGGTGCTCGGCGGGGACGACGAGACCACCCTGGCGACCGCCAACAGCGTCGGCGCCGACCTGCGCATGCAGGGCCACTTCGGCCAGGCTCGCCAGCTGGACGCGGACAACCTGGTCCGCTACCGCCGGCTGTTCGGGGAGAGCTTCCCGACCGCGTTGCGCTGTGCCAACAACCTCGCCGCGGACCTGCGGCTGCTCGGCGACTTCCGGGGTGCGCGGGCGCTGGACGAGCAGGTGCTCCGGCACCGCCAGGTGATCTTCGTGGACGGGCATCCCGAGACGCTGTCGTCGCGGGCCGGGCTGGCCTTCGACCTGTTCGGCCTCGGTGACTACGCGGGCGCCGGGGAGCTGCTCGCCGTCGCGGGGCACTTCGACACCCTGGGCGCCGACCACCCGATGGCGCTGTGGGCCGGCCGGTTCGCGGCGATGGCGGCGCGGCGGTCGGGGCGTACGGAGGCTCGCGCGCTCGCGGCCGCCAACGTGGAACTGTACAGGCAGAAGTTCGGCGACCTGAGCGTGGAGACGCTCGGCGCGGTGGTGTCGCTGGCCAACTGCGCCCGGGACGCGGGCGACCTCGACGAGGCGCACCGGCTGCTGGAACGGGCCGTCGCCCGCTACCACGCCGTGCTGGGCGACGAGCACCCGTTCACCCTGGCCGCGGCGGCGGACCTGGCCGGCGTGGTCCGGGCCACCGGCCGGTACGCGGAGGCGCGCACCATCGACCAGGAGGCCCTCGGCGGCCTGCGGCGCAGCGTCGGCGCCGACCATCCGTTCACGCTGAGCTGCGCCAACGGGCTGGCGGCGGATCTGCTCGCGACCGGCGAGGCGCAGCAGGCCCGGGAGATCGCGCTGGACACCCTCAACCGTTCCCGCAGCGTGCGGGGCGCTGACCACCCGGACACCCTGGCGTGCGCCTTCAACGTGGCGCTGGACGCCGGCGACGAGCAGTCGACCCAGGCCGCCGTCGAGGAGCTGCAGAAGGTGTACGGCGACAGCCACCCGCTGCTCGCCCGCGCGCTCGCCGGCACCCGCCTCGAGACCGAGATCGAGCCCCCGCCGCTCTGACATGTGCGCCGAGGAGGACACCAACCGCCGCATGCTGCGGGCGCGGGACGCGATGGACCGCGACTACGCCCAGCCGCTGGACGTCCCTGCGCTGGCCCGCATCGCTCACGTGTCGCCGGCGCATTTCGCGCGGACGTTCCGGGCCACGTTCGGCGAGACGCCGCACCGGTATCTGCAGCGCCGGCGGGTCGAGCGGTCCATGTTCCTGCTGCGCGAGACCGACCGCAGCATCACCGACATCTGCTTCGAGGTCGGCTTCGGCAGCCCGGGCACCTTCAGCCGGACGTTCCGCGACGTCGTGGGCCGGTCGCCGCGCGAGTACCGCCGGCAGGCCGCGGCGGTGAACGTGCCGAGCTGCTTCGCCAGAGCGTGGCTGCGACCGAGCAGTTTCGGATAAGTTTTCCCGGCGCCGGATCACTAGCGTGAAGCGCATGTTCAACGCCATCACGCACTCGCAGATCTACGTCCTGGACCAGGACCAGGCCCTCGACTTCTACGTCGGCAAGCTCGGCCTGGAGGTCAGCGCCGACGTCGACCTCGGCTTCATGCGCTGGCTGACCGTCCGCGTCCCCGGAGATGCGGACCGGCACATCCTGCTCGAGAAGCCGGGCCCGCCGGCGATGTCCGAGGAGACCGCGCGGCAGGTCCGCGAGCTCGTCACCAAGGGCGCCACGGGCGGCTCGCTGATCTTCTCCACGGACGACTGCCGCAAGACCTACGAGACGCTGCTCGCCAAGGGCGTCGAGTTCACCGAGGAACCGACCGAGCGCCCGTACGGCATCGACTGCGGACTGCGCGACCCGTTCGGCAACAGCATCCGGTTCACCCAGCCGAAGTAGGCGCGACCTCGGTGGCGAGGGCGGCCTCGCGGGCGAGCAGCGCCGTGAGGTCGCCGGCCGGCATGGGCCGGGCGAAGTGGTAGCCCTGCGCCTGGGCGCACTCGAGCTCCCGCAGCCGGGAGGCCTGGGTGGCGTCCTCGACACCCTCGGCCACCGGCGCCAGCTTGAACGTCCGGGCGATCTGGAGGACCGCCTCGGCCACCGAGGCGCCGGAGGTCTCCTGCATGGCCTGCACGAACGACTTGTCGATCTTGACCACGTCGACCGGCAGGGTGCCGAGGTGGCTCAGCGACGAGAAGCCGGTGCCGAAGTCGTCCAGCGCGATCCGCACGCCGAGGGTCTTCAGCGCGCCGAGCACCCGCGCCGACTCGACCAGGTCCACGAGGGCGACCGACTCGGTCAGCTCCAGCACGAGCAGGGACGGCGGGAGGCCGGTGCGCTCCAGCACGCCGCGTACCTCGTCGACGAGGTCGGGGTTGCCGAGCTGGCTGGCCGAGAGGTTCACGTTGAGCTCGATGCCCGGGTTGTCCCGCTGCCACTCGGCGGCCTGCCGGCACGCCTCCTCCAGCACCCAGCCGCCCAGGCGGGGCAGCAGACCCAGCGACTCAGCCATGTCCAGGAACGCCACCGGCGGGACCATGCCGCGCTCGGGGTGGTTCCAGCGGATGAGGGCCTCGACGCCGACCGTACGCTCGCCCTCGAGGTCGACGATCGGCTGGTAGTGCACCTCGAACTCGCCGTCGTCGACGGCGCGGCGCAGGTCCGCCTCCTCGCGGCGCCGCACCTCGACCGCGGCGTACTGCGCCGGGTCGAAGCGTCGCGCGAGCCCCTTGCCCTCGGCCTTGGCCTGGTAGAGGGCGAGGTCCGCCTCGCGCATCACCTCGTCGACGGCGCTGCCGGTGCCGCGGGTGATGGCGATGCCGGCGCTGGCCGGGATGGTGAGCACGACGTCGCCGATGATCAGCGGCTGCTCGAGGTCGCGCAGAATCCGGTTCGCCACGGTGTCGGCGATCTGGTCGTCGACCAGGCGGGGCAGGAGCACCACGAACTCGTCGCCGCCGAGCCGCGAGACGGTGTCGTTGTTGCGGACGTTGGCCGTCAGCCGCTCCGCCGCGGCGCGCAGCAGCTCGTCGCCGACGGTGTGCCCGTACGTGTCGTTGACCTCCTTGAACCCGTCCAGGTCGAAGAGGATCACGGCGGTCATGGTGTCGTCGGCGTCGGCGAGCGCGTCGGTGGCGTGGTCCATGAAGAGCTTGCGGTTGCCGACCTCGGTGAGCGGGTCGCGGGACGCCTGCCGGGCCAGCTGGGCGCGCTGCCGGGTGAGGTCGCGGACCAGGCCCTCGTTGGTGCGGGCGCCGAGGAACTGCCGGAGCAGGATGATCGCCGCGACGGCGATGGTCAGCCACGTGAGCTGGTGGTTGGTCGCGCCGCTGTGCCCGAACCAGTAGCCGGCCATGACGACCGCGGCGGCCGCGGGGGCGTACTGCACCAGGGGCCAGCGGCGGGCGAGCAGGATCACGCCGGCGCCGAGCGCCAGGATCAGGCTCACCCCGAGGGCCAGCCGCGCGGGCCCGCCGTCGCTGCGGGCGCCGTCGGTGAACAGCGCCGGCCACCCGAGCAGCAGCAGCGACGTGAAGATCAGCGCGTCATCGACACAACGACGCACACGATCCACGGTCTTGCCGGTCCGGCTCATGTTCCACCTCCCACGGGCTGGTTGATCGGCCCGGCCGCGGGGGACTTTAGGAAACCCACCTCGCCACGGCCAGCGGGTCCGGGGCGTCGTCGCGAAGCGCCTCGTGGGCCGCCGCGGCGATCTCCGGCGCGCCCCGCAGGCCTCCGGCCAGGAACATCCCGGCCCAGGCGGACCGGTCACCCGGGTTCTTCCGGTACGCCCTGAGCGCCGCAGCGTCATCCCCGCGCACGTACGCGAGATCGCCCTCGGCGCCATCGAGCGGCAGCCCGCGCAGCAGGCGGTGGGTGAGGTCGAGCCGGGCGCTGGTCTCCAGGGCGCGCCGGGGCGCCGGTCGCAGCACGGACGTGACGGGTGGCAGCCGAACACCGCGCCGCCACGCGGAGGCCAGGGCCGCGGCGTCGGCCGGGCCGACGTGCAGGTTCCGAAGCCGCCAGCGCAGCCGGTGGTCCCGGTTGGCGCCCTCGGCGAGGCGCAGGATCGCCGCATCGACCGGTTCGCCGAGCCAGGGCCGCACCTCGGCACGCAGCGCCCCCACGAACCGCTCGCCGGCCGGGGTGAGGTCGCGCAGGCCCTCCGCCGCGGCGGCCACGGCCGCGCGCCAGCGGGCGAACTCGAAGCGGGCGAGCGGGTCGCCGGGCAGGGTGCGCCAGAAGCGCGTGACCGTCAGGTAGGCGTAAGCGCCGTGCAGGACTCCGGAGGCGGGTCGCGGGTCGTCGCGCCACGGCGAGTAGCCGAGCGTGTCCGGGGCCTGGAGCAGGTCGAACAGGTACTGCACCGCGTTCAGGATGCTGTGCTGCGTCTCGTGCAGCAGCCCGACGGCGAAGGCGGCCGGGTCGGCGGGCTCGGAGATCGCCACCGCGCCGTACGCGTCGGCCGAGGTGGCGCTGATGCCGCGGGCGGCCGGGTCGGGGCGTACGGGCACCACGCAGTCGAGGACCGTGGCCAGCACCTCGGCGTCGGGGCGGACCCGCTCGACCAGGAGCCGCCACGCGGCGGCGAACATCTCCTGCCACCGGGTCAGCTCCGCGGCGGTCAGCGGCGGTGTGGGCGGCAGGCCCAGCCCGGCGCGCAGGGGATCGGTGTCCTCCAGGCGTACCGAGATGCTCAGCCCGTCGTGGTCCGCGGCGAGCCGCCGGCCGGGGTCACGCCGGGTCCGGGGCGTGCGGGCGCGGGCCGCCAGCTCGCTGAGGTATCCGACGCCCGCGTGGCCCGGGTCGGCGCCCGTCCTGAGCGCGGTGAGGCAGCGGGCCGCCCAGACGCCGAAGAGGGGCCGCCCGAGCAGATCGCGCACCCGTTCCGGCTGGGCCCGTTCGGCGGCGGCGAGCGCTCCGAAGTCGTCCGTACGGGCGGTCACCGCGATCTCGCGCAGCAGGAGGAGGTGCCGGCTCAGGCGGGCGCGGCGCAGCTCGCCGAGGGTGGCGGCGTCCGGGCGGCCGGCGCCGAGCGAGGAGAGGGCGGCGTCGCTGAGCCGGTGCGGCCGAGCCGTACGGGTGGTGGGTGTCATCGCCAGCCGTGCCGGTCCTACAGGGCCGAGTTGAACCCGGCGATCGGTTCACCCGGGCGGGCGAGGTCGTCGGCGAGGCGGCGTAGACAGCGACCGAGGGCGCTTTCGTCTGATTCGTCCGCTTCGGCACGCGCTGCGAGTTCGGTCAGTGACAGCTCAGAGACGTCGATCATCGCCGACCGCCACTCGGGTGTCGCACCGGTGGTGCTCGTGCCCCCGCCCACGTCCGCCTACCTTCGTCGGATGGTGCTACTTGTCGACCAGCAACGATCAGTCTGTTGCCGCCACATTACGGCGGTCGCCGGGTCGGGTGATGTCCGGGCGTGTCCCGGGGCGGGGTCGCTCCGGCCGACGTGGCGTGATCTCATAGGACGCCAACACCACGAAAGTCGGCAACGGAGGACAAACTGTGCTGGGGCGTGACCCGACCGGGGAGCAGGTGGAGGAGCAGGCCGAGGACGAGGTGACCGAGGAGGCCGGCACCGAGCCCGATCCCGAGTCGCCGGTGATGCCGTCGCCGCCGTTTCCCACCTTCCGGAGCCGGCCGACCCTACCGCACCAGACGCCCGGGGTCGGCTTCGAGAGCGGACGGGACAGTCGTGCACGCTGAGGAGTCCAAGCCGTCGCTGCCGCAGCGGGGCCCGGCGCCCGCCGTCGAGCGGATGGACAACGCCGAGCTGGCCCGCATGGTCGAGGCGGAGCATCCGTACCGGGGCAAGGCGCTCTTCGAGCTCTCCGACCGGATCGCGCACGACGACGACGCCGCGACCAAGGTGGCGATGCTCAGCCGGCTGAGCTCGCTGCGGCAGGCGCGGCTCTTCGACCGGGTGTCGCTGGCCTGGTCGGCGATCATCGCGCTGCTCGCGGCGGAGACCCCGCACGCGCGTGCTGCGGCGTACGAGGCCTTCGGTGCGCTGGATGTCGCGGAGCAGCGGGACATGCTCGACTACCTCGAGGTGACCGCCATCGAGGAGGCGCACCCGAGGATCGGCTAGGACGTCAGTTCTCGACCTTCACGCCCTTCCAGAACGCGACACGGTCCTTGACGGCCTTGGCGTCGGGCTTCGGGTCGGGGTAGTACCAGACCGCGTCCTGGTTGACGTGCCCGCCGGACTCGAGCGTGTAGTAGGAGGCCTTGCCCTTCCAGGGGCAGACGGTGTGCGTGTCGGAGGGGCGCAACACGTCCTCGCGCACCGAGGAGCGCGGGAAGTAGGTGTTGCCCTCGACTACCACGGTGTCGTCGCTCTCGGCGATGATCTCGTCGTTCCAGATGGCCTTCGGCATATCCCGAACGTAGCGCGCCGCTCGACCCCTGTCCGATATGCGCGGTGTATTCGCCTCCCGGGGGTGAAACGCCGTCGTACATTCGGACATTGCCCCCGCCGTGTACGAAGATCTAAGGTCGATCCGCCCAGGACCCCCACCCACGGAAGCGCCCGCCATGATCAGTTCGATAACGCTTCCGGGCGTCCGCGAGCAGGCCCGGCACGCGCTGCTCCTGCTCGGCGCCCCGGCCCCCGCCCGGCTCGTCGTGGACGTGCACACGGCCCTGTTCGACGGCGACCTCTCGATGCCCGCACTGGCGGCCGTGCTGCGCGACGAGGAACGGCACTACGACCCGGACCGGCTCGCCGCGTACCGGATCTGCCCGGCCCTGCACCACGACCTGACGGTGGCCCGCGGCCAGGTCACCCTCTCCGGCTGGCCGGTGGGCCGCCGCCTGGTGTCGCCCCGGTCGGCGCGGGCCAACACCCTCGCCGCGATCGTCCGGATCGCCGAGTTCGTCGCCATCCGGGCGCAGGCGAGCAGCGCCGTCATCGACCTGCTGCGCCGGCTCGCCGACACCGTGCCGGGCGGGCCCGAGGCGTTCCTCGTGCACGACCCGCGGGCGCTCGCCGACACCGCGCGGGCCGCGCTCGCCGACGTCGGCGCCGAGCCCGTCCCCGAGGCGGTCGAGCGGCGGTGGGAGGGCCTCGACGAGCGGCAGCGGCTGTTCGGCGTCATGAGCCTGCCCCACCAGCGAGGGCGCGGGTGACGGCGGCGCTCGACCGGCTGCGCGGCGGCGTACCCGCCAAGCGGCACAACGCCCGCACGATCGCCGCGCTCACCGCGAACCCGGGATGCGCGCGGCGCGCGGTGCTCGACGCCGCCGGCATCGACAAGCCGCGGCTGGCCGAGCGGATCGGCTTCCCGGGCAACTTCGGGCAGTCCCGGTTCGCCCTCGCCCGGGGCAACGGCTTCGAGGCCATGCTCAAGGCCGACGACTGCGCGCTGCTGCTCGGGGTGCTCCGCGACGTGCTGCAGCTGGAGGCGGCCGCGGTCACGTACGACGATCTCGGCGAGGACGACGACGCGACGCTGAGCGCCCGCCACGGGCGTACCCGCGAACTGCTCGCGGCCGCCGCCGGCACCGCCCTCGTCGACCACCCGCTGCTCACCCTCGACGTGGCCGGCCGGCAGGTCTTCCTCGAGCCCGACCTGATCGCCTTCCAAGCACAAGGCCGGCTGCACGTCGTGGAGATCAAGTCCTTCGCGATCGTCGACGGCCAGGCGGACAGCGCCAAGGTGTCGGCGGCCGCGGTGCAGGCGGCCGTCTACGTGCTCGCGCTGCGCCGGCTGCTCGCCAGCCTCGGCCACGACCCGGCCCTGGTCAGCCACGACGCGGTGCTCGTCTGCCCGCGCGACTTCTCCCTGCAGCCGACGGCCGTGCTGGTCGACGTCCGCAAGCAGCTGTCCACCCTCAACCGGCAGCTCACCCGGCTCGCCTCGGTCTCCGACCTCGCCGCCGCACTGCCGCCGGACCTCAGCTTCGACACGGCCCTGCCCCCGGCCGATCTCACCGCGGCGCTGGGCAAGGTCGAAGCCAGGTACGCGCCCGAGTGCCTGTCGGCCTGCGAGCTGGCGTTCTACTGCCGGCACGAGGCGGCCGGCAGCACCGCCGCGCTGGGCCGGCCGGTCCGCGACGCCCTCGGCGGGGTCGACACCGTCGAAGAGGCGCTCGCGCTGGCGGCTGGTGCGCGTACGCCGACCGAGGACCAGGCCGAGGCCGCCGCGCTGCTGCAGGCCGCCGCCCGGCTGCGCGCCGAGGCGCTGTGAGCACGCTGACCGCGCTCGCCCGCGCGCAGGCGTACGCGGCGGGACGGGCCGAGCCGATCGCGACGGTACGCCACCTGCACCTGCACGACCGGCCGCTGGTGCTCGTGCCGTACACGATGGCCGGCGAGCCGAACGCGCCCCTCGCCGCGATGGTCGGCACCGCCGAGAACGAGCCGGAACTGCTGGTCGTGGCCCAGCCCCGCAACCGCGACGACCGTTTCGCCTTCGCCGCGCGCCTCGCCGAGGTGCTCGTGCCCTACGTCGACTCGTTCACCGCGCTGACCGAGGCGGTGGCCGTGGACCGGGGACGCGACGTGCGCCACCGCTTCACCGACGCGCCGCAGCTCTGGGTCCCCAACCCGGGCGGCGTGGACTTCCTGCGGCTGTTCGGGCGCTCGACCCGCTTCCGCACCACCGAAGGCGAGTACGCGGTCCCCGCCTCGGTCCCGCTGCTCGGGCGGTGGCTGACGTTCTTCGCGAACTCCGCCGAGGTCCCGGGCTCGTCGCTGCTGCTCAACGCCGTACAAGCGCTGTCGTCGCATTGGGCGACCGGGCAGAGCAGCGCCGAGGACGCCCAGCTCGCCGCCTTGATGGCCTGGCTGTCCCCGCCGCCCGGCACGACGGTCTTCGAGGCGGCGGCGCGGGCGGAGGACCCGGCCGTGACGCCGCCGGCCGGCCCGGCGACCGACCCGGCGTTCGACAACCATGTGCTCGCCCCGCTGCTGTCGGTGGCCGAGCCGGACGTCGCCGAGCTCACCCGGGTGCTGCGCGGCCAGCTGCTTCCGACGTGGACACTCATGTGGCGCGCCCTCGACCTGCTGCGCACCCTGCCCGCCGGCTCCCGCGTGGCCGGCCGGTGGGACAGCGACCGCGACTCCTACTCCGCCTTCGTGCAGCACCTGGCCGAGGGTGGCCCGCCGCAGCCCCGCCGTGACGGTGCGGTGGCCGCTGCCGCCCGTCTCAGCCGGCTCGAGAACGCCGCCACCCGTTACGCGGTCCAGCGCGCCTTCGACGACCCGCTCGTGATGGCCGAGCACCGGCTCAGCGGCACCGCCTTCGCGGGCGACGTCACCCTCGCCAAAGCCGACCGGGTGGACGACAGCGGCAGACGACCCGTGCTGCGCCCGCGCATCATGGTCGTCACCTCGGAACCGGTCCGGGTGGGCCCCGGAGCGGCGCTGACCTCCCCGGCGCGTCCGGCGCAGAAGGCCACCGTGATCACGGTGACGCCCGTGGACGGCTCGAAGACCGAGGTGCTGCTCGAGCTCTCCGGCGGAATGGGCCGCAAGCTGGTCGCCGAGCCTGGAAGCGTGCCCGAGGTCGGCGAGCGGCTCCTGCTCACGACCCTCAGCGAGGCGTACCGGCCGGGCGGCGCGTTCCCCGAACCGGACCAGACACCGTGGACCCACGGCGGCCCGCCCGCGTCAGAGCAGGCGGATGAGTAGGAAGGCGATGTCGTCGGCGCGACGGTCCGCCGCCTCCACCAGCCGGGTGGACAGCTCGTCGCCGGGAAGCGCGGCATGCCGGCGCAGCATCTCCACGATCCGGCCGATGCCCTCGTCGAGCACCTGCCTCGGAGTCTCGACCAGCCCGTCGGTGTAGAGCAGCAGCAGCGAACCGGCCGGGACGGCACGCCGGTGCGTCGTCCGCTCCAGCCGCGGAACGACGCCGAGCAGCGGCTCCGGAGTCTCCCACCAGACCTCGACCGTGCCGTCGGGACGCAACAGCAGGGGCGGCGGGTGGCCCGCGTTCGCGAACGTGACGTCGTAGCCGGCGTCGTTGCGGCGTACCCGGGCCAGCACCGCCGTGGCAGCGGCCGGCACCCGCAGCCCCCGGACGGCCCGGTCCAGCTGGGTGAGCAGCGGCCCCGGCTCGTCGTCGCGCCCGTACGCGTCACCGCGGACGAGATTGCGCAGCTGACCCATCGTGGCGGCGGCCTCGATGTCGTGCCCCGACACGTCCCCGACGGCGAGCATCACCGACCCGTCCGGCTGGGCGAACGCGTCGTACCAGTCACCACCGACCGCGGCACCGTCCTGCGCCGGCAGATACCGGGCGTGCAGCTCCACGCCGGGAATGGCCGGCAGCTCCGTGAGCATGCTGTGCTGCAGCACCTCGGCCACGTGCCGCTGCCGCCGATACATCCTGCTGTTGTCGACGGCCAGCCCGGCGCGCCGCGCGATGTCCACCGCGGTCCGCTCGTCTGCCTCACTGAACGCGGCCCGCCCCGGCCCGTTCACCAGCGTGATGGACCCCAGCACCCGCCGGGTGACCGGCGCGGTGACCGGAACGATGACGAAGGACGAATACCCCAGCCGCTCGGCGATCGCGGCCATCTCGGGATTCGTCGTCCGCGCCAGCAGCATGTCGGCGGTCTCACCGTCGCGCCGGACCGGCTGCCCGGACCGCTGCACCGCGAGAACCGCCGACCGGGCCCCGAGCCCACCCATCATCATCGAGCCGAACCGCTCGACATCGGCCGCCGACCCGGGATCGCGGTGCGCGGCGGAGACATGCCGCACGGAGCCGTCCGTGTCGACCAGCGTGACGAGGCACCAGTCGGCCAGCCGCGGAGTGACCCCGCGAGCCAGCATCCGCATCCCCGCCTCGACATCCAGCGTGCTCGCGAAAGCTTCGGTCAGCTCGGCGAGCATGGCCAGCTGGTCGTGCGCGGACTCGGCGTGCCGGCGAGCCTCCTCGGCCAGGTCCCGCGAGATCCGGAGCCGCAGCTCGGAAGAGCACGCCTCGGCGAGATCGGTGAGGATCGCCACCTCGGCAGCGGTCCACGCACGGGGCTTGGTGTCGATGGCGCACAGGGAACCGAGCGTGCGCCCGTCCGCGTCCGTCAGCGGCACCCCCGCGTACGCGACGACACCGAGGTCTGGAATGGCCAGGTTGTCCCGGACCTGGGCGTAGATCCGGGCGTCGGGAAACACCTTGGGACTGCCCTCGATGACCACGTGCTGGCAGAACGAGTGCGAGAGCGGCGTCTCCCGCTTCGCACTCCACGGCTCCTCGAGCCCCACCTGCCCGGGAAAGAACTGCCGCTCGGCATCCACCAGGGAAACCAGAGCCACGGGTACGCCGAGCAGCCGCTTCACCAGCGAGGCGAACCGGTCGAAAGCCTCATCGGGCTCCGCGCCGACACACACCCGCTGCAGAGACCGAAGACGCGACACATCGGCGAGCACACCCCGGTCCGGTGCGTCGGCTCCGCAGCGCTCGGCCATGCCCCTCCCACCCGTCGCATCCCCCGGGGCAGGCTACCCGCAGATCCGGCCGGCCATGCACTGCGCGAGGTCCGGATCACGTCCGGGCCCGCCGCTCTTTTCGCTGCCCGCCCTGCCTGAGAGCTCAGGGTGCGGGCGTGTCGGCGGTCGTGACCTGCGCGGCCCGCGCGACCGGCGCCCACCGGTCGGACCACCGCTTGCGCACCACGTCGAACGCCGCGTCATCCAGCCCGTATGTCGAGACGATCACCTCCATCCGGCCCGCCTCCCGGCTGTCGAGCCGCTCCCGGCCGGCGACGACCACCAGATGCCCGTCGGCGTCGACGAGCCAGGCGACCCGCTTGCCGGCCCGCGTAGCCTTGCCGCCGGCCAGGGCGAGCGCCTCGCGGCCGGTTGTCGTGCCGGTCAGGTACAGCGTGCGGCGGGCGCCCTCCGGCTGCTCCTCGAGCAGGTAGCGCAGCTGGAGGAGAAAGGACCGCCACCCTTCTTCGATGGCGTCGTACCGGTCCGGGTCACCCGACGGCGGCCCTTCCCGCACCACCCGGATCCTGGCCTGCGTGTCGTTGCCGCTGACCTCCAGATAGGACCCATCGGCCCACGCCATCCGCTCAGGGCCGCGGAACGTCGCTTCGTCCACGAATATGTGCCGGATCTCGGCATCCAGCCCGTCGTAGTCCCAGCCGAACCACTGCCGCAACACGTCCGGCTGGGTGACGGCACCCCACGCCAGGTCCCGGCCGACGGCCACGGTCACTTCCACTTTGTACGGCTTGGGCCTTTGCTGATCGGTCACGGTCACTATCCTGGCCGTAGTCCCGGGATCACGCCATGCGATGGACATCGATGTCATCAAGTCGTTCTCTGGGTTTGTCCCTCGTGGATCGGACCATCAATGGGCTGCTGACGCCTGGGGACCAGGAGGCCGACAAGGGCGATCGCCGTGGCGACCGCGACCGCCGAGCCGAACACCAACTCGTATCCGGCCGCCAGCGCCTTCGGCGAAGAGCTCGCGCCCTCGTGCGTGGCGGCCTGGGCGGCGGCTGCCGTCGCGTAGACGGCCAAGGCGATCGAGCCGCCGACCTGGGTGGCGGTGGTGGCCAGGCCTCCGGCGACGCCGACGTCATCCGGTGGGACGTCGGCGGTCGCCGACGCCATGAGGGTGGGGAACACCAGGCCGATGCCGATCGCGACGAGCAATGTCGGCCCGAGTATGCCGGCGGCGTAGTGACTGCCGGCGCCGGCCTGCGAGAGCCAGCCGAAGCCGGCCACGAGACTCGCGCACCCGGCCAGGATCAGCGGGCGGGCACCGGTCCGTGGAAGCCGGCCGCCGGCGAACCGGGCGACCACCACGAAGACGACCGCGGCGGGGGTCTGTCCAAGGCCGGCGTCGAGGGCGCTGTAGCCGAGCGCGTTCTGCATCAACAGTGAAGAGAAGAACCACATCGCGACGGCGATGCCGCCGAACAGCAGCAGCATCCCGTTGCCGGCCGCCACACCCCGGTTCTCCAGCAGCCGCAGCGGCATCATCGGCGCCGTCGCGACTCGCTTCTCCACCAGGATGAACACCACCAGGAGCAGCAACCCGGCGAGGACCGGGACGACTACCCCCTCGGATCCCCAATCGTGGTCGGCGGTCTGCATGACGCCGTAGATCAACGACGCCAGACCGGCCGTGCCGGTCACCGCGCCGAGAAGGTCGATCGACTGCCGCCGGCCGGCCCTGGCCGCGGTCAGCGACGTCATCGCCACCGCGATGAGCGCCACGCCGATCGGCATGTTGATCAGAAAC
Source organism: Actinoplanes sp. NPDC049548 (assembly GCF_040676695.1). Classification (NCBI taxonomy): domain Bacteria; kingdom Bacillati; phylum Actinomycetota; class Actinomycetes; order Micromonosporales; family Micromonosporaceae; genus Actinoplanes; species Actinoplanes sp. NPDC049548. The sequence goes on from NZ_JBFAPM010000008.1 coordinate 155,370, forward strand.
ACCCAGCGCCAGGAGAGTTCGGTGGTCAGCACTCCACCCGCGACCGCGCCGACCATGCCCCCGACACCACCTGCGGCGGACCACGCCCCGAATGCCCGAGCCCGTTCCGGTCCCTCGGGGAAGCACGTATTGATCACGGCGAGGGTGGCCGGGGCCAGCATCGCGCCGCCCAGGCCTTGCGCCGCGCGGGCACCGACCAGGATCTCCGGCGTGGACGCCAGGCCTGCGGCCAGGCTCGCCAGGGCGAACAGGGCGAGCCCGGCGATCATCATGCGGCGGTGGCCGAACAGATCCGCTGCGCGGCCGCCCGGCAGCATGAACCCGGCGAACGCCAGCACGTAACCGTTGACCACCCAGGCCAGCCCCGTGTCGGTGAATCCGAGATCGTGCTGCACCGACGGCAGCGCGACGTTCACGATCGACACGTCCAGGATGACCATGAACTGGCAAGCGCACGCCAGCGCGAGGACCAGCCGGGCCTGGCGGGAGCGCGGCTCGGCCGACTGGTTTCCGGTACGGGTGCTCGTCATGGCTGCCTCCGTCTCTGTCGCGGCTCAGGCGGCCTGGGACACACCGGACGCGAGGGCGGCGCCCTTGAGTCGGAGAGCGAACTGGGCCAGTCGTCGGCCCTGGTAACGAGCGGCTTCCAGGGCCGCGGCGTCGGCGCCCTCGCCGCCGGTCGCGACAGTGCCGTACGGGTTTCCGCCCGCTGCGTACACCGACGCGTCCGTGAAGCCGGGCGGGATGATCACCGCACCCCAGTGGTAGAAGACGTTGCCCAGCGCCAGAATCGTGGCCTCGCTCCCGCCGTGCCGGTTGTAGGCGGAGGTGAAGGCGGTCGCCGGCTTGTCGGCCAGCACGCCGTCGCGCCACAGGCCGCCGGCTTGGTCGATGAACTGCTTGAGCTGCGCGGCCGGCGTGCCGAACCGCGTGGGCGACCCGAAAGCGTACGCGTCCGCCCAGGCCAGGTCCTCGAGCTCGGCCACGGGGATCGACGCGGTCGCGTCGGCGTGCCGGCGCCACGTGGGGTTCTCGTCGATGGCGTTCGCAGGGGCAAGCTCGGCGACCCGGCACAGGCGGACGTCGGCCCCGGCCGAAGTGGCGCCCTCGGCGACGGCCTCCGCGAGGGCGTGCACGGTGCCCGTCGAGCTGTAGTAGATGACTGCGACCTTGACCGTCATGTCGGCTCCTTGACGTGGGTAACATTAGTTACGTGCATAACCGTTATGCGCATAACCTTATGCGCATAACGACTGCGGTTGTCAAGGAGGGTTTGATGGATCTCGAGTACGCCGGCGCCCTCAACCAGGCGATCCGCCTGCTCAGCCTGCGTCACCGCGCTCGGGCGGCACAGCTGCTCGCTCCGCTCGGCCTGCACGCCGGTCAGGAGGCCCTGCTGCTGGAACTCGACCGGACCGGCCCTCGCATCCAGGCGCAGCTCAGTGAGGCACTGGGCTGCGAACCGCCCAGCGTCACGCTGATGACCCGCAAGCTGGAGGCCTCCGGCCACATCAAGCGCACACCCGACCCGACCGACAAGCGCGCCACTGTCGTCGCGCTCACCAGCAGTGGCAAGGCGTTGGCAGAGCAGATCCGGCAGCTCTGGGTCACCCTCGCTGAGGAGACGGTTCGCGGCCTGCCGGCCGACATGCTGGAGCAACTGCCCGGCATCCTGCACACCATGTCCACCAACGTCGGCGACAAGCCGCCCGCTTAGGGGCCGGTTTACAGTGACGCACGCGGTCTGCACCGATCCGAACTGCCCGGCGTCGCAACTGCCCGGCGTGGGCGAGCGAACGGCGGGGCGCACCGGCGGCCGGCGGTCAGTCCTGAGCGGATCGTGCGGATCGTCTCCGTGCGGCCCAGGCCGCACCAGGCGCCCGCCGCCGTCAGCTCGCGTGTCACCGTTGCCGCGTCCAGGAGGCCCTCGCCCACGAGCCGGCCCAGCGCGAAGGCTGCCCGGTTGAGAGTGTCGTTGCGAGTGCCGACCGCGGCGCGGGCGACCCTGTCGGTCTCCGCGGCGAGGGCCGCCGCCGCATAGCGCTCGGGGTGATGAATCCCCGGACCGTCACCGCCGGCGAGGGAAAAGGGGCCGGAGCCCGGCGGGTCCGGTCCGGCGATCAAGCCCCGCAGCGCATCGGGCGCCGACGGCGGATCCGTGCCCGGCCGCACCACCCAGTAGTAAGTGGTGCCGCTCGCGTGGCGGGAAGGCGGCGCCACCACGTAACCGCCTGCGCCGCGCCAGTCGACGCCCGGCAGGAGGCGGACCCGGTTGCCGTAGCCGAGGGGCGAGAACCAGAAGTGCCAGCCGCCGCTGCCGGTGCGGACCTGCGGTCCCCTCGGGAGGAGACCGCCGAGGAGGTGGCGCAGGCCGTGCCAGCCGGTGGCCGAGTCGACGTCCGCCACGTCCATGGCGACGCCCGTCCGCAGTCCGATGTTCGCGTCCGGCCACCGCGACCACCACATCTCGATCCGGCGGAGGTCGGCGGTCGCGTCGGTGAGGCCGTGCCGGACTCTCGGGTGCTTGCCGGGCCGGTCGCAGTCCGGCCGCCCGCAGGAGCACGAACCGTCCGGGCCGGGGGTGTGCACCGGCAGGACGGGGATCCCGTGCCGGGCATACGCGAGAGCGGCGTCGAGCATCATTCGAACAAGTGTACGAGTGATGGGAGCTCTTCGCCGGGTTGTCCACAGCGGGGTCGGCACCGCTTGGCGATGTTGCTTATGCTGCGCTCCCATCGGTTGGCGTGAGCGCCGGCCGAGCATTGCCGACCGTGACCGAGGAGATCGCCGCCGTGACGAAGGAGCCGCACGCCGGGCCCGTGCCGCCCGACGGGCCGCCGAGCGAGAGCTTCGCGGTCGTGCCTCCGGCCGACGACACCCTGCCCGCCCCTCGAACGACCAGCACCGGGCCCAGGTCGGACCTTCTGGGGCAGGGCTGGTCGGGCGAGGAGCCGGAGGTCGGAGGCGGGCTGGACGGCCGGGGCGCGGGAAATCGCCTTCGGCTGCGGCCCAGCAGCGCGGCGGCGGCCTCGGACAGCGCACGCGGCGGGGCGGCGGCCTCGGACAGTGCAGGCGGCGGGGTGCCGGCCGCGGACATCGATCCCGCGCAGCTCGAGACCGTCCCCGGCCGTGCCGTCGCCCCGGCCGGGCAGGGCCGGCCCGTCCGCGTCGGCCGCGGCACGGGCCGTCTCTCGCGCCGGCTGGTCATCGCCTACTTCGCCGCCGGACTGGCACTGCTGCTGGCCGGCACCGTCGCCGTGTTCTACCTCGCCATCAAGGTGTACGCGCCGGCTGTGCCGGAGGCCCAGGTCACCGCCACGCGGGAGTTTCCGTCCGCTGCCCCTTCGCACGCGCCGTCCCCGCCGGCGAGGGTGGAGCCGTCCACGCCGTTGCGGGCGCGGTTCGGGCCGCAGCAGCTCGCCAACGGCAAGCCCTTCGTCATGCGCGGGGAAGGCGACTCGAAGTTCCAGATCACCGTCAAGGCCGGGAAGTTCCGTAGGAGTGGCTGCGACCCGTATGCGGTGAAGCCCGAGGAAGGCGGTTACCTGCCGGTCAAGCTGACCCTCAAGGTGCTGCAGGGCGAGCCCGAGGTCAGCGAGTATGCGTTCCGCTTCCAGAAGCCCGACGGCGACTGGCTGCCGTCGGTCGGGGGCAGTGGCTGTGACGGCAGGGACTACGGCGGCTTCTTCCGCAGGTTGTCCGCCGGCCGCACGTACACGTCGTCGGTGGTCTTCGATGTGCCCAGCGCCAAGGGAGACATCGTCTTCGTCTACCCGCTGATGGACGTCGTCGCCGCGTGGAAGGTGCGTTGAGGCGGGGAGTCACGTCGCGGGGGCCAGAGTCGCCAGCACGTGGGCGATGTGGTGGGAGGTGCTCCACGCGATCCAGCTCGCCGAGCTTCCGCCGCCTCGGGCACTGCGGGCTCGCTCCGCGATCTGCGCGTCTCCCCAGGAGAAGCGGGCGCCGGTGGCCGGCCAGTGCGGCGAGCCGACCAGGGTCCGGCACAGGTCGTGGCACCGGTCGTCGCTGCGTCCGCCGCGCCGGGCCCAGCGGTAGATCCACCAGTCGCGGTCGGCCGTGTAGCGCAGGGTCGGGAGCTGGCGGCGGCTGATGCCGTTCCGGCGTACCGGGGAAGTGACCCCGTAGTCCGCATAGCCGACGCCGGGCTCGCTGAGCCGGGCCCACACCTGGGCGTCCAGGCGCCCGACCGTGACCGGCTCGTCGGTCGGCAGGTCGTCCAGGTTGGGCGGCATGGCGCCGGCCGCGACCGTGACCGAGCGCCACGGTGTCGCCCGTGCCCACCGCAGCACCTGCCGTGCCCGCTCCTCGAAACGGTCCGCGTGCGCCGCGCAGGCTGTCTCCGCGAGGTCGATGACCAGGTCGACGTGTTCGGCCTCGAGACCCGCGCCGGCCAGCATGCGGCGGGTGGTCGCGGTCGCCTCCGCGGAGTTGCGCGCGTCGGTGTGGGGCCGGAGACGCAGAACCGCCCGCATCAGGTGCATGCGGGCGGCCAGGCCGTGCTCCACCAGGCGGCGGGGACTTTCGTACGCCCGGAGCACCGGCAACATCGCCACGCCGAGCGCCGCCAGTTCCTCCGCGAGGTCGAGCGGCGGTGACACCAGCGGGTCCGGGGGATCCGGGACGGCACCCAGGTCGACGGCGATCGCGCCGGTGCGGGGCGGGAGCTGCCGGACCAGCTGCGGGAGCCGCTCACCGGGGGAGACCTCGACGATCGGGCTGACCCGGCGGGCCGCGGCCGCGTCGAGGTGGTGCAGGGCGGCCATCTCCCCGCGGCGGGGGCGCAGGATGGGGCGGTACACACCGTCCTCCGTGACCTCCGGCCCGGCGAATACGGTCATTCACCCAAAGTAGCGAAATATCACGCCGGTGAGCAGATGCAGCCTCCATTCCCCACTTCAGGTGAAGATTGTGTCGGTGGCCCCCGCTACGGTGACGCCGTGACCGCGACACCCCACGACAGTCCCGCCGCCGAGGCGGCCCGGGTGGTCGACGCCGTGCTGCGCGACCTGGCGACGTCCGAGCATCGCGGGATCGTGGTGGACTCGCCACCCGGCGCCGGGAAGAGCACGCTGGTCGTCAAGGCCGCCGGGGTGCTGGCCACAACCGGCGAGCCGCTGATGATCGTCGCTCAGACCAACGAACAGGTGGACGACCTCATCGCGCGCCTCGGGGTCGCGTCGCCCGAGCTGGGGGTGGGCCGCCTGTCGGCGGTGGACTACGCGGCGACCGACCGGGTCCGCTCCCACCCGTCGTGCCGGGTCGCGCCCAAGGTCGCGGATCTCGGCGGGGCGCCGGTCACCATCGGTACGGCCGCCAAGTGGGCCACGGTCACCGACGGCACCTGGCCGTGGGCGATCGTCGACGAGGCGTACCAGATGCGTTCGGATGCTCTGCTGCGCGTGGCACCCCGCTTCGAGCGGGCGCTGTTCGTCGGCGATCCCGGCCAGCTCGACCCCTTCTCCACGGTGGAGGTCGACCGCTGGACCGGCCTGTCCTGGGATCCCATGCAGAGCGCGGTCGCGGTGCTCCTGCGGCACAACCCCGGCCTGCCGGTGCACCGCCTGCCGGTGTCGTGGCGACTGCCCGCCTCGGCGGCGCCCGTGGTGGCCGAGGCCTTCTATCCCTTCACCGGCTTCCGGTCCGGCACGGGGCCCGGCGACCGCACGCTGCGCTTCACCGAACCGGCGGGTGCGGCCGAGCGGATCGACGACGTCCTCGACACCGCCGCGGCGACCGGCTGGGGTCTGTATGAACTGCCCGCGCGCTTCACCGTACGCACGGACGCGGAGGCCGCCGCGGCCTGCGCCGGTCTCGCCGCGCGCGCCCTGGTGCGAGGCGGTGTCGCCACGTCCGAGTCCGGGACGACCGCGCTCACGGCCGACCGCATCGCCATCGGCGCGGCGCACCGGGACCAGGTCGCCGCGATCCGGTCCTACCTGCCGCCCGAGGCTGCGGACGTCACAGTGGACACCGCCAACCGCCTGCAGGGCCGCGAGTACGACCTGACCGTCGTGCTCCACCCGCTGTCCGGCCGCCAGGACGCCACCGCGTTCCACCTGGAGTCGGGCCGCCTGTGCGTGCTGACCTCCCGGCACCGGCACGCGTGCGTGGTGGTGGCGCGGGCCGGCATCGCCGAGCTGCTGGACGCGCACCCGTCGACCGAGCCGGTCCACCTCGGCGTCCCGGTGAAGTTCCCGGACGGCTGGGAGGCCAACCAGGCCATGCTCGCCCACCTCGCGCGCCGCGGCTGACCGCCCGCCGCAGCAAGGTGATGATCACGGTCCGTGGATGTTCGCATCGCTGTCACCTGCTCGAAATATGGACCGGATTAACTGTCAATTAGAGGACTGATTCGCGAGCCGACATGCAACTTGCATGCGCGATTCGCCGTGCAAGTTGCATGTTCGCGAGTCTCGGACCTGCTGCTCCAACGTCGCCGCAACGGTTTGACCGTCCTGCCGCATTTCATTCACGAACGTTTCTGAGATCTCGTGGGAATCCTCTTCCTGTCGATCTCCGGAGATGCAACTCTTCTAGCCAGACGTAGCGCCAGCGACACGGACGGTGGTGGTACCGAATGCGTCCAGACGTTCTTGTCGGTCCGAGCGACTGGGTTGTCGAGCAGTTCGGTGACAAGGTCGCCGCCGAGCTCTGGACCCGGGTTCCCGAGGCGTTGAGCACGGCGATCGAACGTGAGGTCACCGCGCGACCCTCGACGGCGCAGACCGCGGAACGAGTCATCGCCAACCCGCGCTGGGCCCTGCCGTACGAGGAACTGGTCCTCTTTCTCGGCACCCTGCCCGGCGCCGAGATCATCAGCGTGCCCAGGTCGGTCTACCAGCTCGTGGTCATCAACGGCCACGTGGTGGTCCCCTGGTGCTACGGCCAGTCGGCGCGGGACTCGATGCGCGATGCCCCGGTCGGCCGGTCGTTCGGTCGGCTCGCCCGGGAGCTGCTGCGCCGCTTCGGCCCGCCGTGGCGTCGCAGCCAGGCCGAGCATCCGCTGCCGCTGGACGCCGTGGACGAGCGCGAGGTCGCCAAGATCTGTGCCGCGATCGCCCGCATCGAGCCCACGCCGGAGGTGGTGATCGCCGGCTTCGCGGGCGCTCCGAACCTGGGGCTGCTGCGCGCCTGCCTCGGCGAGATCAAGTCCACCGACAACGGTTCGCTCAACTGGAGCCACGTCGACGACCTGCCGCTGCCCCCGCCGGTGATTCCGCGCCCCCGCCGCATGCAGTTCCCCTGAGCGACCGGGCTGCGAGAATGCCGGCATGGCGCTGGCTGACTTCGCACGGTATCCGCTGCTCTTCGGACCCTCGCCCGTCCACCGGCTGGAACGGCTGACCCGCCATCTCGGCGGCGCTGAGCTGTGGGCGAAGCGCGAGGACTGCAACTCAGGAATCGCGTACGGCGGCAACAAGACGCGCAAACTCGAGTACCTCGTCGCCGACGCGCTCGCGCAGGGGTGCGACACGCTGGTGTCGATCGGCGGTGTGCAGTCCAACCACACGCGGCAGGTCGCGGCCGTCGCGGCATACGCCGGACTCAAGTGCGTCCTGGTCCAGGAGAGCTGGGTCGACTGGCCGGACAGCGTCTACGACAAGGTCGGCAACATCCTGATCAGCCGGCTCGCGGGCGCCGACGTGCGGCTGGTGCGCGCGGCCTTCGGCATCGGCTTCAAGGAGAGCTGGGACCGGGCTCTGGCCGAGGTGGTGGAGGCGGGCGGCAGACCGTACGCGATCCCGGCCGGCGCGTCCGACCACCGTCTCGGCGGCCTGGGCTTCGCGAACTGGGCGAAGGAGGTCGCTGAGCAGGAGACGCAGCTCGGCGTCTTCTTCGACACCGTCGTCGTCTGCTCGGTCACCGGCAGCACGCAGGCGGGCATGGTCGCGGGCTTCGCGGCGCTCGGCGACGACCGTCCGCGGCGGGTGCTCGGCATCGACGGCTCGGCCAAGCCCGCGGAGACGTGGGCGCAGGTCGCCCGGATCGCCCGCGCCACCGCCGAGCTGATCGGGGTGGGCCGCGACCTGCGCGACGACGAGATCCTGCTCGACGACCGCTACCACGCCGGCACGTACGGGATCCCGGACGAGGCCACGGTGGCCGCGATGCGGCTGGCGGCCCGGACCGAGGGCATGGTCACCGATCCGGTCTACGAGGGCAAGTCGATGGCCGCGCTGGTCGACCTGGTCCGGCGCGGCGAGATTCCGGCCTCCTCGACCGTCCTGTACGCCCACCTGGGCGGCCAGCCGGCGCTGAACGCGTACAGCGCGATCGTATGAGCTCCTTCGTGGTGACCGGCGGCGGCCGGGGCATCGGCCGCGCCATCGTGGAACGGCTCACCCGCGACGGCGGTGTGGTCGCGGTCCTCGAGGTCGACGCGGCGGCCCTCGACTGGGCCGCCGACCGGCCGGAGATCGTGCCGGTGATCGGCGATGCGTCCGACCCGGCGGTGGCGGCCCGGGCGGCAGCCGCGGTGCCCGGCCCCCTCGCCGGCTGGGTCAACAATGCGGCGGTCTTCCGCGACGCGTGGCTGCACGAGGAACCCGAGGCGGTCATCGAGCTGATCGGCCGCAACCTCAACCCCGTGATCGCGGGCGCCGCCGCGGCCCTCGCAGCCGGCTGCCGCGCGATCGTCAACGTGTCCTCCCACCAGGCGCAGCGCGCGGTGCGGGGCGCGCTCCCGTACGCGACCGCGAAAGCCGCGGTGGAAGGCCTGACCCGCGCCCTGGCGGTGGACTACGGGCCCCGCGGCGTACGTGTGAACGCCGTCGCCCTGGGCTCGATCGCCACCGAACGGTCGGACGCCTACGTGGACAGTCTCGGCGCCGGGGCAGCCGCGCACTTCCATCGCGAGATCGCGGCGCTGCACCCGCTGGGCAGGCTGGGCCGGCCGGACGAAGTCGCGGACGCGGTGGCTTTCCTGCTGTCCGAGGCGGCGAGCTTCATCAACGGCGCTGTCGTCCCCGTCGACGGAGGCCGGGCCGCGCAGGGCCGCGACCCCGAGGAGGCCGGCGGCTGACGCAGGCTCAGCGCAGGACAAGCAGGTCGAGCACGTCGATCAACGGGCCCGTTGCCGTCTGCGCGGCGACGCGAAGCCGTTCGGCGCCTCTGGCATAAGCGTCATCGCTGATCAGCTGCAACAGGGTGTGCGCCTCGCGGCGCAGCTCGCCGGCGGCCTCCTGCAGGGACGGTGCGGAGACCTGGGCGACCGGCTCGAGTCCGGCGGCGGCGAAACCAGCGGCGGCGAACGCGGCCTCGATGGTGCTCACGGTCGGGTAGTTGTCGTTCAGCGCGGTGACAGCCTCCGGCCAGAAGTGGCACAGGGTGATGCCGTCGTGCCGGCCCGGGAACGCGGAACGAATCAGGACCGGGGCTCCGGGTTTCGTGACACGGCGGATCTCGCGGGCCGCCGCGGGCAGGTCGGTGATGTGGTGGACGACCGTGGAGAGCCAGACCGCGTCGATGCTCGCGTCGCCGGCCGGGATGGCGGCGGCGTCACCGGCGAGAACACCGGGGACGACGGCTCGCTCACGCATCGCGGTGGACGGTTCGACGGCCACGACGTCGATGGCGGACCACCATGCGCGGAACGCCCGTGACCAGCTTCCGGTTCCACAGCCGAGGTCGAGCAGCCGCATGCCCGGCCGCGGATCCACGTGCCGGGTGATCGCCTCACGCCACGCGCCGAGCGCGTCGTCGCCCAGGTGACGGGTCGCCTCGAACGCGGCGGCGTCGGCGTTGTCGTACGCGATGAGCGCCATGCCCCGAGCCAAACGGACGGTGATGTGGCCGCGCAAGAGCGAAGTGGATTGCTTCACATCACAGTCGCCGGCCGCGCCCGGACCTGGCGCAAGCCTAGGCTGGCTCGATGACTCGAGCGGTCTGTCCCGGCACGTTCGATCCCTTCACACCCGGCCACTTCGACATCGTCGCCCGGGCGCGCCACTTGTTCGACCATGTCACGGTTCTGGTCGCCGTCAACGATGACAAACGACCGTCCCGGCCGACTGCCGCCCGGGCGACGGACATCCAGCGCTTGCTCCCGGCGGACTGGGACAACGTCTCGGTGGCTGCTTGGCGCGGGCTGACCGTGGATTACTGCCGACGCCATGGAAGCAGTGTGATCGTCCGAGGGGTCAGGAACGCGACCGACTGGCAGTACGAGCACCGGCTCGCGGCGATGAACGAGTCGCTGGGCATCCCGACGTTGTTCCTGCCCGCCCGGCCGGAGTTGGCGGCGACGTCGTCCACGGCAGTGCGCGCGACGGATCTGGCACCGCGGCGTTTCGGCAGGTGACAGTGGTGGGTTCGGTGCGCGCGCATCGGATAACCTGCGAAGAATGCCCGAGCCTGAGTCGCCCACCGTCATCCGGGACCGGGCCGTCTCCGTCGCCGACTATCTGCTCGCCGTGCGCGCGCACATGGAGCGGCCGGCGCGGACCGTGCCTGCCGAGGCGTACTGGCTCGACGTCCTGCCCGGGCACCCGGAATGTCAGGTCGGTCCGGCTGCGGACGGCACCACCTGGCTGCGGGTGGGCCTGCCTGAGCTGCCCGGGCCGCCGCCGGTTCCGGCCGGGCTGCGCCGCCGGCTCAACGAGGTCGTCGCGGGCGACGAGCCGGTCCTCGAGGGCGAACCGGGCGAGGACTTCGCGACCTGGCGGGACGAGGTGTGGCGGCCGTGGTCGCTGCTGAGCCGGGGCGCCGAGCAGACGCGTACCCTGCATCGGCAGCTCTTCGATCTGATGCACCAGGTGGACATGGCTGCGGCGACCACCGAGCTGGTGTGGGGCCACGGCATTCTGGAGACGGTCGTGGACGGGCAGCGGGTCCGCTACCCGCTGGTCGCGACGCCGGTGATCATCGAGTACGAGCCGGACCGCTCGCTCGTCACGGTGTCGCCGCAGGGGCCGTCGCGGCTGCAGACCGATGCGCTGGCCGGCCTCGACGAGCGCTATCTGGGACAGCTGCTCGCCCTGGCCGGCCCGGCCGGGACCCTCGAGGCGGACCTCTGGGACGACCTGGAGCGCCGGGAGCTGTTCGAGCGGGCGCTGGGCCGGCTCGGGTACGACCGGGTCGTCGCCGAGCCCGGTGCCACCGTGTCCGGGCCGCACATCGTCGACACCGGCGTCCTGTTCGCGCGGCCGAAGCAGCGGCTGCTGCGCGGGTTCCTGGAGAGCCTCCGGGACAGGTTGCTGGCCGGCGACACCGCCAGCATCGGCGCGCTCGCCGCGGTCGTCGCGCATGAGCCGAGCAAGCTGCGGATGCCCGACGACCGGCCCGAGGACTGGCACCGGGTGGGGGAGCGGCTGCTCATGCCGCTGCCGACCAACGAGGCGCAGGAGTCGATCGCCCGCCGGCTCGCGCAGCACCGCAACGTCGCCGTGCAGGGCCCGCCCGGCACCGGCAAGACCCACACGATCCGCAACCTGATCTGCCATCTGATGGCGAACGGTAAGCGGGTGCTGGTCGTCGCGCAGAAGGAGGACCCGCTGCGGGTGCTCCGCGACGGGCTGCCCGAGGAGGTCCGGGCGCTCTGCCTGGCCGTGCTGGGGCGCACGACGGACCAGCTGGTGCAGTTGCAGCTCGCCGCCCGCGAGCTCTCCGACCGGGCCGCCACGCTGGACAAGGGTGCCGAGGCGGCGCGGGTCGAGCGGCTCACCGGGCGCCTGGAGGAGGCCGAGCGGGAGCTGGCCCGGGCGCAGGGCGGGCTGCGGGCGATCGCGGAGAGCGAGTCGGCCACCTACCGCATCGACGACGTCGACCTCTCGCCCGCCGACGTGGGCGCCTGGCTGCGGGAGCGGGCCGCCGCGCACGGCGGCATCCCGGACGCCGTCGACCCGCTGGATCCGCCGCCGCTGACCGCGGACGAGTTCGCCACGCTGCTCGAGCTGGCCGCCACCCTCGCGCCCGCCGACCGGGCCGCGGCGCTGCGGGAGCTGCCCGACGTCACCGCGCTGCCCGACGCCGCCCAGGCGAAGCAGGACCGGGCCGACCGGGCGGCGGCCGCGGAGCGGGTCTCCCGCTTGGAGGCGGCCGGCGTCGACCCCGATGCGGTACGGGCACACGGGCCGAAAGCCCTGGCCGACCTGCTAGAACGGCTCAAGGACGCGGTGGCGTGGCTGCACCGGCGCGAGGGCACGTGGACCGACCGGCTGGGCCGCCTGCTCGCCGACCCGCACTGGGCCACGGTGTGGACCGACCACGTCGCCGCCACCGAGGCGCTGCAGCAGTCCCTCGCCGACCTGACCCGCCGGCTCGCCGGCCACCGGGTCGCCGCGCCGCCGTCGCTCACCGCCGAACCGAGGCGCCTGCTGGGCACGCTCGCCGAGGTGCGGGAACGGTTCGCGGCCGGCAAGGGCCTGCACCGGCTGCTCCAGGCGTCGCTCTGGAAGGTGGCCGACGAGGTCCGGGTCGACGGCGAGCCGCTGCGCACGGTCGACGACGTGGACATCGCCGTCGCCTGGGTCGAGCGGGCGCGGGCGCAGCGACGGCTGGGCGAGCACTGGTCGGAGTGGATCCAGCGCCTGGGCATCCCGCCGCGCGAGGGCGATCCGGAGGTGTGGGCGGGTGGCCTGCTCGCCGACGCCGCGCAGTCGCTGGGCTGGGACGCCCGCGAGTGGCCTGAGCTCTCCGGCCGGCTCGCTCAGCTCGTACCCCAGGAGGACCTGGAGCTCGACGCGGCCCGGCTGGCGGAAGTCTCGGCGCTGCTGGACGACAGCCCGGTGGTCTTCGAGCTGGACCGGCTGGACGCCGAGGACCGCGCCGTCGCGGATGCGCTCGCTGCGTGGCCGCGGATGGCCGCGGCCTGGCGCACGCTCGACGGCTGGGACGAGACGCTGGCCGAGACCCGCCGGCTGCTCTCGCTGCGCGGCGACGTGTCCCGCTACCTCGAGCTGCACGGGCGGCTGGCGGCCGTCGCGCCGGAGTGGGCGGCCGCGATCGCCGCCGGGCAGGTGCCGGCCGTCTCGGGGACCGCGTGCCTGCAGGCATGGCAGTGGCGGCAGGCGCAGACCTGGTTCGACCAGGTGGTCGGCAGCGTCGACCCGGCCGTGCTCAACCGCCGCGTCGAGCAGGGCCGCGACAAGATCCGCAGGCTGACCGGCGAGCTGGTGGTCGCCTCCGCCTGGCTGGAGGTGGCCCGCGCCCTCGACGACCGGCGCCGCGCCGCGCTCGCCGACTGGACCACCGCCCTGCGCAAGATCGGCAAGGGGACCGGGCGCAGCGCCGCCGCCTGGCAGGCCCACGCCCAGCGGGCCATGGAGTCCGCCGTCGAGGCCGTGCCGGTCTGGGTCATGTCGGTGGACCGCGCGATCGAGCAGTTCGCCGGCGGCGCCCACTTCGACGTCGTCATCGTCGACGAGGCGTCGCAGGCCGACCTCTTCGCCCTGCCGGTGCTCTCGCTCGCCGAACGGGCCGTCGTGGTGGGTGACGACCAGCAGATCGGGCCGCAGCTCGGCTTCGTCGGCCCGGTCACCGGGCTGATCCACAGCCACCTCGGCGACGTGCCGTCCGCCGAGCACTTCGACCCCGAGTCGTCGCTCTACGACCACGCGGTCCGCCGTTCGCCCGAGCGGATCCTGCTCACGGAGCATTTCCGGTGCGTACCGCAGATCATCGAGTTCTCGTCGCGGCACTACTACGACGGCAAGATCCAGCCGCTGCGCGCCGACCGGTCCGCCCTCGACCCGGTGCGCACGGTGTTCGTCGCCGACGGCGTCCGCCAGCCGCTCGCGACCTTCGGCGACGTCAACGTGGCCGAGGCGGAGGCCCTGGTCGAGCGGGTCGCGACGATGGTGGCGGACCGGGCGTACCGCGGCAGGTCGATCGGTGTGATCAGCCTGCTGAGCAGCAGCGGCCAGGCGTCGTACCTGCTGTCGCGGCTGCGCGAGACGATCGGCGAGGACGAGATGGAGGCGCGCCGGCTGCGGGTCGGCGACGCGTACACGTTCCAGGGCGACGAACGCGACGTGGTCCTGGTGTCCATGGTGGTCTCCGACAACGACGGCCGCGTCGCGGCGTTCACCAAACGCGAGTACCACCGCAGGATCAACGTCGCCGCGTCCCGCGCCCGGGACCAACTCTGGATCTTCCATTCGGTACGCCCCCAGTCCCTGCACGCCGACGACGCCCGGGCGCTCCTTCTGAACTACGCCCTCAACCTCACCGCCTTCGGCGCTCAGGCGGGCGCGGAGCTGCTGTGCGAGAGCGACTTCGAACGCGAGGTCCTGCGCCGGCTGGTGGCGCGCGGCTACCGGCCGACGCCGCAGTTCCGCATCGGCGGCTACCGGATCGACTTCGTGCTGAACGCGCCGGGCGGGCGGCGGCTCGCCGTGGAGTGCGACGGGGCCGCGTACCACGGGCCGGAGCAGTGGGAGAGCGACATGCGCCGGCAGGCGGTGCTCGAACGCGTGGGCAACTGCGTGTTCGTCCGGATCCGCGGCAGCATCTTCGCCCGCGAACCGGAGGCGGCGTTGCGGCCGCTGTGGCAGCGGATCGAGGAGCTGGGGATCGACGTTCCTCACCCGGCCCCTATTGTCGAAGGCGACGATGGGGGATCAGATGGTGGACACGATCGAGGCGCGGTTCGAGACGCTGGATGAGCGGTTCGCGCTGTGCGACGGCGACTATGTGGTGCAGCGTCTGCACACCGGCGCGCGCAAGGCCGAGGGCCCGGCGTACTTCGCCGCCGGCCGGTATCTGGTGTGGAGTGACATCCCCAACGACCGGCTGCTGCGCTGGGACGAGGTGACGGGTGCGGTCGGCGTGTTCCGCGCGTCGTCCGGCTACGCCAACGGCAACACCGTCGACCGCCAGGGCCGGCTGGTCACGTGCGAGCAGGGCAACCGCCGGGTGACCCGCACCGAGCACGACGGTTCCGTGACGGTGCTGGCCGACCGCTTCCGCGGCAAGCGGCTCAACAGCCCGAACGACGTCGTGGTCCACAGTGACGGGTCCGTCTGGTTCACCGATCCGCCGTACGGCATCAACAGCGACTACGAGGGTGTCCGGGGCGAGAGCGAGATCGGCGCCAGCTACGTCTACCGGGTCGACCCGTCCGACGGGGAGGTGAGGGTCGTCGCGGACGACTTCTCCCGTCCCAACGGGCTGGCGTTCTCCGCCGACGAGCGCCGGCTGTACATCGCCGACACCCGGCAGGAGCCCAGCCACATCCGTGTCTTCGACGTGAAGGACGATGGACGGCTGACCGGTGGCGAGGTCTTCGCGGAGTGCACCGCCGGGCGCTTCGACGGCTTCCGTCTCGACGATGCGGGGCGAATCTGGGCGGCCGCCTACGACGGCGTGCACTGCTTCGCGCCGGACGACGGGGACCTGATCGGCAAGCTGCTGCTGCCGGAGGCGGTGTCCAACCTCACCTTCGGTGGGCTGCGGCTCAACCACCTCTTCATCACCGCCTCCACGAGCCTCTACTCGCTGCGCGTCACGGTCAACGGCGTTCGCTACCCACCGGGCCGAAACGACGGCGGTAGTCGGTAGGGGTCAGGCCCGTCTCGCGGCGCATCAGCGTACGGAGGTTGGCCGCTGTGCCGAGGCCGGCCCGGCGGGACACCACGTCGAGGCGGGTCTCGCCGCGTTCGATGAGGCGGCAGGCCAGCGCGACGCGTTCGCCGGTGAGCCAGGACAGCGGTGTGGTGCCGAGCTCGGTGCGGAAGCGGCGGTGCAGGGTGGCGGGGCTCACCGATGCGTACGCGGCCAGATCGGTGACCGTGAGCGGGCGGTCGAGCCGTTCCTGAGCCCAGGCGAGGACGGGCGCCAGCGAGTCGTCCGGGATGTCGGGGATGGGGCGTTCGATGAACTGGCGCTGGCCGCCGTCGCGGTGGGCGGCGAAGACCAGGCGGCGGCTGACCGAGGTGGCCACTTCGGCGCCGTGGTCGCGGCGGACCACGTGCAGGCCCAGGTCGAGGGCGGCCGCGCTGCCCGCCGAGGTGAGGATGTCGCCGTCGTCGACGAAGAGGACGTCCGGTTCCAGGCGTACCCGGGGAAAGCGGGACCGGAAGTCCTCCGCCCACTGCCAATGGGTCGTGGCCCGGCGGCCGTCGAGCACGCCGGCCTCCGCGATGGTGAACGCTCCGGTGCAGAAGGCGATCAGGCGGGCGCCCCGGGCGTGCACGCGACGGATCGCGTCCAGGACCACGGGGCGGCGGGGCGTCTCGACGTCCGGGCGGTTGGGCACGATCACCGTGTCGGCCTCGTCGATCGCCGCCAGGGGTGCGACGCCGGTGAGGGTGAAGAAGCCGTCACGCATCCGGGTACGGGGGGCGGCGGCGCAGAGGCGGAAGTCGTAGAGGAGGCCGCCGAGCTCGGGGCGGCGCAGGCCGAACACCTCGGCGGCGCAGCCGAGCTCGAAGGGGTTCGAGCTCTCGTCCACCAGCACGACGACCCGGTGCAAGGAATCTTGCGACATGTGCGATTCCTAGCACTCGTGGCGTACCCGATAAAGGCCGAGGATCGGGTCGTGAGCGAACCCATCTCCCTGACCGCGGCCCTGGCGTCCTTCGACGCGCTGTGGAGTCCGCGCATCGTGACCAGCGTCAACGACTACGACGTCCGGATCGCCAAGGTGCGGGGCGAGTACGTCTGGCACACCCACGACGACACCGACGAGTTCTTCCTCGTCCTCGACGGCGAGCTGCAGATCGCCCTTCGCGACAGCGCCGACGAGGAGCGGGTGGTGGCCCTGGCCCGCGGCGACCTGTTCACCGTGCCGCGGGGCGTCGCGCACAAGCCGATGTCGCCCGGCGGGGCGGCCATCCTGATGTTCGAGCCCACCGGAACGCTGACCGTCGGCGACCGGCACGACGATGTGCCGGACCACGTCGATGCCACGACGGGCCACCGCCTCTAGACGGCTGCCTCCTCCGCGGGCTCGATGCGGGCCTTGAGGCCCGAGTGCTCGGCCAGCAGGTTGAGCAGGGCCGGCCCGTCGAGCAGCTCGACCGGCCGGCCCGCGACCGCCTCGTGGGCCTGGACTTCGTAGCCGTCCGTTGCCACGAGGATGCCCTTGGTCGCTCCGGCCTCCGTCATCGCGGCGACCACGGAGGTCGCCGTGGCCGCGTCGACCGGCCGGCCGCGTACCGCTTGGATCACGACCGGGCCGCCGAAGATGGGCCGCGGATCGGTGGCCCGCCACCGGCCCTCGTCGGCGGTGCCGACCGCCAGCCCCATGTTGCTGAACAGGTCGGCGATCGTCTGCTCCCACTCGGCGTCGGACATCGTCGCCAGGTTGGGGCGCTGGTCGATGTCCGCCAGGACGTTGAACTCGCTGGTGAAGTCCCGGTCCGCCTCGCGGTCGAAGTCGATCACGGGCTGCACGCCCTCGAGCTGGTCCGGATTCCCGGAGAGCCCGGCCTGCAGGTGCTTGAGGCACGCGACCGGGTCGACCCGGCGCAGCTTGATCGCCGCGAAGGTGTCCCGGTCCGTACGCAGCGACACCAGGCACGGCCGCACGAAGAGGCCGGTCCGCCGGTCGATCGTGTCCACGATGCCGTTGAAGAGCACCTCGCGCACCAGCGCGCCGCGGTCCGCCTCGATGATCTCGTGGACCGTGCGCAGCGCCACCATCGAGATCACTCCGATGTAGCGGCGGCGGATCTCGTCCTCGTCGCGGGGCACCGCGAGCAGGTCGTCGCGGACCCGGTCGTAGCGGTACTCCTTGACCACCGGGATCACCTCGAGCGGCGGCAGGTGGTACTCGACGAGGAGATGCTGCTTCTTCGGCAGGTACGCGAGCCGGAAGTGCTGAGGGAAATCGTCCGGATACACCGAGTTGCCGAGCACCATCGCGAAGTACTCCACCACGGACGTCGGATCCGCGTTCGCGACGGCCGCCGCGAACCGGTCCACCTCCGCGTTGTACGCGCGCAGCTTCGCTTCGTGACGTCGGCGGTTCTCCTCGTACTGCTGCCGGCGTGCCGCGAGCTGACGGGTGCGGCGCCGCTCGCCCTCGGCCCACTGCGCCTTGGCCTCCTCGAAGGCGCGCTGCGCCAGGGCCAGCTGCTGCTGGTGGAGGCGCTCGCCACCGAGGATCTTGCCGACGCCGCGGGGCTCCGGCGGGGCGTAGCTCTGCCACGACGGTTCCGGCGCCGGCCGGCCCAGCCGTCCCGGGTCGAACGGGGGCAGGTCGATCGGCTTCTTGAACCGGTCGAGGTCGATGTGGTCGTCGACGTCCAACGTGGAGAGCAGCAGCGTGTCGAGATCCGACAGCCGGGCCCGCAGGTCCGCGTTCGCCGCCGCGGCATCGGCGGTGCGTGCCTCCGCGTACAGCTTGCGGTGCTCGCGCTGCCGTTCCGCGTCGGCGGCGGCCTGCTGGGCCGCCGCGATCGCCAGGTCCGCGTTGCGCCGGATCAGCTGGCGCTGCTGGGCGGCGGCCGTGCGTGCCCGTTGCTCGGCGGCCGCCTGCGTCGCGTGCGCCCGCTGCATGTCCCGAATGATGCCCATGCGTGGTCCTCGCTCACGTGTCCGAAGGGCCACCATATCCACCGTCTCGTGATCTCGTTACGGGGAGCACCTCCCTGGATGCATTCGGTGCATGTTGATCGAGGTCACTGGGTAGGTGTCGCACATGGTTCCTGCACCGGCACTCCCCGTAACTGTCCGTCATGGACCGGGGCCCTGTCGACCCCCTGGTCGCACCGTCAGCCGATCGGCTAATTTCACGCTCTGATCGGTCGAGAACTGCCTGTTCGTTGTTTTGTTGGGCCAGCTGCGAAAACATTGTCGCGGCCGCCCCCTGTTACCCGAAGCGGTGACAGGTCGTAATAGGTCAGGGGCATCGTTCACCGCAGGAGGGGAGGTGGCGGCGGCGCATGACGGCACCCGACGAACGTTTTCCGCGTCCGCGCGCGCTGCGCGACCGGCTCTCCCGCCGTCCCCGGCTCAGCCCCAACTCGGCTCCCCAGCGACCGCATCTGCCCGAGTCGCGGACGCCGGTCGAGGACGAGGCCTGGTTCACGTACACGGCCGACGGCGACCGGATCGTCTGGTCCGACAGCCTCGCGGCGCTGCTCGGCCGCCCGCCCAAGGACAACGAGCTGAGCCGCCAGCTGCTGGCCCGGCACGTGCACCGCGACGACCACGCCAAGGCGCTGGGCTCGATCACCCGGGCCTGGACGGCGCGCGAGCCGGTTCGGACCACCGTGCGGCTCATGCGCGCCGACGGTGGATGGTTCGACGTGGACTGCCGCCTGGAGCCGATCGCCGGCCCGGACGGCACGGTCAGTGGAATCCGGGGTGCGCTGCGTGACGTTTCCGCCCGGGAGCGGGCCCGCCGGGAAGTGGCGCGCCTGACCCGCCGCGGAGAGACCGTCCAGGCGTCCATCATCGATCCCGACCCCGCCACCGGGCTGCTGACCCGCGCCCGCTTCGCCGACGAGATCGACCGTGCGCAGCGCAGCGGCGGGGGAGCACTGCTGATCGTCCGCGTCGAACCCGACCGGGCCGACGCCGTGCGCTTCGACGTCAACGCCGACCTGCTGCACCGCGCCGCCCGCGTGGTGGAAGGGCTGGTGCGGCCCGACCACCTGCTGGGCCGCGTCGGCCCCAACGAGATCGGCGTGCTGCTGCCCGGCGCCTCCTGGGTCATGGCCCGCCGCCAGGCCGACCTCTTCGTCGAGGCGCTGCGCAGCCAGCCCTTCGTCCTGCCGGACGCGTGGGTGCACGCCCGCGCCTGGGCCGGCCTGGTCCGCTTCCGCCCCGGCGGCGACGCGGGCAGCCACGACCTGCTCATCGACGCCGAGCACGCGTGGCGGCAGGCTCGCGAGGCGGACCGGCCGCTCACCCTGGTCGCCGACCCCGTGCCGGCCAAGGACCGGCAGGGCTCCTACCGCGACCGGGTGGCCGACGCGCTGGGCACCGACCGGTTCACCCTGTTCGCGCAGCCGATCCTCGAGCTGCAGACCAACCTCGTGCTCCGCCACGAGCTGCTGCTGCGGGTGCTCGACGAGCACGGCAACCCGCAGTCGCCGATCCACGTGCTCGACACGGCCGAGCGCCTCGACGCCGTCTACGACATCGACCTGTGGGTGGTCGAGCGGGCGATGGAGGTCGCGGCGTCGCTGCCCGCGCACGCTTTCCAGATCAACCTCTCCGGGCGTACGGTCGGCGATCCGCGCCTGACCGGGGAGGTCGAGGCCCTCATCGACCGGTACGGGGTGAACCCCGAGCAGCTCACCTTCGAGATCACCGAGACGGCGCTGATCGGCAACCTGAGCGAGGCCCGCAACTTCGCCGACCGCATCCGCGACCGGGGCTGCCAGCTCGCCCTGGACGACTTCGGCTCCGGGTACGCGTCGTTCCGCTACCTGCGGCTGTTCCCGATCGACCTGGTCAAGATCGACGGCGAGTACGTGCGGGACCTCGTGCACAGCCCGCAGGACCAGGTGCTGGTGCGGGCGCTGGTGCAGGTCTGCCAGGCGTACGGGATCCACACCGTGGCCGAGTTCGTGCAGGACGAGGCGACGATGCGGATGCTGCGGGAGTTCGGCGTCGACTTCGTGCAGGGTTACCTGATCGGCCGGCCGGAGCCGGTGTCCCAGCTGGGGCCGGTGCCCCGCCTGCGGCCCTCCTGACCAGCCAGGATTGCGCCGACGCGGTTCCGGGTAAGCGGCTCGGCATGGAGCACTACACGATCGCCACGGTTGCCGAGAAGAGCCCGGATTTCCGCCGCGTGCTGTGGACGGGCAAGCACACCCAGCTCGTGATCATGACGATCCCGCCGGGCGGCGAGATCGGTGAGGAGGTCCACGAGGTGGACCAGATCCTGACGTTCGTGAGCGGGACCGGCGAGGCCAAGGTCAGCGGCCAGACCCGCAAGGTCAACCAGGGTGACCTGGTCGTCGTGCCGGCCGGCCACAAGCACAACTTCGTCAACGCGGGCCCGAACCCGCTGGTGCTGTACACGGTCTACGGGCCGCCGGAGCACGCGGACGGCGCGGTCCACAAGACCAAGGAAGAGGCGGACAAGCTGGAAGAGGCCGGCAAGGACGAGCCCCCGCAGTCCTGATCCCCGGCGCACCACGGCGCCGGGACCGGCCCAGGCCCCCCAGCCGGCCGATCCCGGCGCCGGGCCGGGGTGGAAAGTCCGGGCGGAACGTTACTCTTGAGACTTAAAGGAAGTCGATCGACCTGCCCGATTGTTCGCCTGCCGTTTCCCCCGTGTCATCGTGCGCCGCCGCGGCACCACACCCGGGCGCGGGTCGCCGCGGGTCAGGTCACTAACCTGCTGCCATGGACCAGCCACGGTGGTTGACGGACGAACAGCAGCAGACGTGGCGCAGATTCGTCGAAGTGCTGGTCAAGGTGCCGGCCGCGCTGGAGGGCCAGCTGCAGCGGGACGCGGGCGTGACGCACATGGGCTACCTGGTGCTGTCCACCTTGTCGGAGCGCGAGGACCGGCGCCTGCCCATGAGCCGCCTGGCGAAGAAGGCCAGCGCCTCGCTGTCCCGCCTGTCCCACGTCGTCGCACGCCTTGAGGCCCAGGGCTGGGTACGCCGCGAACGCGACCCGGAGGACGGCCGCGTCCAGATCGCCGTCCTCACCGACGACGGCTACCGCAAGGTCGTCGAGTCCGCCCCGGGGCACGCCGAGGCCGTGCAGCAGCTCGTGTTCGACCGGCTGAGCCAGGCGCAGGTGCGCCAGCTCGCCAAGGTCTGCGAGTCCCTCCTGGAGAACCCGGCCGACGTCCGCTAGAAGCGCCCGCCGCCGCCCCGCCGGCTCCGCGTGGCGCTCCCGCCGAAGCCGCCGCCCCAGCCTCCCCCTGAGCCGCCGCCCCAGCCGCCGCCGGAGTGGCCGTGCGAGCGGCCGCCGCCGGCCAGGATGCCGCCCAGCACCGCTCCGGCGAACGCGCCGGGATCGAAGCCGGCCTGGCCGTACCCGCCCGGCCCGTATCCGCCCCAGCTCTGCACGTCGGAGTGGGCCGCACTGCTCGCCGCCCCCGCGTACTGCTGCGCCTGCTGGGCCTCGGCCATGGCCGCGACCGGGTCCGTCTCCGCGAGGCTCTCCGCCAGGGCGAGGTGGCGATGGGCCTCCGACAGCGAGGTCCGAGCTCCCGTGCCGACCGCACCGCGCCGGGTGGTGATGAAGTCGGTGGCGGCCGACACCTCGGCCCTCGCCACCGGAAGCGCCTGGGCGAGCAGGGCGCGGGCGCGCGCCGACCGTTCCGCGGCGTCACGGGCTTCGGCGAGGGCGCTGTCCAGCGCGGCGTCGGCGGCCTGAAGCGCGGCGACCGCGGCGACCGGATCGGGTCGTTCGGCGGCGAGCCGGGTGCGTACCTGCGCCACGGTCTGCTCGGCAGCGGCGACCGCAGCCGCGAGACCGGGCGAACCGGCGGCCGGTGCGGCTCGCCCGGCTGCGATCTCGGACTCCAGCTCGGCGATCAGCGCACCGGCGGCCGAGCCGGCCGCCTCGAGGTCGGCCGCGGCCCGGTGCACGGCGGCGACGAGCTGCTCCGCCTGCTGGACGGCCTGTTCGGCGGCGCGGACCGCGAGAGCCGCCCGAGCCCGTCCCTGCACCGCCGGAGCATCAACGGCCGTCGGGGCGGCGCCGGGTGCAGGGGCATCGCTTTCGAGAGCGGTTCGCGCCTGGCCGATCGCCTCCGCCGTGAACTGCAGGCGCTCGCGGGCCTGGTCGACGTTGCCGGACACCGCGGTGACCGTCTGGCCCGCGTACCGGCGGCCCAGATCGGCCGCCACCTTCGCCGCCTCGGGCAGGGACGCCTCGGCCGCGGCCCGGCGGCGGTCCACCTCCCCGGCCACCTCCGCCGCGCGCGTCTCGAGGTCGCGAAGCCGGTCGAAGGCCTCCGACTCGGCGTCCAGGCGCTCGTCCGCCGCACGGCACCGCGAGATGATCTCCGCGAGCGTGCGGCGGCGGGTCTCCTCGTCCGGCGCCGGTTCGTCGTCGAGGGTCATCCGCAGCCGGAACGCCTCGGCCACGTCCTGGCGCGACGCCTCCAGGGCCGCGCGGAAGCGGGTCGTCTCCGGCTCGCCGTACTGGGCCGTGGCCAGGGCCAGTTCACTGTCGCTGGCGCGCAGGTCGTCGTCGAGCTCGAGCAGCAGGGCGTTGGCCTGCGCGGTCAGCTCGTCGGTCGACGGTCCGGCCGGTGCGGGCGGCCGGGCACGGCGGCGGCGACGCAGGAACACCCACAGCAGGGCGCCGCCGAGCACCACCGCCAGCACCACGAAGATCCACGCGGACGAGCCGCCACCGCCGGCCGCGTCCGTGTAGCCACCGGCGGCCGCGACGACCGCCCCGGACCAGTCGCTCTTCGCCAGGGCCGGCTCGATGTCGCGCTCCGCCACCCGCACCAGCTCGGCGTCCGAGACGCGGGAGTCCGGCGGGAACGAGTACGCGTACGCCCGGTCGGTGGTCGCCACCGCGAGCAGCGCGTCGCGGTCCCCGAGGTCGCTGAGCTGCGCCGTGCGATCCGTCCACTCCTGGGCCGGGACCCCGTCGAACGAGTCCACGAACACGACGAACAGCTGCACACCGGTCTTGTCGCGCAGGGAGCCGAGGGCCCGGTCGACCGCCTGGCGGTCGCCGAGCACCCCGGCCGCGTCGGTCACCTGGCCGGCGAGCCGGGCCGGCGGATCGGCCCACGCCGGGGCGGGAAGCAGCAGCAGAGCCAGGCTCAGCAGGAGGATGCGGCGGACGAGAGTCACCCGGACACCGTAGATCCTCCGGCGACGCTTCGCGCCCGGCGCACTGCGGTGGCAAGGTGGTCCGCATGAGCCAGCGAGTCAACGGAGTCATCGCCCGGGCCAAGGGTGCACCCGTCGAGGTCACCACCATCGTCGTGCCGGATCCCGGGCCCGGCGAGGCCGTCGTGAAGATCCAGGCGTGCGGGGTGTGCCATACCGACCTGCACTACCGCGAGGGCGGCATCAACGACGACTTCCCCTTCCTGCTGGGTCACGAGGCCGCGGGTGTCGTCGAGGCGGTCGGTGCGGGTGTCACCGACGTGGCTCCCGGTGACTTCGTGGTGCTGAACTGGCGGGCGGTCTGCGGTGACTGCCGCGCCTGCCGCAAGGGCAAGCCGTGGTACTGCTTCAACACCCACAACGCGGCGCAGAAGATGACGCTCGAGGACGGCACCGAGCTCTCGCCCGCGCTGGGCATCGGTGCGTTCGTGGAGAAGACCCTGGTTCACGCGGGGCAGTGCACCAAGGTCGATCCGGCCGCCCGGCCGGCCGCCGTGGGCCTGCTCGGCTGCGGGGTGATGGCCGGCATCGGCGCGGCCATCAACACCGGCGGGGTGACCCGCGGCGACTCGGTCGCGGTCATCGGCTGCGGCGGGGTGGGCGACGGTGCCGTGGTGGGCGCGGCGCTGGCCGGCGCCACCACGATCATCGCGATCGACACCGACGACCAGAAGCTCGAATGGGCCCGCAAGTTCGGCGCCACCCACACGGTCAACGCACGCGGGACCGACGTGGTCGCCGCCGTTCAGGAGCTCACCGGCGGCCACGGCGCCGACGTGGTCGTCGAGGCGGTGGGCCGGCCGGAGACGTACAAGCAGGCGTTCTACGCCCGTGACCTGGCGGGCACGGTCGTCCTCGTCGGGGTGCCGACCCCGGAGATGACCATCGACCTGCCGCTGCTCGACGTCTTCGGCCGTGGCGGCGCGCTCAAGAGCAGCTGGTACGGCGACTGCCTGCCCACCCGCGACTTCCCGATGCTGACCGAGCTCTACCTGCAGGGCCGGCTCGACCTGGACGCGTTCGTCACCGAGGAGATCCGCCTGGACCAGGTCGAGGACGCGTTCGCCAAGATGCACACCGGCGGCGTGCTGCGCTCGGTGGTGATCTTCTGATGGGCGTACGCGTCGATCACGCGGTGACCAGCGGCACGTTCTCGCTCGACGGCGAGACGTTCGACGTGGACAACAACGTGTGGGTGGTCGGGGACGACACGGAGTGCGTGGTCGTCGACGCGCCTCACTCCGTACCGTCGATCCTGCGGGTGGTGGACGGCCGTGAGGTCGTCGCGATCGTCCTCACGCACGCACATGACGATCATGTCCGCGTCGCTCCGGAGCTGGCCGCGCAGACCGGGGCGCCGCTGCTGCTGCACCCGGCCGAGGACGTGCTGTGGAAGCTGACCCATCCCGGCGTGCCGATGCCCGCCCCGCTGAGCGACGGCCAGCAGATCGCAGTGGCGGGCACCGTCCTGACCGTGCTGCACACGCCGGGACACAGCCCGGGCGCCGTCTGCCTGTACGCACCCGAGCTGGGCTGCGTGTTCACCGGCGACACGCTCTTCCAGGGCGGTCCGGGCGCGACCGGCCGCTCCTACAGCGACCGGCCCACGATCGAGCAGGCGATCCGCAGCCGCCTGCTGACCCTGCCGCCCGAGACCGTGGTGCACACCGGCCACGGTCCGGACACGACGATCGGCGCGGAGCGCTTCTGAACGTGCGCTCACGCCGCCCGGGCGTAGGCCGGTACGGAACGGTCCGCGAGCAGGTCGAGGGCGAGCGCGGCGGTCCAGCTGAACGTCGGGGCGCCGATGCCCGCACCGGTCTCCGGGTGGAAGTACTCGTAGTGCCCGGAGCGGTGCACGAGCCGCAGCATCGCCGTCCGCAGGTCCTCGGCCTCGTTGCGGTAGCCGTGCACGAGCATTCCCCGGCGCAGGAGCCAGTTGACGTTGATCCAGATCGGACCGCGCCAGTAGCGCAACGTGTCGAAGTCGGTGGCGGTCCGGTCGTAGCTCGGCACCGGCAGGCCGGTCGTCGCGGGCAGCCCGAACCGCGGTGACGCCGCCTCCGCCATGATCGCTTCGACCTGGTCGCGGGGCAGGTCCGGCAGGAGGAGAGGCACGAGGCCGTTGACGCACCGGGCCGGGCTGAGGATTCCGGTACGGACGTCGCGCGCCCGGAAAGTCGCGGAGCGCTCGTCGTACAGGTGCCGGGAGATGGCCTCGGTGATCTGCCGCGCGCGCCGCCGGTGCGCCATCGGGTCGGCGCCGACGACCGCGGCGATGTGCACGAGGGCCAGCTCGGCCGCGGCGAGGATCGCGTTGAAGGCCGGGCACTCCACCACGAACGCGTGCCGGTGTGCCAGGTCCGCATCCCCGTACCCGCCGTCGCGGTAGTTCAGGACCAGGCCCAGGTAGCGGGCATAGTCGAGATCCGTGGGGCGGTGCGCCGCGTCGGCCACCTCGATGTCGCGGCGCTGGTAGCGCTGCAGCAGGCCCAGATCCGCGGGTACGCCGGCCATGGCCGAGTCCCACGACGGGCTGTTGTCGAGACCGGACTCCCACGGGTGCACGATGCTGGCCAGCCCGTCACCGCCCGCTTCACGGCTCCGGCTCAGATACTCCTGCTGCGCCACGAGCCGCGGGTAGAGCCACTTGAGCTGCTGACCGGCCTCGTGCGCGCAGGCGGCGCCGTGCGAGGCGGCGCGCCGGTACACCTCCCACGCGGCGACCGCGTGCAGCGCCGGCTGGACGAGCCCGGTGCTGCCG
The DNA here is from genome assembly GCF_040676695.1 of Actinoplanes sp. NPDC049548. Classification (NCBI taxonomy): domain Bacteria; kingdom Bacillati; phylum Actinomycetota; class Actinomycetes; order Micromonosporales; family Micromonosporaceae; genus Actinoplanes; species Actinoplanes sp. NPDC049548. The sequence continues at coordinate 181,869 of NZ_JBFAPM010000008.1, forward strand.
CGCGCGGGCCGGTTGCCGTAGGCGGGGACGTTCCAGAACCCCGGCCCGGGGAAGTAGTCACCCTCGGCGGTCAGCGGGTCGAAGACGATGTGCGGGACACGGCCGTCCGGCCACTGCGCCTCGAAGAGGCTCCGGAGGTCGCGCCAGGCACGGGTCGGGTTCACGTACGCGAGCCCGAGGGCGATGAACGCGGCGTCCCAGCTCCACTGGTGGGGGTACAGCCGGCGGGACGGAACCATGTGGTCGTAGGACCAGTTGGTGTCGAGGACGGAGGCGGCGGAGTTCCAGAGATCAGCAGACATGGTCGAGGTCACAGCGGCGGTCGGGTCGGTGGTCTGGAGGTGCATCTTCATAGAGACCTTTCCGCTGCGAGCCCCGGCAAACCCCCTGATCGGCAGGGCGCGGGTCCCGCTGTAGAGCTTCTCGCCAGATATAAGGTGCGGACCCTCGAGCGGGAATCGGTTGCCGGCGGAACTCGGGTCGAGTTCATCCGTTCGGCCGAGGGCGGGGCCGCCGGCGGGGCAGCGCGATGATCGTCCGACCGCTTATGCCATCCACCTTCGCCCGGCGTGTGTCCGCGGGTCTCACGGCCTGCCGGTGACCGGGCCGGTCGCCGGGGCGATCGGTGGCGGCGGGCTGCTCCTGCTCGTCGCGGGCGGCGCGGGCGTGGTCATCGCCCGCCGGCGTCGCACCCGCTTCGTCGCCTGACCGCACCCGATCACGACGCGCCCGCCCCGCCAGGCGGGCGCGTCGCTGTTTCTCAGGCGGCGATGTCGAGCCACAGGCGGCTGCGGCGGCCCGGGAGATAGGGCGAGTCGAGGCGCTTTGCCACCACGCCGGCCAGCCCCTGGGCCCGGGCCGCCTCCAGGGCGAACTCGCCCCCGCCCGGGAAGTACGGCGGGGTCTGCCAGTTGTCACCGGCCAGGTTGAGGCCGTCCAGCAGCTCCCGTCGCTCGGCGTAGCGGACCAGCTCCACTGTCGAGTGGCCTTCCAGCCACAGCAGGTCGTAGGCCAGGAACTGCACCGGTGTGCGCTCGGCGGCCCGGCGTGCCGCCGCGGAGTCCCGCGGGGCCTTGCGGCGCTCCAGCAGCTGCGGCGAGACGACCGGCCCGTCGAATGCCACGATCTCGCCGTCCAGTACGGCCTCGAGCGGCGCGAGCGCCTCCCCGAGCGGCCGGATCTCCGGATACCAGGACGTCACGTCGGCGCCCGTCGCGTCGGTGAGGCGTACCCGGCCACCCGAGACGTACGCGAGGGTGCGGCGGCCGGCCCAGCTGAGCTCGTACCCCCAGTCCCGGTCGTCCGGCGGGAGGCCGGCGGCCCGGGTCGCGAGCATGGGTTCGACGGTCTCGGGCATGCTCTCCCAGCCGGGCTCCGGCGGGTCCATCCGGCGGACCATCCAGTCCCGGCCGCCGGTCTGGAAGAAGACGTAGCGGCCCGAGGTGCGGTCGCCGTGGAAGGTGACACCGATCTCGTCGTCGCGCCACTTGTCCGCCTCGTAGGTGCCGCGGTCGTGGATGAGCATGTGGCCGCCGCCGTACTCGCCCGCCGGGATCTCGCCGTGGAAGTCGAGGTATTCCAGCGGGTGGTCCTCGGTGTGTTTGGCCAGGTAGTTGCGGGCGCGGTCGCGGGGCAGGCCACGCGGGACGGCGAACGACACGAGGACGCCGTCGCGTTCCAGCCGGACGTCCCAGTGCAGGCTGCGTGCGTGGTGCTGCTGGATGACGAACCTGTTCCGGCCGGTCGGGCGGGGCCGGGCGCGCGGCACGGGCTCCGGCGTGCGCCGCGCGTCCCGCTTGCGCCGGTACTCGTCCAGACGGTCGGTCATATCCCGATTGTCTGCCCGGATTACACGGTTGTCATTCGCGGAACCTGTCGTACCCGCGTGCCAGGGTTGCCTCATGTACGCCGAATGGGCATCGAAGCTGCCGCACGTGGTCGCCTGGCGCAGCGTGGTGCCGCCCGGGTGCCCGCCGACGCGCGTCCTGCCCGACGGCTGCCTCGACGTGATCTGGCAGGACGGCAGCGTCTATGTCGCCGGGCCGGACACCACCGCGCAGGTGGTCGGGGCGCCGGCCGGCACCAGGCTGTTCGCGTTGCGCTTCGCCGACGGCGTCGGCGCCTCGGTGCTCGGTGTGCCGGCCGACGAGCTGACCGACCGCCGGGTGCCCCTCGGCGACCTCTTCCCGCCGGCCGAGGCGCGCCGGCTGGCCGAGGCCGAGGACCCGGTGGCGGCCCTGGAGGCCTTCGCCCGGCGTCGATGGCAGACCCCGGACCGGGCGATGGTCGCGGTCGCCGAGAAGGCGCGCGCCGGCGTGCCGGTCGGCGCGATCGCCGAGCAGTGCGGCCTCAGTCCGCGACATCTGCAGCGCCGCTGCCGGGCCGCCTTCGGGTACGGGCCCAAGACCTTGGCCCGCATCCTCCGCTTGCAGACGGCGGTCGGCCTGGCCCGGCGGGGCCGACCGTTCGCCGACGTGTCGGTGGCCGCGGGCTACGCCGACCAGGCTCACCTGTCGCGCGACGTGAAGGCGCTGGCCGGCGTGCCGCTGGGCGAGCTGGTCAGGTAGGAAGCGGCGCGAAGAGGTCCACGCTGTTGCCGTCGGGGTCCAGGACGACGGCGTACCGCTGTCCCCACTCCGCGTCCCAGGGCTCCAGGTGGGACTCGTGGCCGGCGGCGACGAGCGCGGCGTGCGTACGGTCGACGTCGGCCGGGTCGGCGCAGGCGAAGGCGAGGCTGACCCGGCTGTCCCCGACGGCGGGGGAGAAGTCCGGGTGGAACGAGCGCATCGTCTCGTGGGAGTCCCACATGAGCCGGATGCCGCCGGGCAGGGTCACCTCGGCGTGCGGTGCCTTCTCCGAGCCGGCGGGGATGTCGAGACCCAGCCGGCGGTAGAAGGCCAGTGACGTGTCCATGTCGGCCACCGCGAGGCCGATTCCAGCGAAGGTAGGTGCCATGACCACGACGCTACGAGCGGTCCCCGGCGTTCGTCTTGAACAAATCGGACGCGATCATTGTCCTGGGTGGCCTGGTTCGGTGGCGGCCGGTAGTGTCTTGGCTCCGACGCGTATCGACCACCCCTCGGAGGCGTTGCTGCGATGACCTTGCGCATCCTCGTCGTGGGCGCCGGCATCAGCGGTCTCGCCGCGGCCCGGGGGCTGCGGATCGCCGGCTTCCGGCCGGACGTGGTGGAGGAGCTTCCCGCCACCATGCTGCCGGGCGCGGGCATCTACCTGCCGGGCAACGCCTCACGGGCGATGCGCCTGCTGGGTCTCGACGCCCCGCTGCGCCCGCTCGGCGATCTGATCTTCCGGCAGGTCTTCCAGGACAGCGCCGGCCACGAGCTCTTCGAGCTGGACGTGGCCGCGCTGTGGGCCGGCGTGGGCGAGTCGCGGGCGCTGTCCCGCGCCGACCTGCAGCAGGTTCTGCTCACCGGGGTCGGTGGCGAGGTGCGTTACGACACCGCCGTCCGCGATCTCGCCCTCATCGACGGCGCCGCGAAGGTCGAGTTCGGCGACGGGCGCGTCGCCGAGTACGACCTGGTGATCGGCGCCGACGGCCGGCGCTCGATGATCCGTGACAAGGCCGATCTCGGTGGGCCGGCGGTGCCCACCGGCCAGATCGTCTACCGCAGCGTGGTGGCCGGAGGTCCCGCGCTCAGTGACTGGACAGCCCTGCTCGGTGACCGTGCGCAGTTCGTGGCGATGCCCATGGGTGGCCGGCGGCTGTACGTCTATGCCGACGAGACGGCCGGCGCGGACGCCCCGAACCCCGCCGACCCGCTGGCGCGGCTCCGGGAGCTCTTCGGCGGCTTCGGCGGCTGCGTGCCGGCGATCCTCGACGCGGTGGAGAAGGTACAGGTGGCCCGCACCGACGAGGTGGCGATCGACAGCTGGACCGCCGGGCCGGTGCTGCTCGTCGGTGATGCTGCCCACGCCACCGCGCCCAGCCTCGCCCAGGGCGCCGCGATGGCCCTCGAGGACGCGGTGGTTCTCGGCGAGGTGCTCAAGGCGGCGGGCGGCGATGTCCGGGCGGCGTTGCGTGCATACGAACGGCGTCGCAGGGAACGCTGTGACCAGGTCCGGGAGCGGACCCGTGAGCGCGACCGGACCCGGGACGTGCCGCCGGCGGAGCGCGACCCTATGCTGCGCAGGCGGGGCCAGCGGATCTTCACCGATCACTACCGGACGCTCGTGGAGCCGTTCTGAGACCTGGGTGGTCTTTGGTCACCCCGCGCCCGCCGGAGGTCGGCGGGGGACTATTCTGCCTGCGAGGTACGCCTTTCACTTCGGGTGTACGCAGTGGGACGAACGAGACACCGGAGGCTATCCGTGACGACCGTTGCGCCGAAGCCGATCGTGACCCGGCCGTGGCCGGTCCGGCAGCAGGTCAAGGGCTCGGCCCTCGCACGGATCCTGCGGACGACGGACGCGAAGCAGATCGGGATCATGTACATGATCACCGCCTTCGTGTTCTACATCCTGGGCGGGTTCATGGCCCTGCTCATGCGCGGTGAACTGGCCCGGCCCGGCATGCAGTACCTGTCGCCGGAGGTCTACAACCAGCTGTTCACCATGCACGGCACGATCATGCTGCTGTTCTTCGCGACGCCGATCGTCTTCGCGTTCGCGAACTTCGTGGTGCCGATCCAGATCGGCGCGCCCGACGTGTCGTTCCCGCGGCTCAACGCCTTCGCCTACTGGCTGTACCTGTTCGGCGGCACGATCACCATCGGCGGGTTCCTCACGCCGGGTGGTGCCGCCGACTTCGGCTGGTTCGCGTACACGCCGCTCAGTGACTCTCTGCACTCGCCGGGCGTCGGCGGCAACATGTGGGTGGTCGGCCTCGCGCTCTCCGGTCTGGGCACGATCCTCGGTGGCGTCAACATCATCACCACGATCATCACGCTGCGCGCGCCCGGCATGACGATGTTCCGGATGCCGATCATGACGTGGAACATCCTGGTCACCAGCCTGCTGGTGATCATGGTCTTCCCGTTCCTGGCCGCCGCGCTGTTTGCCCTCGCCGCCGACCGCATCCTCGGCGCCCACGTCTTCGACGTCGACACCGGCGGCCCGATGCTGTGGCAGCACCTCTTCTGGTTCTTCGGCCACCCCGAGGTCTACATCATCGCGCTGCCGTTCTTCGGCATCATCACCGAGGTCATCCCGGTCTTCAGCCGTAAGCCGGTCTTCGGCTACAAGGGCCTGGTCGGCGCGACCCTGCTGATCGCGGCGCTGTCGATGAGCGTGTGGGCGCACCACATGTTCGTCACCGGCCAGGTGCTGCTGCCGTTCTTCAGCTTCCTGAGCTTCCTCATCGCGGTCCCGACCGGCATGAAGTTCTTCGTCTGGATCGGCACGATGTGGCGCGGCCAGATCAGCTTCGAGACACCGATGATGTTCGCGATCGGCTTCCTGGTCACCTTCCTCTTCGGTGGCCTCTCCGGCGTGCTCCTCGCCGCCCCGCCGATCGACTTCCACGTCTCGGACTCGTACTTCGTCATCGCGCACTTCCACTACGTGCTGTTCGGCACGATCGTGTTCGCCGTCTTCTCGGGCATCTACTTCTGGTTCCCGAAGATGTTCGGCCGGATGCTCGACGACCGCCTCGGCAAGATTCACTTCTGGCTGACCTTCATCGGCTTCCACGCCACCTTCCTGGTCCAGCACTGGCTCGGCGCCGAGGGCATGCCCCGCCGGTACGCCGACTACCTGGGCACCGACGGCTTCACGACCCTCAACACGTTCTCCACCGTCGGCTCCTTCGTGCTGGGCGCCTCCACCCTGCCGTTCATCTACAACGTCTGGAAGTCCTACAAGGTCGGCCAGCTCGTCACCGTGGACGACCCGTGGGGCGCGGGCAACTCCCTGGAGTGGGCGACGTCCTGCCCGCCGCCGCTGCGCAACTTCGACCGGATGCCGCGGATCCGCTCCGAGCGCCCGGCGTTCGACGCGAAGTACCCGGAGCTCGCGGCCGGCGAGCAGTCCATCGCCGGTCCCCCGGAGGGCGGCGCCCGCCCGCTGACCGGCGAGTCCGACGGCGGCGCGACGTACCAGGAAGACCTGAGCGACCGCAAGTAGCCCGACCGCAGCGACGAAGCCCGCCCCGGCGCGATCCGGGGCGGGCTTTTCGCTGCGCAACGTCCCGGTCCGGCCGTGACCCCGGTCAAATCAGTGGGGAATGTCGTACCCCTGGCGGAGACTGGCGGGCGGAGGTTACGACCGCACATGACACTCACGCCTTACCGCGAGACCCTCGCCCTGCGGGGGCTGCCATCCCTGCTGATCGTGGCGACCCTGGCCAGGATCCCGATCACCGCCGGGACGGTCACGCTCACCCTGCACGTCACCCAGGACCTGCACCTCGGGTACGGCGCTGCGGGGCTGGTCGGCGCCGCCTTCACGGTCGGTGGCTCGCTCGGTGCGCCGGTCATGGGGCGGATCACCGACCGCAGGGGCCTGCGCCCGGTGCTGGTGCTCACCACCGCCGCCGAGGTGACGTTCTGGACGGCCGCGCAGGCCATGCCGTACTGGGCGCTGCTCGTCGCGGCCCTGCTCGGCGGCTTCCTGACGCTGCCCGCCTTCGCGGTGGCCCGGCAGTCGATCGCTGCGCTCGCCCCCGAGTCGCACCGGCTGCCCGCCTTCGCGCTCGACTCGATCACCACCGAGCTGTCGTTCATGGCCGGGCCCGCGCTGGGCGTTCTGATCTCCACGACCGCGGGCGCCCGCACGGCGATGTTCGCCGTCGGTGGTGGCATCCTTCTCTCCGGCATCGGCCTCTATGTGCTCAACCCGCCGATCCGAGGCAAGGACGAGGCACCCATCTCGGCAGGCGAGCGGGTGCCCCGCAGGGCCTGGCTGCGCCCCCGCCTGATCGCCGTCCTCGCCATCAGCAGCGCCGCCACCCTCGTGCTCAGCGGCACGGACGTCGCGGTGGTGGCCGTGCTCCAGCACTCGGGCGAGGTTCAGTGGACCGGGGCGGTGCTCGCCATGTGGGCCTCCTACTCGCTGCTGGGCGGCTTCACGTACGGGATGGTCAAGCACGGTTTCCCGCCCCTCGTGCTGTTCGCGCCGATGGCCCTGCTGACGATTCCGGTGGGCATCGCCGGCGGGAACTGGTGGCTGCTCGGCCTGCTGTTGCTGCCCGCGGGTGCCCTGTGCGCCCCGACGATCACGGCCACGGCCGACGCGGTGAGCCGCCTGACCCCCGCCGCCGCCCGCGGCGAGGCGATGGGCTGGCACAACTCCTCCCTGACCGTCGGCGTGGCTTTGGGCGCACCGCTGGCGGGCGTGGTGATGGACGCGACGTCGCCGGGATGGGGCTTCGCGGCGGTCGGCGGGGTGGGGCTGGCGGTGGCCGTCCTGGTGCTCCCCACCGAGCTGCGGCGCCGCCGCGAGGACGCGGCCGGGCAGGAGAGCGCCGAAGCGGTCGGTCCGGAGGCCGCAGGATGGCAGAACGGTCTCGGTGGTCCGGCGGCCGAGTTCCCCTCGCCGGACGACGCCCCGACACCGGCCCGGTGAGCGGGACGCCACCGGTTCGGCAGGTCAGGACGTGCGGGCGCCACCGTCGCTCTCCGCCACGACGGCGTCGACCTCGAACTCCACCAGCCACGCCGGGTCGATGAAGCGGGACACCTCGACGAACGTGCACGCCGGTCGGACCTCGCCGAACCGTTCGCCGTGGGCGCGTGCCGCCTCCCGCCACCGAGTGACGTCGACGAGCATGACCCGGGTCCTGATGACGTCGGCGAGCGTCGCACCGGAGTCGCGCAGCGCCTGCTCAGCGATGTCGAGGCAGCGCACGGACTGGGCGTACACGTCTCCCGGACCGGCGGTGGAGCCGTCAGCCGCGATCGGCGCGGTCCCCGCCACGGACACGTACGGCCCTATGCGCACGGCGCGTGAGAAGCCGATCTCCGGCTCCAGCGGTGATCCCGAGCTGACCAGGCGGCGCGAGGAGGTCACGGTGCGGTCTTGACGACCGGACGGCCCGCCGTGGCTACCTCCGCCTTCTGGAACTGGCTCAGCGCCGCCGCCGTCGTGGCCTCGGCGACGCCCGCGGTCAGGTCCAGCAGGACGGTCGTCGTGAAGCCCGCGGTCTTCGCGTCCAGGGCGGTCGCCCGCACACAGTGGTCCGTGGCGATCCCCACCACGTCCACCTCGGTCACCTCGCGGGCGCGCAGCCAGTCCGCCAGCCCCTCACCGGCCTCGGTGTGGCCCTCGAAGCCCGAGTACGCCGCCGCGTGCTCACCCTTGTGGAAGACCGCCTCGACCCGCTCGGTGGCCAGCGACGGGTGGAACTCCGAACCGGCGGTCCCCACCACGCAGTGCGCCGGCCACGAGTCGACGAAGTCCGGGTGCGTGCTGAAGTGCGCCCCCGGGTCGACGTGGTAGTCCTTCGTCGCCACGACGTGGTCCCAGCGGCCGGAGGACTCGGCCAGCGCGGACGATATGGCCGCCGCCACGCCGGCGCCGCCCTGGACGGCGAGGGAGCCGCCCTCGCAGAAGTCGTTCTGCACGTCGACGATGATCAGGGCTCGGGACACGGAACCTCCAAGGTCGGATGGACGGGCGCGGGCGGGACGTGCCGGGCGTCAGGTCGTCGGGACCACCGTGACCGGGATGGCGGGATCCCCGGCGGACAGCTTGAGGCCTTCCCACGGGATCGAGATCAGGCACTGACGCAGATGCTCCCGCGACTCCGCCAGCGTCGGCGCCTCCACGACCTCGCCGCCGGCCACGAAGGAACGCTGCAGCAGGCGGTCGTTCGGCTGGTGGTCCGGGACGCCCTGGGACACGATGATCTCCTCGGTGGCCGTACCCGTCGGCTTGTGGCGGCGGATGGCGGTCTTGCGGCCGCCGACCGTCGCCTTGTTCTCGGAGCGCTTGACCACCGGCCGGCCCTCGACCTCGACGAGCTTGTAGACCAGGCCGGCCGTCGGTGCCCCCGAGCCGGTGACCACGGCCGTGCCCGCGCCGTACATGTCGACCGGTTCCGCGGCGAGGGTGGCGATCGCGTACTCGTCCATGTCGCCCGAGACGATGATCTTCGTCTCGGTGGCGCCGAGCGAGTCGAGCAGCTCCCGGGAGTGCTGGGCCAGCACCGACAGGTCGCCCGAGTCGATGCGGACGGCGCGCAGGTCCGGGCCGGCGACCGCGATGGCGTTGCGGATGCCCTGCGCGATGTCGTACGTGTCCACGAGCAGCGTCGTGTTCTTGCCCAGCGCCGCGACCTGCGACGCGAAGGCGGCCGGTTCGTCGTCGTGGAGCAGGGTGAACGCGTGTGCGGACGTACCCGTGGTCGGGATGCCGTAGCGGCCGCCCGCCGCGAGGTTCGACGTGGAGGCGAAGCCCGCCAGGTACGCCGCGCGCGCCGACGCCACCGCGGCGTGCTCGTGGGTGCGCCGGGAGCCCATCTCGATGATCGGCCGGCCCCGGGCGGCGGTGACCATACGGGCGGCGGCGGAGGCGATGGCGCTGTCGTGGTTGAGCACCGACAGGATGAGCGTCTCCAGCACGACGCATTCCGCGAAGCCGCCGGACACCGTCAGGATCGGGGAGCCGGGGAAGAACAGCTCGCCCTCGGCGTACCCGTCGATGTCGCCGGTGAAGCGGTAACCCGCGAGCCAGGCCGCCGTGGTCTCGTCGACGACGCCCGCCTTCCGCAGGAAGGTCACGTCCTGCTCGGTGAACCGGAAGTCGCGGATCAGCTCGATGAGCCGGCCCTGACCGGCGGCGACCCCGTAGCGACGGCCGCTGGGCAGGCGCCGGGCGAACACCTCGAAGACGCTCCGGCGGTTCGCGGTGCCGTCCCTGAGGGCCGCGCTGACCATCGTCAGTTCGTAGTGATCGGTCAACAGCGCGGGCGACAACTCATCCATCACGCCCCCACCCTATTGCGGCAGGAGCCGGAGCGCGGGCGCAAGCTCGTTGCGCCCGCTCACACCGAGCTTGGTGTAGACCCGCTGTAAATGGTTCTCCACCGTACGTGGTGACAGGAAGAGGCGGTCGGCGATCTCACGGCTGCGGGCACCGTCCGCCGCCAGCTCGGCCACCTGGCGTTCCCGGACGGTCAGGGCCGGCTGCACCGACAGCAGGGCGGGCGTGCGCAGGACGTCGCAGCGGGCCAGCACGTCGGCGAGCAGGGTGCTCGCCGCCAGCGCCTGCGGGTCGCGATCGGCCCGGAAGATGCGGACCGCGCCGGCCGCCGCCTCGGCCGCGAACACCTGGTAGCCCAGGCCGGCGAACTCCCGCGCCACGGCGAGGTGGGCCTCTCCGTCGGCGTCCGCGCAGGCGTGGCGTACCAGCAGCGGTGTCGCCCGCCCACCGACCGTCGCGGCCAGCTGGGTCATCCGCCCGGCGGCGAGCTCCGGCCGGCCCAGCCGGACCAGGTCGTACAGAACGATCAGCTCCACCGCGTGGAAACCGTCGGCGCGCAGGTCCGCCGCCACCTCGAGCAGCACCTGTACGGCCGTGGCGACGTCCCCGGCGCAGGCGCTGGTCCACGCCCGAGCCTGCTGCCGCCACGCGTAGTAGAGCCCGGTGGCGTTGCTCGCGGCGCCGTTCGCGGTCTCCAGCGACGACCGGGCCAGGGTGTGGTCGCCGCGCAGCGCCGCGATGGTGGCGCGCGCGAAGTGGGCGTGACCGTCGTAGACCCGGGCCATGGCGAGAGTGGCGCAGGCCTGGTCGGCGGCCCGCAGTGCCTCGTCCGTGTGCCCGCGCAGCCACGCGGCCCGGGCCTGGAGCAGCGACACCCAGCCGGACCCGAAGCCGAAGCCGCCGGACTGGGCGAGGTCGGTGAACTCCGCGGCCAGGATGCCGTCGATCGCCGGGAGATCCAGCGAGACGCTGACCAGCGTGCCCTCCGCCATCTGGAACGCGTACTGCAGGGTGGGGATGTCCCGGCGCAGGGCCGCCCGGTCGGCGCCGGCCTCCTCGAGCAGCGCCCGGGCGCCGTCGGGATCGCCGCTGAGCGCCGCCAGGAAGGCCAGGACGCACCGGGCCAGGCCGCGGGCGGGGGTGCCGGCCGCGGGCGCGCGCAGGACGGCGAGGGCCAGGTCCCGGGCGCGTGTCACGTCGTCCAGCTGGAGGTTGACGAAGGCCTCGACCGCCCGTACGCGCGCCGCATCGGCCGGGTCCGCGGGATCCGCGGCGGCGAGCGTCTCGACCGCCTCCGTCTTGCCGAGCCCGAAGAACTCCACGGTCGCGCGAGTGGTGATCCGGCGGGCGCCGTCGTCCGGCTCCGCGTCCAGCACCGCCAGGGCCGCCTCCGGCTCGTCGGCGAAGAGCAACGCGGTGGCCAGCAGCTCGGCTGCCGGGTAGCCGCCGCCCGCGTCGCGAGCCGCCGACGCCAGCCGGCGGGTCAGATCGATGTCGAACCGGGCGAAGGCCTGCGCCGCCGCGTCGAGCAGCAAAGCGCCGTCCTGCGCCGTCCCGGACTCCAGGCGCCAGACCGCGACCCGCAGCAGATCGTCGCGGCGCCGGGCGCCCGCCTGCGCCACGAGGTCGGCCAGGGCGGCCAGCAGGCGGCGTGACCGGGTCACCGGGCACCGGCGGCGCACGACCTCGCCGTAGAGCGGATGCGCCAGCCGGACGTCGCGGCGGCTCTCGTCGGTCACGACCCGGATCAGCCCGCGTTCCTCGGCGGCCTCCACGTCGGCCGGGTCGGCGGCGCGCAGCAGCAGCCCGAGCCCGATCGGCTCGCCGAAGGCGGCGAGCTCCAGCACGTCGCGCACGCCGGTGGTCAGGCTGCCGACCCGGGCGTCCACCAGCTCGGTCAGGCTGGGCGCCAGCGAGAGGCGGCCGGTCCAGCGCCAGAAACCGTACGCCTGGGTCAGCTCCCCGCCCCGGACCGCGGCCATCACCAGCTCGCGCAGCAGCAGGGGGTTGCCGGCGCCGAGCCGGCCGAGCCGTTGTGCGGACCCGGCCTCGACCGGCCCGCCGACGAGCGTGGCGAGCAGCGCGCGGGAATCCTCGATGCTCAGCGGCGCGAGCTCGTCGTGGGCGACCAGTCCCTCGGTCCACAGTGCGGTGATCGGGGGCGGCACCGGCTCGGACGTCCGCAGTGTGCCGAGCAGCGTCGCCCCCTCGCGAACCAGGAGGTGCACCAGGGCGGCCGAGGGCGGGTCGAGCAGGTGGGCGTCGTCGACGGCCAGGACGAGCGGCCGGTCACCGGCCTCGGTGCGCAGCCCGTCGGCCGCCCAGCGCAGCAGCCCGGCCGGTGAGACGCCCGCGGGCGGGTCGGGCGGCAGGACCTGCGCCAGCCCGCCGAACGGCAGGCCCGAGCTGGCGATGTTGGCGGAGGCGCAGTGCACGGCCCAGGCGTCCTCCGCCAGCCCGGCCACCGACTCGTGCAACAACCGGCTCTTCCCGATGCCGGCCGCGCCACTGAGGATCAGGCCGTGCTCGGAACCGCTCGTGGCGACCGTCCGTAGGCGGGCCAGCTCGTCGGCGCGGCCCACGAACGCCCACTGCTCCACCGAGTCAGCATATCGAGATGTGTCATGGTCCTGGTCCGGCCCGGCGCCCGCCGGAGAATGAGTATCCGCCGGTCAGGCCGTGAGTAATGCGGTATCTGTCCCGGGACGCCCGGGCCGTTTACGGTTCGGCGGTGCCGGCGCGACGTGCCCGGGCCCCGCCTGGCGGGGCGGGCCCGGGCGCCTGCCTCGCCGTGCCCTGCGCAGCGCGGGCGTCGCACCGCCCGCCGCGTCATCCCTCGCCGGTGGAGCCCTCGTCCCGGACGGCGTGGCACGATGGGGGGCATGGCGTTGCCTCAGGTCGCTCCCGTCGAGACGCCGCAGATCGAGGAGGTACCGGCTGATGACCGGCCGTGGGTGACCATCGTCTGGGACGATCCGGTCAATCTGATGTCGTACGTGACCTGGGTCTTCCAGAAGCTCTTCGGCTACAGCCACGAGAAGGCCGAGCAGCTCATGATGGAGGTCCACAACAAGGGCAAGGCGGTCGTGTCGACCGGCGCGCGGGAGCGCATGGAGATGGACGCCTCCCAGCTGCATGGCTACGGTCTGTGGGCGACGGTGGACCGGGCGTGAGTACGGATACTGGGCGGGTGATCGACTGATGTTCCGGCGCAACGGCAACCTGTGCGTGGCCACCTTCGCCGTGGACGAAGTGCGGGTGCTCCGCAAAGTGGCCGGCGAGGTCGTCGGGCTGCTGATGGACGGCTTCGACCACACCGATCCCGTCGTGTCCCGGCTCTTCCCCGACATCTACCCGGACCGGCCGGACGACTCCGCCGAGTTCCGCCTCTACACCGAGGGCGACCTCAAAACGGGCAAGATCGACCAGGCGGGCGCCATCCTCGCGGCGCTCCCGGACGACGGCCCGGGTGAGGTCCGCCTGGACGGCGAGGAGGCCGAGGCCTGGCTGCGGGCGATCAACGACGCCCGGCTCGCCATGGCCACCCGGCTCGACATCCAGGCCGACACCGACCTCGGCGAGGAGCTCGACGAGGCGGTCATCCACGATCCGGCGTCGAGCCGGGTGTTCCAGCTCTCCGTGTACGCGTACCTGGGCTACCTCCAGGAGTCGCTGCTCAACGCCCTCCCGGAGGGCTAGCGTCCGCTAGGCCGCGTCGAGCTCGCGCAGCTCGCTGTCGTCGAGGGTCAACTCCGGGGCCTGGGCGGAGTCGGTGATCGACTCCGGGCGGCTGGCGCCCGGGATGGGGATCACCACCGGGCTCTTCGCCAGCATCCAGGCGAGTGTCACCCGCTGCGGGCTGACGCCGTGAGCCTCGGCCACCCGGGCGAAAGCCGCGAAGCGGTCACCCAGCTCGCCGGCCCGGCTGATCCCGCCCAGCGGCGACCAGGGCAGGAAGGCCACCCCTAGCTCGTCGCAGAGGCGCAACTCGGACTCCGACGAGCGGAACGCCGGGGAGAACTGGTTCTGCACCGAGACCAGCCGGCCGCCGAGGATCTCCCGCGCCTGCCGGATCTGCCGCACGTCGGCGTTCGAGATCCCGGCCATCCGGATCTTGCCCGCGTCCAGCAGGTCGCGCAGGGCGCCGATGGAGTCCTCGTACGGCACGTCCGGGTCGGGACGGTGGAACTGGTAGAGGCCGATCGCCTCCACGCCCAGCCGCTTGAGCGAGGCCTCGACGGCCTCACGCAGGTGTGCGGGGGAGCCGTCGACCGTCCAGGACCCGTCGCCGGGACGCAGGTGACCGCCCTTCGTGGCGACGAGGACGCCCGAGGTGTCCCCGCCCCAGCTCGCCAGGGCCTGGGCGATCAGCGTCTCGTTGTGGCCGACCTCGTCCGCGTGCAGGTGGTACGCGTCGGCCGTGTCGATCAACGTCACGCCTGCGTCGAGCGCGGCGTGGATGGTGCGGATCGAGCGGTCGGTGTCGGGGCGGCCCTCGATGGACATCGGCATGCCGCCGAGCCCGATGGCGCCGACCTGGACGTCTCCGATGGTTCGCTGCTTCATGGAGTGCGTGTACCCGGGACTCCTCCTAGTACGCGCCTTCCCTCCACGTGAGCACTGCCACGCCCGGCACCCGCCGACGTCACGGTAATGTGAACGACGTGCTGACCATCGACAGCGCGATCGTCGAGGCGATCGTCGCCCACGCCCGCCGGGACCACCCCGACGAGGCCTGCGGCGTGGTAGCCGGCCCGATCGGCAGCGACCTGCCGACGCGCCACATCGCCATGGACAACGCGGCGCGGTCGATGACGTTCTACGAGTTCGACTCGATGGAGCAGTTGCGCGTGTGGCGCGAGATGGACGACAACGACGAGGAACCCGTCGTGATCTACCACTCGCACACCGCGACCGAGGCCTACCCGTCGCGCACGGACATCTCGTTCGCCGGCGAGCCGGGTGCCCACTACCTGCTCGTCTCAACCCGTGAGCCGGATTCCGAGGAAATCCGCTCGTTCCGTATCGTGGACGGTGTGGTGACCGAGGAAGAGGTCAACATCGTGGATGCGACGGTGGACGCGTGAGTATGAGTGCGGGCGGGTTCGCCGTCCAGTCGTACATGTTCGGGCAGAGCCCCGCGTCGGTCTATTACGAGTGTCGCTGAGCGACGACTCCTGACCTGCCCCGAACATCTCTCGACACACTCTTTTCCGAGGAGCATTTCCACCATGGCTATCGAAGTGCGCGTTCCGACCATCCTGCGCAGCTACACCGGCGGCTCGAAGGTCGTCGAGGGCTCCGGTGACACGCTGTCCGGCCTGATCGACGACCTGGACGCCAAGCACTCCGGCCTCAAGGGCCGGCTCATCACGCCCGAGGGCGGCCTGCACCGCTTCGTCAACATCTACGTCAACGACGAGGACGTCCGCTTCCTGGGCGCGCTCGACGCGAAGCTGAACGACGGCGACTCCGTGACCATCCTCCCGGCCGTGGCCGGCGGCGCGCTCGGCTTCGCCGCCGCTGCCGCACTGCTCGGGCGGTAAGCGTCATGGCTCGCTACGAGAGCCTTCTGGACGCCTGCGGGGGTACGCCGCTCGTCGGCCTGCCCCGGCTCTCACCGACGGTGCCCGAGGGGGCGCCGCCGGTGCGGCTGTGGGCCAAGCTCGAGGACCGCAACCCGACCGGCAGCATCAAGGACCGGCCGGCGCTGTTCATGGTGCGCGAGGCGGAGGAGTCCGGCCGCCTCCGCCCCGGCGACACGATCCTGGAGCCGACCAGCGGCAACACCGGCATCTCCCTGGCCATGGTCGCCAAGCTGCGAGGCTACCGGCTGGTCTGCGTGATGCCCGAGAACGTCTCGTCCGAGCGGGTCCAACTGCTCCGCATGTACGGCGCGGAAATCATCTTCTCGCCGGCCGCGGGCGGCTCGAACCAGGCCGTGGCGGTCGCCAAGCAGATCTCCGCGGAGCATCCGGACTGGGTGATGCTCTTCCAGTACGGCAACTCCGCCAACGCCCGCGCCCACTACGAGACCACCGGCCCCGAGCTGCTGCACGACCTGCCCACGATCACCCACTTCGTGGCGGGCCTCGGCACCACCGGCACCCTCATGGGCACCGGCCGCTACCTGCGGGAGAAGGTCGAAGGAATCCAGATCGTCGCGGCGGAACCCCGCTACGGCGAGCTGGTGTACGGCCTCCGCAACATCGACGAGGGCTACGTCCCGGAGCTCTACGACGCCTCGGTGCTGAACCGTCGCTTCTCGGTCGGCACCCGCGACGCCGTCCTGCGCACCCGCCAGCTGGTCGAGGTCGAGGGCATCTTCGCCGGCTTCTCCAGCGGCGCGATCCTGCACGCGGCGCTGGCCGTGGCCCACGAGGCCGTGCGCGAAGGCAAGCGCGCGGACGTGGCGTTCGTGGTCTGCGACGGCGGCTGGAAGTATCTGTCGACCGGCGCTTACGGCGGCACGCTGGCGGATGCCGAGGACGCCCTCGAAGGACAGCTCTGGGCATAACCCCGACCCGCCGACCGGCGAGCCCTGCCCGGTCCGGCGGCGGGCGGGGCTGCGCATCGGTCATCTCGGCGCGCGCGTCGGTTGTCTCGGTCGGCGGCTCGCTTGCTGCGGTCCGCGGCTCGGCTGTCTCGGCCTGCGCAGGCGGCGGCGAGGTCTTGGGCGAAGCGGCGCAGCGCCTGACGGTGGCCGGCAGGACCGGCCTAGTAGGCGACCGCCAGCAGCAGGTCGGCGGTCAGCGGCACGGCGGCGGCACCCAGGAGCGCCAGCGGCAGGACGCGCCGGTGGATCGACAGGAACGCGCCCACCGCCAGGGCCACGCTCACCATGCCGAGGAAGGCCAGCACCCACGTGTACCACCCGGGCACCCCGCCGCCGATCTGCGACAACAGTCCCCGCACGCCCACACCGACCCCGCCCAGCCCGAGCAGCGCCGCGTAGATCGACATGCCGAGCAGGCGGCGGGTTCCGGGCGCCGGGTCGTCAGCCGCCGGGAACCTGAACAGAGCCTCGTCCTCGAGGCCCGTGGCGGCGCCCGGCCGGGCCGGCTCCCACCCGAACGGCACGACCTCCGGCGCGGCCACCTCGCGAGGACCGGTGAACTCGCGCGGGTCGGCGGTCCGGGTGCCGCCCGCCGTCAGGACTCCGTGCGCGCCCGGAGCGTCCGAGGCGGCGTTCACGCGGTTGCCGGCCGATTGGTCCTCGTTGGTCGGCGTCCCGGAACCGTCGGCGGCGGGGCCGATGTCCGGCGTCGCCTCCCGGGTGCCGGTGGTCTGGTCCACGCCTGTCGTCGTCACTTGTTCGCCCCTCCGCTTTGCCCCGTGTGTCCCTTCACCGTGTGCAACGGGCCGGACTCACGAGGCGTAACGCGGGCGAAAATGACCCAGCTCACGGCCGGTGTGACATACGTTGTCGATTTAACGACAAATCGATCAGACGTTTACGTGACGCACTGGTCCCGGCGTAGGCTGCGCAGCGTGATTGACTGGTCTGCATTCTCTGCCGGTGGTCAGTCGGCGGAGTCGTGGACGACCGAGCGTGAACCAGAGGGACCCGCATGCGACTGACCGTTCTCGGCTGTGCCGGCAGTTTCCCCGGCCCCGAGTCGGCCTGTTCCGCCTACCTCGTGGAGGCCGACGGCTTCCGGCTGCTGATCGACTTTGGCTCCGGCTCGCTGTCCGCGTTGCAACGCTACGCGGGCCTCGACGCCGTCGACGCGATCCTCCTCACCCATCTGCACTGCGACCACATGCTGGACGCCTGCACCTACGTGGTGGTCCGCCGGTACGCCCCGGGCGGCCCCCTGCCGCCGCTGCCGGTCTACGCACCCCTCGGCGCGGCCGAGCGCATCTCGGCCGCCTACAGCTCCGAGAATGAGCCCGTGGACGACGTCTACACCTTCTACGCCCTGCAGCCGGGGACGTTCCCCATCGGTCCGTTCACCGTCACGGCCGACCGGGTCAACCATCCGATCGAAACCTATGGCGTACGCGTGGAGCACGGCGGCCGCGTCCTCGCGTACTCCTCGGACACCGCCCCCTGCGAGCCGCTGCTGCGCCTGGCCCAAGGCGCGGATCTGTTCCTCTGTGAAGCGAGCTACCTCGACGGTGTGGACAACCCGCCCGACCTGCACCTGACCGGCGGGGAAGCAGGCGAAGCCGCCACCAAGGCCGATGTGGGCCGTCTGTTGCTGACCCATCTCGTGACCGCATGGGGCTCCGAAGCCTCTACTGTGGAGGCCGCTTGTGCCGCCTATGCGGGTCCGGTGGAGGTGGTCCGCCCGGGCGCCCGCTACGATCTCTGAGCTTGCCGAGGGGACGGCACGAGCGCACCATCGGAATCGATTGTGACCTTGGAGTGCCCTGCATGACCGGTCGATCAGTGGGCGGGCGTGGACTGCGCATCGTCAGGCTGGCGAACTTCGTCTCACCTCGTTCCGGCGGCTTGCGGACCGCCCTGCGCCACCTCGGCGAGGGCTACCTGCGCGAGGGCCACGAGCCGATCCTCGTCGTGCCGGGCCGTGAGCGCTCCGACGAGATGACCGAGCAGGGCCGGGTGATCACGCTCCCGGGCCACCCGCTGCCCCGCACCGGCGGCTACCGCGTCCTCGCCGGGCGCCGCGAGCTGACCCGTCTGCTGGACGAGCTCGCCCCGGACCGCATCGAGGTGTCGGACCGCTCCACCCTGCGCTGGACCGGCCGCTGGGCCCGCGAGCGCGGTGTGGGCTCGATGATGGTGTCCCACGAGAGCCTCGCCGGCCTGCTGGGCGTGTGGGGCATGCCGCACCGCGACTCGCTCGCGGACCGGCTCAACCGGCGTACGGCGGAAACCTTCGACCAGATCGTCTGCACCACCGCGTTCGCCGCCGCGGAGTTCCGGCGCCTCGGCGTGCCGAACCTGATCGAGATCCCGCTCGGCGTCAACCTGCGCCAGTTCCACCCGAGCCGGCGTGATCCCGCCGTCCGTGACCGGTACGCGCGCTCCGACGAGCTCCTGGTGGTCTACTGCAGCCGGCTCTCCGCCGACAAGCGCCCCGAGCTCGCCGTGGACACCGTCGCCGCCCTCCGGGCCGCCAAGGCGCCCGCCGTGCTGGTGATGGCCGGTGACGGAGCACGCCGGGCGGCGCTGGCCTACCGCTCGGCCCGCCTGCCGGTCCGCTTCGCGGGCCACATCACTGATCGTGACGAGGTCGCTGCCCTGCTGGCGAGCGCCGACGTGGCCGTCGCCCCCGGGCCGGTCGAGACGTTCGGGCTCGCCGCGCTCGAGGCGCTGGCCTGTGGGACGCCCGTGGTCGTCAACGCCGCCAGTGCGCTGCCCGAGGTCGTGGGGGAGGCCGGGATCGCCGTGCCCGGCACGCCCGCGGCCTTCGCTGACGGCGTACGGAAGATCATGGAGCGGCCGGAGGGTGAGCGTCGCGCTGCCGCTCGTGCCCGGGCCGAACTGTTCGGCTGGCCGCAGGCCGTCGAGGGGTTCCTGCGCGCCCACGGCGCCCGGCCGGCGCTGCGTCCGCCGACTGTCGTCCGGCCGAGCGCGCGGGCGTTGCGCCCCGCTGTCCCGGTCGTGGCGGCCGCATCGAACGTCTGGGCCGCGGCGTCCGCCGACCGCGTCTGACATCCCTGTACTCGCTTTCCTAGTCGGTGACCGAGGCGATTCTCCAGGGTTCGGCCACGCCGCGGCGGGTTGTCCACAACGCGGCGTTGTCCACAGGCGCGGCACCCCGCGGCACGAAGCGGTCACCGTCCGCCTAGGCTCTTGGCCATGGCACGTCCCGACGGCCGAGCGCCGGACCAGCTTCGTCCCGTGACCCTGAACCGCCGGTGGAGCATCCATCCTGAGGGATCGGTGCTCGTCGAGTTCGGCAACACCAGGGTGCTCTGCACCGCGAGCGTCACCGAGGGCGTGCCGCGCTGGCGCAAGGGTTCCGGCCTGGGCTGGCTCACCGCCGAATACGCGATGCTGCCGCGCGCCACGAACACCCGCGGCGACCGTGAGAGCGTCAAGGGCAAGGTGGGCGGCCGCACCCAGGAGATCTCCCGGCTCATCGGGCGCAGCCTGCGCGCCTGCATCGACCTCAAGGCCCTCGGCGAGAACAGCATCGTCCTCGACTGCGACGTGCTCCAGGCCGACGGCGGCACCCGCACGGCCGCCATCACCGGCGCGTATGTCGCGCTCCACGACGCCGTTACCTGGCTCGCCGACCGCAAGGCCCTCGCCGGCAAACCGGCCGCGGTCCTGCACCGCTCCATCCAGGCGGTCAGCGTCGGCGTGATCTCCGGCGAGGCCCGTCTCGACCTCATGTACGAGGAGGACGTGGCGGCCGAGGTCGACATGAACGTGGTGTGCACCGGGGACGGCGACTTCGTCGAGGTCCAGGGCACCGGCGAGGCCAACGTGTTCCGCCGCGACCAGCTGGACGCCCTGCTCGACCTGGGTGTCCTCGGATGCGCCGAGCTCGCCGCCGCGCAGCAGAAGGCGCTCGCGTCGTGACCGCCCGTCTGCTGCTGGCCACGGCCAACCAGAAGAAGCTCCTCGAGCTGCAGCGCATCCTCGACGCCAGCCTCGGCACCGGCGGCATCGAGCTGGTCGGCCTCGGCGACTTCCCCGGCTACCCGGACGTGCCGGAGACCGGACTGACGTTCGGGGAGAACGCGCTCATCAAGGCCCGCGAGGGTGCCTCGCGCACGGGCCTGCCCACGGTCGCCGACGATTCGGGTCTCGCGGTCGACGCCCTCAACGGCATGCCGGGCGTGTTCAGCGCCCGCTGGTCCGGCGCCCACGGTGACGACCAGGCGAACCTCGACCTCGTCCTCGCCCAGATCGGCGACGTCCCGGACGAGCACCGCGGCGGCGCCTTCGTCTGTGCGGCGGCGCTCGTGCTCCCCAACGGCCGTGAGCACCTCGTCGAGGGCCGCCAGACCGGCCGCATCCTGCGCGCGCGCCGCGGCACGGGCGGGTTCGGCTACGACCCGATCTTCCTCGGCGACGGCCAGGACCGCACCAACGCGGAACTCTCCCCGGCCGACAAGGACGCCATCAGCCACCGAGGCAAGGCGTTCCGCGAGCTGTCCAAGGTGATCGCGAAGGAGCTGCCCCGCTAGCACCGGTCGTGCAAGCTCCTGCGCCCGGCCATCCGCGATGCGCCCAGCCGCTGACCAGCGCCGCCGCACCACGGCCGGGCGCGGTCTGCCGGACCACGGCCGGGCGCGGCCTGCCGGACTACGGCCGGGCGCGGCCTGCCGGACTACGGCCGGGCGCGGCCTGCCGGACTACGGCCGGGCGCGGCCTGCCGGACTACGGCCGGGTGCGGCCTGCCAGACCCAACCGCCGGGCGTGGCGGCCTGCGACGAGTGCGGGAACCTACGCGTATCCCATGGCCGGGATGACGTCACCGAGCGCCCGTTCGACATGCGCGCGGGTCGCGGCATCGAGCTGGTCGTCACGGTGGCTCAGCAGGTGCGGCTCGAACGTCGACGTGGTGATGACGTCATCGACACCGAGCAGCTTGAACAGTGCTCCACGCTGCGCAGGCCAGTCGGCGGCGAGGTCCTCCGCCTTCACCTCCGCGTACCGTCGGTTCGTCAGGTCGGCCGTGGCCTTCCAGGTCAGCCAGCGCTCGTAGAGGGGCCTGACCCAGGCGAGCACGCCGTCGACGGTGGACGGCGCCCAGGGTTGGTCGAGATGGGAGGCGACCACCGCGACCGGGTGGCGCTTGATGTGGACGATGCTCGCCTGCGGGTACAGCTCCCAGAGGAAGTCCATGCACAGCAGGTTGAACGGCGTCTTCTCGCACCAGATCTCTTTGCCCGCGTCCGTGGCCGCCCCGCCGAACATCGTGTCGACGGCGCGCCGGAGGATGGCGATCAGCTCGCTCCGGTCACCGAAGTACCGGGGGATCGCCATCCGGTGGCTCCGCGGCTCGAGCGGTCCGGCGGGCCGGCCGGCGTGCCCGGACCCCGCCCCGGGCAGGGGAGCGTCGAACGTGCAGGCCACCAGTTCCGACCAGAGCCGCCCCACCGCATCCCAGTAGTGCCGCTCGCCGACGGCCTGCGAGACGGTGTGTCCGCGGTAACTGTCGAACCTGCGGGGCAGGTGCACCGTCAGCATCTCGTTCAGCCTGCGCAGGGCGTCGTCCCCGACGTACGGGTCGTATCGGGTGGTGAGCGCGTCCGCCAGGTCTCGCAGCCCGCCCGGATCCGGGATGAGCCGGGTCTCGACCGGGATCCGGTGGATGCGCGGATGCTCTCCGATGATGTCCGCGATCTGCGACGTGCCGGAACGACCCGTGCCCGCCACGAAAACCGGTGAGGGAGAAGCCATGGCGTCCACCTCAATGCCGGCGCCCCTCCTGCGCAACGCAATAACGCCTTGGCGCGGACCGAGTGCAGGAACGACGCCATCACGGCGGCCACCTCCGAGGGAACCGCACGTGAAGCGGCCCAGCCCGGGCGGCAACGCGGCGGGTCGGGAGTTCCCTCGACGATCAGCACCGGGCAGCGGACGTCGGCCAGGCGGGCACCGGCGTCGGCGGGGACGGATGTTGCTACGCGAGCGTGCCGCCATGGACCAGTTGATCCCATCAGCCGCCCCGTTCAGGCCCGTACCCTCTACCATTCCGAACCGTGAACACACGGGGGATCGTCGCCGCGGTAGCCGCGGCCTGCCTGCTCACCTCGGCCGCCGGCTGCGACCCGGGCTGGTCCGAAGCGCAGGAGATCGAGGTCGTCGCCGGTGGCGGGGAGAACGACGGCGGCGCCGCGGCCGACGCCTTCATCGATGGCCGGCTCGTGGACATGGTCACCGGCCGGGACGGCACGCTGCGCGTGCTCACCGAGGACAAGTCCGCCCTCACCCTCTGGACCGTCGAGAGTTCCCAGCTCAGGCGGGTCAAGGTGGCCGGCATCAAAGCCGACTACGTCAGCCAGGCCGCCGCCGGCGCCGGCGATGCCGTGTATGTCGCCCTGTGGAACGGCGACGGCGGGGTGTGGCAGATCAAGCCCGACGGCTCGGTGACGCAGAAGGTGGGCATCGACCGGGACACCTATCGCGGGAAGCGGGACCCGGTCGCCGACGGTGCTACGGCCGCCGGGGCGTACGTACGCTTCCTGCACGGTGTGGCCGTGTCGGCGGACGACCGTATGTACTTCGCCGAGGAGCGCCTCGAGCCGGTGACGCATCAGCTCGTGCGTACCGTGGCGGACGGCAAGCTGAAGACCGTGCTCGGGCGGGACCTGGCCGGTCTCACCGAGCGGCAGTGGCGCGGCGCGCGGACCAGCACCGGCTTTCCCGACGGCACTCCCGGACGGCAGGTGGCCGTCGACAACGGGCTCGACGTTCCGCTGGCGGCCGGCCCGGACGGCAGCCTGTACGCCGGGGTCGGGCAGCACAGCGTCGTGGCCGTACGCCCGGACGGCACGACGCACGAGGTGATCGGCAACACCGGCGGCACCGTGGACGACGACGATGACATCCCGCCCGGCGAGCCTTTCGAGGACCGTGGCCCGGCTGTCAAGGCGCGGGTGAACCTGCTCGGCACGGGCAGTGTCCGCACCGGCCGGAGCAGCGCCAGCCTGGTGACCGACTCGCTGGGCAACCTGTACCTGACCAGCGTGCGGCCGGAGTCGGACTGGCTGCCGGACACCTTCGCCTGGACCGGCGACGTGAACGACACCCAGCGCCAGCTCCTGATTCGTTCGAAGGCGCAGCGTCGCAGCGACACCGAGGTGCTGAGGGTGCGGCCGGACGGCTCACTGTCCACCGTGGCGGGGCACGCCGACGCGGTGGCGGTGCACGGCGACCAGCTCTACCTGGCGCGCGCCTTCACCGATGAGGACGGCACGCCCCGCGTCATCGTGGTGCGTACCGCCATCACCGGTTAGGTCCTCAGTGGAGGCTGCCGATGGCCGTCTCGATGTCGGCGCGCAGGCTCCGGCCGGCGATGACGGCCCGGGCCTGTTCCATCACCGGTGCGAGGAAGACGTCCGGTCCCGGTTCGCCGGCGATTCCCGCCACGGCGGCCACCGCGGCGCGGCCCGCCGGTGACGGCGCGAGCGGCGCGCGCAGCTGGATGCCGCGGACGCCCGCGATCAGCTCCACCGCCAGCAGGCTGGTGAGGTTGTCGAGCACGGTCCGCAGCTTCTTCGCCGCGGCCCAGCCCATCGAGACGTGGTCCTCCTGCATGCCGCTGGTGGGCAGCGAGTCGACCGAGGCGGGGTTCGCCAGCCGGCGGTTCTCCGCGACGATGCCCGCCGCCGTGTACTGGGCGATCATCAGGCCCGAGTTGACGCCGGCGTCCGGTGACAGGAACGGCGGCAGGTCGCGGGAGCGGGCCACGTCGAGCAGGCGGTCGACGCGGCGTTCCGCGATCGCGCCCACCTCGGCGGCGGCGATGGCGAGGAAGTCCGCGGCGAAGCCGAGCGGGGCGCCGTGGAAGTTGCCCGTCGACTCGACGCGGCCGTCGGTCAGCACCACCGGGTTGTCGACCACCGAGCGCAGCTCCCGGTCGGCGGTCGTGCGGACGAACTCCAGGGTGTCGCGGGCCGCACCGGCCACCTGCGGCGCGCAGCGCATCGAGTACGCGTCCTGCACCGCGTGCGCCAGGTCGTCGCGGTGCGAGTCCATGATCGCGGAGTTCTGCAGCAGCCGGTGGATGTTCGCCGCCGACGAGGCCTGTCCGGGGTGGGGGCGGATCGCGTGCAGCTCGGGCAGGAACGGGCGTTCGGAGCCGAGCATCGCCTCGATGGCGAGCGCGGCCGTGACGTCGGCCATCGTGAACAGGTGCTCGGCGTCGTCGATGGCGAGCAGCAGCATGCCGAGCATGCCGTCGGTGCCGTTGATGAGGGCCAGGCCCTCCTTCGCGGCCAGGTCCAGCGGTTCCAGGTGGGCGGCGTGCAGGGCCTGGGCGGCGTCGATCCGGGCGCCGTCCTTGCCGAGCACCCACCCCTCGCCGAGCAGCACCAGCGCGCAGTGCGCCAGCGGGGCCAGGTCGCCGGATGCGCCCAGCGAGCCGTGTTCCGGCACCCACGGCGTGATGCCGTGGTTGAGCAGGTCCACGAGCCCTTGGGCGAGTTTCGGGCGGACCCCGGACAAGCCCAGGGCCAGCGACCGTACGCGCAGCAGCATCATCGCGCGCACCACCTCGCGCGGCATCGGTGCACCGACCCCCGCGGCGTGCGAGCGGATGAGGGCGTGCTGCAGCTCGGCGCGGCGCTCCGGTGCGATCGAGGTGTTGGCGAGGGCGCCGAAGCCGGTCGACACGCCGTACACGGGTCGGCCGGAGGCCTCGATGCCGTCGACGATGCCCCGGCTTCGGCTCATGGCCGCGACGGCGGCGTCGGAGATCTCGACCTTCGCGTCGTGCCGGGCGACGGCGAGGACGTCGGCGGGGGTGATGCCGGTGGGCTGGACGATGACCTTCATAGGGGCACTCCGTCGTGCAGAACTGTGCGGATCAGCGGAACTCCGGGCCGGTAGGCCAGGTGCAGGTGGGACGGGGCGTCGAGCATGACCAGGTCGGCGCGGGCCCCGGGGCGCAGCACGCCGATGTCGTCGCGGCGCAAGGCCCGCGCGCCGCCCGCGGTTGCCGCGCGCACGGCCTCCGCGGGGGTCATGTGCATTTCCCGCACGGCGAGAGCGATGCAGAACGGCATGGACGACGTGTACGACGAACCGGGGTTGCAGTCCGTCGCGAGCGCGACCGTGACACCGGCATCCAGCAGCCGGCGCGCGTCCGGGTACGGCGACCGGGTGGAGAACTCCGCACCCGGCAGCAGCGTCGCCACCGTTTGCGAGCCGGCGAGCGCGTCCACGTCCGCGTCGCTGAGGTGCGTGCAGTGGTCGGCGCTGGCGGCGCCCAGCTCCACCGCGAGCCGCACCCCGGGCCCGGCCGTGAGCTGGTTGGCGTGGAGGCGCGCGCCCAGCCCCGCTTTCAGGCCCGCGGTGAGGATCTCGCGCGCCTGGTCGCCGTCGAAGGCACCGCGCTCGCAGAACACGTCGACCCATTTCGCATACGGCGCCGCGGCGTCGAGCATCGGCCCGGCCACCAGGGCGACGTACTCGTCCGGACGGTCCTGGTACTCCGCGGGGACGACGTGAGCGCCGAGGTAGGTCGTCTCGGTGGTGAGGTCCCGGGCGACGCGCAGGCTGCGTGCCTCGTGCTCGACGGTGAGCCCGTAGCCGCTCTTCACCTCGACAGTGGTGGTGCCCTGCCGCCGCATCTCCGTGACGAGCCGCAGCGCCGCGCCCCGGAGCTGTTCGTCGGAGGCGGCCCGGGTCGCGGCGACGGTGGTGCGGATGCCGCCGCCGGTGTAGGGCTCGCCGTTCATCCGTGCGGCGAACTCGGCGGCGCGGTCCCCGGCGAAGACGAGGTGGGCGTGGCTGTCGACGAAGCCGGGGATCACCGCCCGGCCGTCCGCGTCGAGGCGGTCGTCGGCGGAAGGCGCCTGAGCCGCCGGGCCGACCCAGGCGATCCGCCCGGCGTCCACGACGATCGCGGCGTCGTGCAGCGTCCTCAGCTCGTCGTCGCTGGTGAACAGCTCGGCGATGTTCGTGACCAGCAGACTCATGACAGCGCCTCCCGCAGGGCCGCCGGCACGTCGAAGCCGGTGTGCCGGCCGCCGTCCACGACGAGGCGCCCGTCCGCGACGACCTCGGTGACGTCGGCGCCGGTCGCGGCGAAGATCGCACCGATCGGGTCGGTGCCCGCGGTCCGCACGGAGGACAGCGAGACCGCCACCAGGTCCGCCCGCTTCCCGACCGCGATCGTTCCTGCGTCGTCCCAGCCCAGGCCGGCGTGCGCGGTCGCCGCCGCGAGCAGCTCGGGGGCGCTGAAGTGGCCGCGGCGCTCGGTGGCGAGGCGCTCGTCCAGCTCCATGCCGCGGGCTTCCTCGAACATGTCGATGACGGCATGGCTGTCACTACCGAGGCTCAGCGGGGACCCGGCGTCGGCGAGCGCGCGGCCGGGCCCGATGCCGTCGGCCAGGTCCCGCTCGGTGGTGGGGCAGAGGCAGACTCCGGTACGGCTACCGCCGAGCAGCTTGATGTCGCCGTCGCTGAGGTGAGTCGCGTGCACGGCGGTGGTGCCAGGGCCCAGGACGCCGTGCCTGTGCAGCAGCTCCGTGGGCGTGCAGCCGTGCACCGCTTGGCACTGCTCGTTCTCCGCGCGCTGCTCGGACAGGTGGATGTGCAGCGGCCCACGTCCGGCGAGCCCACTGAGGAACCCGGCCGGCACCGCGCGGACGGAGTGCAGGGCCGCACCGATGCGCACATGCTCGCCGTCGCGCAGAGCCGACGTGCGGCTCAGCCAGCCGTCGAGGTCGCCGTCGCCGAAGCGGCGTTGCACACCCTCGAGCGGCTTACCGTCCACGGTGGACGTGAGATAGAGCGTGTCGAGCAGGGTGATCCGGATGCCCGCGTCCCGCGCCGCGCGGATCAGGGCGTGACCCATCTCGTTCGAGTCCGCGTACGGGGTGCCGTCGGGGCCGTGGTGCAGGTAGTGGAACTCGCCGACGCAGGTGATCCCGGCGAGGGCCATCTCGCCGTAGACGGCCCGGGCAAGCGTGTAGTAGCCGTCCGGGTCGAGGCGGCCGGCGACCTCGTACATCAGCTCGCGCCAGGTCCAGAAGCTGCCGCGGTCGCCGTGCGTACGCCCGCGCAGCGCCCGGTGGAACGCGTGCGAGTGCGCGTTGGCGAACCCGGGCAGCACCAGCCCCCGCAGCCGGGTCCCGCGCGGCGCGGAGCCCGGCGTGACGGCGGTGAACCGGCCGTCCTCGACCTCGAGGGCCACGTCGCGCTCGACCCGCCCGTCGACCCACGCCAGCTCCGCGAAGTACGTCATGTGAGCGCCTCGAGAACCGTTGCCAGTGCCTCGACGCCGGCCGCGCAGTCCTCGTCCGGGGCGTGCTCGGCAGGGGAGTGCGACACCCCGGTCGGGTTGCGCACGAACAGCATCGCGGTCGGTACGTGCGCCGACAGCACCCCGGCATCGTGGCCCGCGCCGGTCGGCAGGATCGGGGCGCCGCCGAGGATCTCCGCCAGCCGGGCCGCCAGGGCGGTGTCGAACGCGACCTCCGGGGAGAGCGACTCCGGCTCGACCACCACCTCGGTCCCGTCGCGTCCGGCCTGCTCGGTGGCGCGCTTCAGCACGGCCTCCACCAGCCGGTCCAACGTGGACGTGTCCGCCGCCCGGGCGTCGAGCCAGCCTCGGACCAGCCAGGGGATCGCGTTGGTGGCATTGGGTTCCACCTCGACCCGCGCCACCGTGGCGTGCGCACCGGCTTCCCGGGCCTCCTGGTTGGCGGCCAGCACCGTGTGCGCGAACGTCAGCATCGGATCCTGGCGGTCCGTCATCCGGGTGGTGCCGGCGTGGTCGCCGGTGCCGGTGAAGTCCATCCGCCAGCGCCCGTGGGGCCAGATCGCGCTCGCCACCCCGACCGGGGCGTCCAGGTCGACCAGCGCCTTGCCCTGCTCGATGTGCAGCTCCACCACCGCCGACACCCGGCTCGCCAGGCCCGGCAGCGCGCCGGCCGGCCGGGCGCCGAGCGCCTCGCCGAAGGTGATCCCGTCGCGGTCGCGCAGCGCGGCGGCCCTTTCCGGGGTGATCGCCCCGGTCAGCAGCCGCGAGCCCAGGCACGGCACCCCGAACCGCCCGCCCTCCTCCTCGACGAACGCGGCGATGCCCAGCGGCCGGCCCGGTGTCACGCCGCGGGCACGCAGGGCGTCGACGGCCAGGAACGCGCTGACGATGCCGAGCGGGCCGTCGTAGCCGCCGCCGTGCGGCACCGAGTCGAAGTGCGAGCCCGTGATCACCGCCTGCGGGCCCCACGGCCGGCCCCACCACGCGAACAGGTTGCCGTTGCCGTCCTCGGTGACGTCCATGTCCCGGCGGGCCGCCTGGTTGCGGAACCAGTCCCGGAGCACGAGTTCCGGCTCGCTCAGGGCGTACCGGAGATAGCCGCCCTTGGGGTCGCGGCCGATGGTCGCGATCTCCCGCCAGAGCTCCCGGAAGGCCGCGGTCATTTCTGCGCCATCGGGATGTGGACGCCGGCCGCGGCGGCGGACTCGTAGCCCGCGTCGACGTGCCGGATGACGCCCATGCCCGGGTCGTTGGTGAGCACCCGCTCGATCTTCTGCCCGGCGAGCGCGCTGCCGTCGGCGACGCACACCTGCCCGGCGTGGATCGACCGGCCGATGCCGACCCCGCCGCCGTGGTGGATCGACACCCAGCTCGCGCCGCTCGCGGTGTTGACCAGCGCGTTCAGCAGCGGCCAGTCGGCGATGGCGTCCGAGCCGTCGAGCATCGCCTCGGTCTCCCGGTACGGCGAGGCGACCGAACCGGCGTCCAGGTGGTCGCGGCCGATGACGATGGGAGCGGAAACCTCGCCGCGCGCCACCATGTCGTTGAACCGCACGCCCGCCTTGTCCCGCTCGCCGTAGCCCAGCCAGCAGATCCGCGCCGGCAGCCCCTGGTACGCCACCCGCTCGCCGGCCATCCGGATCCACCGGGCCAGCGGCTCGTTCTCGGGGAACAGGTCGAGCACCGCCCGGTCGGTCGCCGCGATGTCGGCGGGGTCGCCGGACAGCGCCGCCCAGCGGAACGGGCCCTTGCCCTCGGCGAACAACGGCCGGATGTACGCGGGCACGAAACCGGGGAACGCGAACGCCCGGTCGTAGCCGCCCAGCTGCGCCTCGCCGCGGATCGAGTTGCCGTAGTCGAAGACCTCCGCACCGGCGTCCAGGAAGCCGACCATCGCCTCGACGTGCCGGGCCATGCTCTCCCGGGCCCGGTCGGTGAACTCCTCCGGCTTCGCCGCGGCGTAGTCGGCGGCGTCGGCGAGCTCGACGCCGACCGGCAGGTAGCTGAGCGGGTCGTGGGCGCTGGTCTGGTCCGTGACGATGTCGATGGCCACCCCGCGGCGCAGCAGCTCGGGGAAGACCTCCGCGGCGTTGCCCACCACGCCGATGCTGCGCGCGGCCCGGTCCCGCTTGGCGGCCTCGGCCTGCGCGACGGCGTCGTCCAAGTCCTTTGCCACCGTGTCCAGGTAGCGGTCCTTCACCCGGCGCCGCAGCCGCGACTCGTCGACGTCCACGATCAGGCAGGCGCCGCCGTTCATGGTCACCGCCAGCGGCTGCGCCCCGCCCATCCCGCCGCAGCCCGCGGTCAGGGTCAGCGTCCCGGCGAGATCGCCCCCGAACCGCTTGGCGGCCACGGCGGCGAACGTCTCGTACGTGCCCTGCAGGATGCCCTGGGTGCCGATGTAGATCCACGAACCGGCGGTCATCTGCCCGTACATGGTGAGGCCGAGCTTCTCCAGGCGGCGGAACTCGGGCCAGGTCGCCCAGTCGCCCACGAGGTTCGAGTTGGCGATCAGTACGCGCGGCGCCCACTCGTGCGTACGGAACACGCCGACCGGGCGCCCCGACTGCACCAGCAGCGTCTCGTCGCCCTTGAGCGCGTCCAGCTCGCGGACGATCGCGTGGAACGACGGCCAGTCACGGGCGGCGCGGCCGGTGCCGCCGTACACCACCAGGTCGTCGGGGCGCTCGGCCACGTCCGGGTCGAGGTTGTTCATCAGCATCCGCTTGGCGGCCTCCTGCGGCCAGCCCTGAGCGGTGTACGCCGTGCCGCGCGGGGCGCGTACCTCTGGCATTGCCGGACTCCTTCACGCTTCGAAGATGTGGCGGCGGGCGGCCGTCGCCTCGAACTCCTCCAGGCGGCGCTGCACCGGCTCCGGCGCGGCGTCGCACACGGCCTGCAGCAGCACCATGGCCATCGCCATCGGGCCGGTGTGCAGGTCGAACACGAGCTGGGTGCCGACCGGCGCGGGCAACGCCACGTCGGCGGCCTCGGCGGCCGGGCTGACCGCCGAGTCGGTGATCGCGACCACGCCCATCCCCATCGCGGTCGCCTCGCGGATCGCGTCGAGCGCCTCCCGCGGGTAACGCGGCAGGACGATCGCCAGCATCGCGGTCGCCCCGGCGGCCCGCGCCTGGTCCAGCCGGTCGAGCAGCGTGGTCCCGCCGCCGTCGAGCACCCGCACGTCGGGCAGCACCTTCGCCGCGAAGTACCCGAAGTAGCCGGCCAGCGGCGCGGCGGCCCGCAGACCCAGCACCGCCAGCGGCCGGCTGCCGGCCAGCAGCGCCGCGGCCCGCTCGACGGTCCCGAGGTCGCCCAGCTCGTCGGCCATCCGTTCCAGGTGGCGGCTCTCGGCGCGCAGGGCCAGCTGCGTCTCGTTCTCCCCGGCCTCCGGCGGGCTGGCCGGCACGTCGGCGAGCGACCGCAGCTCCCGCCGCAGGGCCGGGTAGCCGGCGTAGCCCAGCGCCATCGCGAACCGGGTGACGGACGGCTGGCTGACCCCGGCGAGCTCGGCCACCTCCGCAGCCGACAGGTACGCCGCCGACGGCCCGTGCTGCACCAGGCTGTGCGCGATCCGCCGCTGCGTGGGAGTGAGCCGCGCACCCTGAAACAGGTCGAGCACCCTGACCGCTCCGTCATTCACAGATGCAGAGTATGCATAAAAAGTTTCACAGCGCTAGTGTCCCACTGTGCGACGCTGGTCGGATGCGGATCACGTCGCTGCACACGTACCCGGTCAAAGGGTGTCACCGGCTGGACCACGACGTGGCGGTAATCGAACCCTGGGGCCTCGCCGGCGACCGCCGCTGGATGGCGGTCGACGCCGACGGCGTCGGCATCACCCAGCGCGAGGCGCCCGCCCTCACCGGGTTGCACGCGGTGCCGCGCCCCGGCGGCATCGTCCTGAACGGCTTCGACGTGGCCGAGCCGCTCGACGGGCCGCCCACCACCGTCCGCGTCTTCCGCTCCAAGCCACCCGTCGCCGCCCGCCTCGCCGCGGCCGCCACCGGGTTCCTGTCCGACTTCCTGGAGCGCGACGCCCGTCTGGCCTGGCTCGCCGACCCCCGCGCCCGCCCCATCCAGCGCAACGCCCGCGCGGACGACCGGGTCTCCTTCGCCGACGGCTTCCCCATCCTGCTGACCAGCGAGGCCTCGCTCGAAGCGCTCAACGGCCGGCTCGACGACCCGGTGCCGATGACCCGCTTCCGGCCCAACATCGTCGTGGCGGGCGCCGAACCGTGGACCGAGGACAAATGGGTCGATGGCCGGCTGCGCATCGGCGACATCACGTTCCGGGTGGCCGAACCGAGCAACCGCTGCGTGGTGACGACCATCGATCAGGAGACCGGCGAGGTCGGCCGCGAACCACTGCGTGCCCTCGGCCGGTTCCGCCGCCGCGCCGGTGGCCTGCCCTTCGGCGTCAACCTCATACCGGACCAGACAGCCGTCATCCGGGTGGGGGAGCCTGTCTTAAGCGTGTCTTAGGAGAGTTGCCCGAGGCGGTGACGGCCCCGCAGGATGCCTCAGCGTGACAGCTCATCGCCTTCTGCGTCCCCGCTGGCTCGCCACGGGCGGCGCCGTCCTCCTGGCCGGCGTCCTCGGCACGGCGCTCCTGCTGCAGAACGGCGGCGGCGCCTGCGCGGCCCCGCCCACCAGCGCCAAGCACAAGGGCAAGGCCACCTTCTACGACCTCGCCGGCACGGTGGGCAACTGCAACTTCAAACCCCCCGCCGACGACCTGTACGTGGCCCTGGGCCGCACCGAGTACTCGAAGGCCCTGTCCTGCGGCAGCTACATCGACGTGACCGGCCCCAAGGGCAAGGTCCGCGTCAAGGTCTTCGACTCCTGCCCCGAATGCACCCCCGGCTGGCTCGACCTCAGCCGCACCGCCTTCAAGAAGATCGCCAACGAGTCCCAGGGCATCGTGCCGATCACCTACCGCGCCGTCCCCAACGCCGCCACTCCCGGCCCGCTGAGCGTCACCTTCGCCAAGGGCTCGTCCCAGTACTGGTGGGCCGTCCTCATCGACAACCACGCCAACCCGATCCGCTCGGTGCGCGCCAAGGGCCCCGGCGGCAGCTGGATGACCGCCGACCACGTCGACTACAACTTCTGGATCATCGAGAAGCGCACCGGCAACGGCCCCTTCCAGATCCAGATGACCGACATCTACGGCAACACCGTCACGGCGAAGAACATCAAGCTCATCCCGGAGAAGAAGCAGGCGACATCCGTACGCTTCGCCGGCGGCTCCACCGAAGTCAAGGCCGCGCCGTCCCCCAAGGCGCCGACGTCGAAGGCACCCGCAAAGAAGAAGAAGGCATCCCCGGCGCCGCACGCCTCGACCTCAACGCCGGCCACCGCGCTGCCGCTGCTCGAACCCACCGCGGAGCCGGAGCAGGACCTCGCCCTCGCCGCGGCGGCCCCGAAGCCGTCCTGCTAAGCCAGCCCCAGCCACATGACGACCTCGTCACGGTCGTCCCCGGGAGCGACACGCAGCGCTCCCGGGAAGCGGCCGACCTCCCGATAGCCGAGCTTGGCGTAGAAGCGGTGCAGGCCATGCCCGTCGCGCAGGGTCACCTGCAGGCCCGCCAACCCCGACTCCCGCCCGATCACGGCAGCCTGGCGCATCAGCGCGGCACCATAGCCCCGCCCCTGGCTGCCGGGCGCCACCATCACGCGCTTGAGAACCCGCCAATGCGCCTTGAGCGTGAACCGGTTGTCGACGATGAAGAGCAGCGCCACCAGCCGGCCGCCATCGGCGCCGACGAGCAGCCGGTCCGGGCCGTCGGTCACCTCGGCAAAGGTGGCCTCGGCCAGCGGGCGTACCTCATCGGCGGTGACCGGCGCGACGAAACCCACCGCGCCGCCGGCGTTGGTGGCCTCGACCCACAGGTCGACGATCTGCTCGCGGAGAGCGGGGGTCAGCGGCGGGTCGAGCGTGAACGAGAGGATCAATACTCCTTCTTGATGACGAAGTACGAGCCGCGGATGGTGCCGGCCAGCTTCGACTTCTGCCGGGCGAACTTGAACGCCCCGAGCTCCTCGGGAACCTCCATCCCGTCGGAAAGCTTGAAGCCGACCGCCCGCTTCCCGCTGTCGTCGAGGGTGTACAACACGTTGATGGACAGGCCGTTCTCGTAGAACACGTAGGTCCACCGGACGTTCTCCACCTGGAACTCGGTCGCCTCGAGCGGGGGAGAGGAGATGACGATGCCGCGCTCCTCCTCGAGGATGCGGTGCACGTAGTCGATGATCTCCTTGGCTTCGCTCGCGGGCTCGACCGTGAAGACGTGGCCGTACTTGTTCTTGAAATACCGGGCCTCGTTCGCCCGCAGTCCGGCAAGCGCATCCGCAACCGGCGACGACTCCAGGCCGACGGTCGACACGGTGTTGAAATCCACGGCATAGGACATGACGAGTTCCTCCCGGGGCGTGTGGTGCTGCTACGACGGATTGTGCTGGTAAGCGGCGGCCGCGGTCCTGGTTTTGTCTACTCGTCCCTCATCGACACCGCAATCGTGCTGCGGGCGCTCGAGCCCGTGGGCCCGCCTGCTCCGGCAACCACGCCAGCCGGCCGCCGTCTCCATCAGGCCGGCCGGCACACTCGCCGGGCCCGGACCCGCCCACCGCTGTCCCCGGTCAGTCGCCGACCTCGACGCTGCGAACGGCGCGCAGCAAGGCCGGGCATGGCGTCTCTCGGGGGCCGGCGGACTCGAGCCGGCGGAGCTAAGGGAACTCGAACCCGTGACCCCCCCAATGCGCGCCGCCGCTATGTGCGGGGGAAGCCCATGGTCACGTACACGGGGCCGCCCAGGATATCGGAGAGGAGGTCGGCGAGTGCCCAGTACGACCCATCAGCCCGCTGCGAAGCCCAATATGCCAGGCCGCTGACAACGTCGCTCCAGTATCGACCGCTCAACGTCACCGGAACACGACGTGTCGGCGACGATGCGGTCTTCGCGGCCTTCTCGATTGGAGCGTGGATCGACTTCTCGCCATTGACGTACGTCTCCACCGGCCCGAGAACCTTGAGTATTTCGCGCCACCTCGCGGCCGGCAGAACCACCTTGTACTGACGTTCATCGGCCAGGCCCAGATCGTCCGGCGTTTGCGTGGCGATCGCGAACTCGCACCACTGCGACCAGCCATCCGCTTGGACGGACGGCGAGCGGTCGCGCACCCGCCATCGGTACGACTCACCGTGCAGCAGCTTGGCACCCACCCTCTTGAAGTCCAACACGGCAGTCCCTGTGGCCGGATTGAGCTGTCCGACAAGATCGGTGTCCTGCTGAGCGGTGAGGCCGCTCATTCCCCGGAGCTGGAACGAGAATTCACTCTGCATACCGGGCGCCGGTGTGACGGCCGCGGACAGAACGGGAAATACGGTGTCCAGGTCGGGGCGGTTAATGCCGGTCTGGCAAAAGCGTCCGCTGGTGGTCAGCCCGCTCGGCAGCGACGCTCCGGCATCCGCTTGGTCGCCGGACGGGCTCGCGCTCGGTCTGAGCGGCCAGAGTGATATGGCTGTCCCATTGCTGTCCGAGGGCCGGGTCGCCTCGTTTGTGTCCGAGGGCCGGGTTGCGACAGCAGTGGCCAAAGCCAAGAGCACGAGGACCGCAGCGCCGACAGCCATCCTCGCGAGTGATCGCGACGGCCCGGACGGTGACGGCTCGGGTAGCGCCGGTCTGACCATCGAGACCGCATCCGGCGAGGCCTGGTCTGGCAATGCGGGGCAACCGACCCCCTTGCGCTTGGCCACGCGTATGGCGAAAGCGCCACCCGCGACAACTCCGGCGACGGCAAGCAGAACCACCCACCCGGAACGGCTAGGCGCGTGCGGTTTTGTCACGCATGCCGCATCGGCTTTGCGGACACGAATCTGAAGAGAAGCTCCCAGCCGGGCCGAGTGATCGAACACAGATCTGGCACAGACGTAAACGCCCGGGCAGAAGTCCCGGGCGTTTACTCAAGGGTGGGGCCGGCGGGACTCGAACCCGCACTTGCACGGACCTAAACCGTGTGCCTGCTGCCAATTGGGCTACGGCCCCTCTGTCCTGACCACTCTAGGCGGTGCACGGCATTGCGTCGCGTCGTGGTCCGGGCGCTTCCGTCTCGTCAGCTCGGTTCGCCATGGAAGCCTGGCGTAGCTTCCGGCTGGCGAGGCCTGCTCGGGCGAGAATGTAGTAGACCTTGTGCGAGGGCACATCGATGTGCCCTTCGGTGGTGGTCGCCAGCATGCGGGCTATGCGCCGACCGCCCATCTCCGGATGTTCGAGAGCGAACCTCACGATCGCCTCCTCGGTCGCCGTCGGGGGGGACTGTCGACGCTTGAGCGTCGCGATGGTGCCTCTTTCTCGCAGTCGGCGCTGCAGCTGGTAGATGTGGCTGCGGCTGCAACCCATCTGTCTTGCTGCCTCGCTCGCACCGAGCTCGCCGCGCTCAACGCGTCCCATCACGTCCATCCGTTGCGCCTCGGTCAGGGGTCGACGGGATGCCGGATCGCCGTCGACGGCTGCCTTCTGGGCTACGAAGGGCACCCTGAGCGGGCTACGCCCGGCGTACGTCTCTGTCTGGCTGTGACAGTTCGGGCAGAGGAAGCGGAGGTTGTCCGGTCTGCAGTCCCAGAACCGACCGTTGATGTGGTCGACGTGCAGCGTGAGGGCACGGGCGTTCCACTCGTTTCCCAACCCGCATGTGGCGCACCGGTGCTCACGTCCGCTCTCGATGAGAGCCCGCCGTAGCCGCGACGGTGCCTCCCGTCGGGCGTCCGCGGACCTCAATACCAGGATCTCGGCCGCTTGGCGCCGATTGCTCGGCGGAACCCGGGGATGGTTGGGGCCGAGAAAGTGCGAAGTGTCGATGCCGTAGTGGTTGATGCGCCGGCGGATGTGAGCGTGCCCGCCTCCGGTCTGTCGCAGGCCCAGGTAGCGCAGCACATCGGCAGTGGAGAGGGAGGCGGCGACGGCCTCGGCAAGCAGCTCGCGGGTGTAACGGATGTTCGCCATGGTTACAACATACCGATGTAGTCAAGTCCGGCGACACGGCACGGCGGCCGCCTCGCGGATCCAGGCCGCGTGACGGCCGCCGTGGGTCGGCGGTCCCCGGAGGGGTGGTTGCTCAGTAGCGGAACATCGCCAGACTCTGCTGCAGGTCGTGGGCCACGCGGGCGAGCTCGTCCGCGGCCGCGGCCGTGTTGGAGGCCGCGTTGGTGGTCTCGGCTGCCGTTTCGGCGACCTCGGCCACGTTGGCGGAGATCTCGGTGGAGCCGCCGGCGACCTCGGCCACGTTGCGGGTCATCTCGTTGGTGGTCGCGGTCTGCTGTTCGACCGCGGCCGCGATGGCCGTCTGGGTGGCGTTGATCTGGTCGATGACCGCGCCGATCTCGGCGATCGCGGTGACCGCCGCGGTCGAGTCGGCCTGGATGGCGCCGACGCGGGTGCGGATGTCCTCGGTGGCCCGGGCCGTCTCCTGGGCGAGTTCCTTGACCTCGCCGGCGACGACCGCGAAGCCCTTGCCCATCTCGCCCGCGCGGGCCGCCTCGATCGTCGCGTTGAGCGCGAGGAGGTTGGTCTGCTCGGCGATGCCGGTGATGATCTTGATGACCGAGACGATCTCCGCGGAGGACGTGCCGAGCTGCTGGAGGATCGCTTCGGCCTCGCCGGAGACCCGGACCGCCCGGCCGGCGACCTCGGCCGCGCTGTTGGCGCTGCGGGCGATCTCCGAGATGGAGGCGCCGATCTCCTCGGCGCCCGCGGAGACGGTGGTGATGTTGACGCTGATCTCCTCGGACGCGTGGGAGACGGCCCTCGCGCGGTCGGCGGAGCGGGCCGCCGACGAGTTCATCTGGCCGGCCACCGCGGTGAGCTCCTCCGAGGAGGACGCGAGCGTGGTCACGTTCTCGCCGACCGTACGCATGGTCGCGGTGAGCTTGTCGAGGGCGGTGTTGAGCGCCTCCGCCATGCGGGCGACCTCGTCGCGGCCCTTGACCTGCAGGCGCTGGTCGAGGCGGCCTTCCGCGAGGCCCTCGAGGACCTTGACGGTCTGGCCGAGGGGGCGGGCGATGGCGCGGCTGACCACGATCGCGATGATCATGGCGAAGGCGACCGCGCCGATGATCAGGATAATCGTGACAATTCGGGCCAGTGCGGCGTTGTCGCGGGCCTGCGACATCTCCGCCTGGGCGGCCCGGTCCTCGATCCCGGCCAGGTTGTTGAGCGCGATGGTGAGCTTGTCGGTCAGCGGGTCGATGAAGTTGTTCTGGGCGCCCAGGTAGGTGGTGAAGCTGTTCTCCTTGGCGGCCGGGACGAGCTGCTCGTCGCGCACCTTCCGGTACTGCGCGAGGGCGGCGGTGAAGGCGGCGCGGTCGGCGTCGGTGCCCTTGGCGGGATGCGACGAGTAGGCCTTCCAGTTGTCGTCGATCTTCCGGTCGAGCCGGTCGATCGCCATCTCCACGTTGCTGACGTCGGCGAGCGGCGAGCGCACGATCAGCTTGTACGCCGTCGAGGTGAGCTGTTGCACGTCCGCACGGACGTCACCGAGCGACCTGATGGCCTGCGTGTTGCGCCCGTACACCGTCTCGAGCCGGTTCTTGGAGGAGTTGAGCTCGTAGAGCCCGAACACGCCGACCGTGACCACCAGCAGGCTCAGGATGCCGAAGCTGGAGATGAGCTTCTGCGAGACGGTGAGGTTGCGCAGCAGGCCGATCGACGGCAGCTTGGGCAGCCTCGATCGCTTCTCCTGCTGCTTGCGGTGGCGGCGCCCCCGCGAAGGCTTGGCCTTCACGCCCGGTACGGGAGCCGCGCCCGGGTAGGGAGACGCCGCCCCGGCCGCGGGAGTCGCCGCACCGGCCGGCGGGGCCGAGTGTGCGGGCGAGCTCTTCCTACCGCGGCGGAGCGTGTCACCCAGCCGGAAGCGGCGGGTCGGCTTGGCAGTCGGCATCGGCGTCTCC
This sequence comes from Actinoplanes sp. NPDC049548, assembly GCF_040676695.1. Classification (NCBI taxonomy): domain Bacteria; kingdom Bacillati; phylum Actinomycetota; class Actinomycetes; order Micromonosporales; family Micromonosporaceae; genus Actinoplanes; species Actinoplanes sp. NPDC049548. The sequence continues at coordinate 220,560 of NZ_JBFAPM010000008.1, forward strand.
GGAGCTGGATGGTGGTTACCTCTCTTATCGGCACCACCCCCCAGGATCCGAGAAATCGCCCAGAAAGTCAGTCGATACCGAGATCCCGTCGCAGCTTTGCCACGTGGCCGGTTGCCTTGACGTTGTACAGGGCCTTCTCGACGGCGCCGTTTTCGTCGATCACGAACGTCGAGCGGATCACCCCGGTCACCGTCTTGCCGTAGAGCTGCTTCTCCCCGAACGCCCCGTACGCGGTCAGCACGCTCTTGTCCTGGTCACTCACCAGCGGGAAGGTGATGGCGTCGCGCTCGCGGAACTTCGCCAGCTTGGCCGGGATGTCCGGGGAGATGCCGATGACCTCGTACCCGGCCGCCTTGAGCGAGCCCAGCGAGTCACGGAAATCGCACGCCTGGGTGGTGCAGCCCGGCGTCATCGCGGCCGGGTACGCGTACAGCACGACCTTGCGGCCGCGCAGGTCCTTGAGGGCGAGGGTCTCGCCGGTGTCGGTCGGCAGGGTGAAGTCGGGGGCCGGGTCTCCCGGCGAGAGGCGCTCAGTCATGCGTCCGAAGATAACGGGGCCGGCTCGGCCGAGCGCAGGCGCAGCAGTCCGGTCGCCGCCAGGCCCGCGCCCGCGCCGAGCGCGACGAGCACGGCCGTCCGGGCCACCCAGCCGGGCCCGGGGAAGGTCACGACCGCCTGGGCGAAGACCCCCGCGTCGGCCAGGCCGCCGAACATCGCGAGCGCGGCGCCCCCCACCAGCAGGAGAAAGGGGGTACGGCCCCGGAGGGTCAGCACCCCCGCCGCGACCGCGAGCGCCGCCGCCACGATGGCGGGGGCGTGACCGTCGACGCCGGAGATCGCGCGCGTCACGGCGTACCCGAGAACGAGCGTGCCGCCGACCACCGCGACCGTGCCGACGCCGCGCCGCAGGCGCAGGCCGAGGGCGACCACCGCGCCGGCCAGCAGTGCCGCGCCCACCCACCAGGCCCAGGCGGCGGGTGGCGGCTCCCAGGTCAGCGTGCCGCGGAACTCGAAGGTGGTCACCCCCTGACGTAGCGGAACCGCCCAGTCGCGAAGCTTGTGAGGGTGCGACGGGTCGGCCTCGGCCTCCGGCGGCGGGTCCGCGCTCAGCCATCGCGTGCGCCGGTCGTGCCAGCGCACGCTGGGCTCCGCGGAGATCCGCTGCCACTGCGGGGGCGCGGCCGGATCGGCATTCGACGGTACGGGGGAGTCACCGTCGAGCGTCTGGTTCGTGTACGCGGCGGGCGAGTTGACGTTCTGGTACGTGCCGTCCGGGCGAACCTCGAGATAGGGCTCGTCCGAGTAGCCGAGTACCTCCACCGTGCGGCCCGTACCGTTCGTGAGCTCGAGGCGAGCGCCCGCCTCCACCACCCGTACCGTCAGATCCGGCACGGAAAGGCTGAGCCCTGTCGCCTGGATGCGGTAGGCGGTGGCGTCGGGTGCTTCCCCGCCGTGGGCCGACGCCGGAGCGGCCGGCACGAGCAACGCGCCGGCCAGCACCGCCAGGAACAGGGCACCGCGTCTCACGCGCCGGCCGCCTCCACCGCCGCGGTGAGCGCCTGCGGCGTCGGTTGGTCCAGCTTCTTGCCCGCCACGAGGACGGTCGGGGTGCCGGTCACCCCGCGCGCCGACGCCTTGTCGGTGACATCCGTGGCCCAGGCCGTGTACGTCCTGCCGTTCACCGCGTCGGCGAAGGCGGCGTCGGTCAGCCCCACCGAGCGGCCCAGCTCGATCAGCTTGGCGTCGTCCAGCCCCGCGCTGCCCTCCGCAGGCTGGTTGGCGAAGAGCACCTCGTGGTACTCGAAGAACTTGCCGCCCACCGACGCGGCCGCCGCCGCACCCGCCGAGCGTGTGGAGTACTCCGTCGTGGAGGCCCGGTCGAGGATTGCGATCGGGTGGTACCGCACGGTCACCTTCTTGGCGTCGACCAGCTGGGTGACCGTCGGGCCGGACGTCTTCTCGAACTCGTGGCAGACCGGGCACATGAAGTCCTCGTAGATGTCGATCGTCACCGGGCCGGAGCCGCGGGCGAACGCCGTACCGTCGTCGACCGCCGACGGCGGCACCGTCAGCTTGCCCGCGGTGTCCTTCTCCTGCCCGGCCGCCACGCCCCAGCCGATCAGACCCGCGATGACCAGCACCGCGACGACGCCCACGGTCGTCCAGAGCGTCACCGTACGACGGCGCTCCTTCGCGAGTTGTGCCTGCACGACCTTCTTGGCCTGTGCGCGGTCCTTGCCCTTGCTCACTGCGCGTCCCCCATCAGGATGCCGTCCAACGAGAAGCGGGTCCGCGGCCGCCACAGCAGGATCCCGGCGAGCACGAGGAAACCGGCGTCCCGGGCGATGTCCCACCCGTACGCCGGGTCGGCCCCGGCGCCCAGCTCACCGCCCTTGCTGAAGCAGCCGCAGTCGATCTGCAGGCCGTGCGCCCACGCCCAGACGATCCCGGCCGTGAAGAGCACCAGCAGGGTGGCCGAGATACCGGCGCTCAGGCGTACGGCCAGCCCGGCCAGCAGGAGCAGCCCGAGGGCGATCTCCAGGAACGGCTGGGCGGCGCCGATGACCTTCGCGACCTCGTACGGGAAGATTCGATAGGCGTTGACCGCGCGCCCGGAGGCGGCGAGGTCGCCGACCTTGAGTCCGCCGGCGATCAGCCACACCGCGGCGAGGCCGAAGCGGGCGGCGGTCGAGATCCACATGCTCACGCCCCCTTAGTCGGCGGGGAACGCCGCCCGGTTCCGTTCTACCGCCTGGGGGTTTGCTGTGTGACGGGCCGAAAGTCCCGTTGATCAGCTGGCTTGGGCCTCGGCCACCGCGGCGACCAGGTCCTCGCGGGCCCGTGCGACGCGGGAGCGGATCGTGCCGACCGGTACGTCCTCCACCTCGGCGGCCTCCGCGTAGGACAGCCCGAGCACCTGCGTGAGCACGAACGCCGTGCGGCGCTCGGGGCCGAGCCGGTCCAGCAGGTCGGCGGCGCCGAGCCGGTGCGCCGGGTCGGGCTGCTGAGGGCGGTCCGCGAAGGCCTCCGCGGCCAGCCGGGCGTCGAGCCGGCGCCGGCGCACCACGGACCGCAGGTGGTCGGCGCAGGTGCGCCGGGCGATGCCGAGCAGCCACGTGCGCACGCTCGAACGTCCCTCGAAGGCGGGCAGCGCCTTGAAGGCGCGCAGGTAGGTCTCCTGCGTCAGGTCGTCGGCGGAGCCGGGGTCGACCAGCGCGGCGGTGAACCGCCACACCTCGGCCTGCGTGCCCCGCACCAGGGCGGACTGCGCGCCGGCGTCACCGGCCCGCGCCCGGAGAGCGAGTGCGGTCAGGGGGTCGGGGGTCACACCGGGAGATGGTACGCGGACCACTTTGCCGCGCCCCCGGAGCCATCGGGGAGCATGGTTCGCATGACCGTTGATCGACGCCGAGCTTCGATGACCCTGGCCGGGCTGCTCCTGGGGCTGCTGGCCGTGCTCCTCGGACCGGCCGGACCGGCCGCCGCGCACGCCGCGCTGGTGGCGAGCGATCCGGGAAGCAACACCATCGTTCCGGACGCGCCGAACAAGGTCACGCTGACCTTCAGCGAGTCGGTGCAGCTGATCTCGGGCAAGATCCAGGTGCTCGCGCCCGACGGCAGCCGCGCCGACCAGGGCGAGCCCAAGGCGGACGGTGCCACGGTCACCATCCCGTTGCGCTCCGGCGGCGGCCGCGGCACCTATCTTGTCAGCTACCGCGTGGTCTCCGCCGACTCCCACCCCGTCGCGGGCACGCTCACCTATTCGGTGGGCGCGGCTTCGACGCCGCCGACCGAGTCGCAGGCCGCGGAGTCGGTCGATCCGGTGGTCCGCGCGCTCATCCCGGTCGGCAAATACCTCGGGTACGCGGGCCTGGTGCTGCTCATCGGCCCGGTGCTGGTGCTCGCCCTGCTGTGGCCGCACCGGCTGTCCCGCGTGGCCCCCGCGCGGCTCGTCTGGACCGGGCTCGGGCTCGTCCTCGGCAGCACGGTGCTCGGGCTGTGGCTGCAGGCGCCGTACACCACGGGCACGGGACTGTTCGGAGCCTCCGGCGCCGACCTGAAGGACGTGCTGGGCAGCACGTTCGGGGCGGTCATGCTGGTCCGCCTCGGCGTGATCATCGCGGCGGCGTTCCTGCTGCGCCCGCTGCTGCGCGGCTCCGGCGGCGAGAGCAAGGCGGACCTGGCCCTGCTCGGCGTGCTCGGGGTGGCGGCGCTGGCGACCTGGCCGCTCACCGGCCATCCCACCGCCTCACCGGTGGCCGGCGTCTCCGTCGTCGTCGACGCCATCCACCTGGCCGCGATGGCGGTCTGGCTGGGCGGACTCGTGATGCTGACCGGCTTCCTGCTGCGCCGGGCCAACGAGACGGAGCTCGGCGCCATCCTGCCGATCTGGTCCCGGTGGGCGGCCACCGCGGTCGCCGCGCTCATCCTGGCCGGCGTGGTCCAGGCCCTGATCGAGGTCTCGTCCTTCAAGGGCCTCTACGACAGCACGTACGGCCGGCTGATCCTGGCGAAGGTCGCGCTCGCCGCGGCGGTGATCGGCATCGCGGCGTACTCCCGCAAGCTCGTGCGCAACCGCAGCGCCGAGAGCGGCCCGGGCCTGCTGCGCCGCCTGGTGATGGCCGAGCTGGCGGTCACGGCGGTGGTGCTGGGCGTGACCGCGGCGCTGGTGCAGATCCCGCCGCCCCGCACGGCCGAGGCGGCACAGACGGCCACCACCTCCACGACGATCACCAAGACCGTGGCGAACGACTCGGTGTCGCTCCAGGTCGACGTCTTCCCGGCCACCGTCGGCAACAATTCTTTGCATCTGTACGCGTACACGCCCGACAACAAGCCGCTGCCGGTGGTCGAGTGGTCGGCGACCGCGGCACTGCCGGCCAAGGGCATCGAGCCGATCGACGTGCCGCTGCTGCGCATCACGGACTTCCACGCGGTGGGGGACATCGCCCTGCCGATGGCGGGGGAGTGGACGTTCAAGTTCGTCGTACGCACCAGCGACATCGACCAATCCACCCTGACGATGACCGCAAACATCTCCTGACGGATTCCTCCTCCTTCTCGGGGCCTAAGTAACCGTTTATCCATTTTGGTGTTATTTCGGTCTGTATGGTCTGCCCAGTACCACCGAGAAGGGGGAGATCGAGATGCGGGTGTTCCGCACGATCCTCGGCATGCTGATGCTGACCGTCGGACTACCGGCCCTACTGGTGGGCGGTGCCCTCTGGGCCGCCATGCAACACCGGGACGCGGGCGGCGCATTCAGCGGCACCATGCAGCGGGTGGCGACCTCCGGGTACGCCGTCGTGGTCGACGACGTCGACACCCTGCTGCGCACCGACGCCCCGTTCGCCCGCTTCGGCGACACCCGCCTGCGCATCACGGCCACGTCGTCCTCGGCGCCGGCGTTCGTGGGCATCGCACCGCGGGGACGCGTCGACGCGTACCTGGCTGACATCCCCCGCATCTCGGTCTCCGCGATCGACCTCGGCACCGGAGCCCTCCCGGTGACCAGCAAGCTCGTACCGGGCACCCGCGCCCCCGAACAGCTCCCCGGCCGCGAACGCTTCTGGATCGCCGCGGGCACGGGAGCGGTCGACTGGAACCCGACGGACCTGCGCGACACGGCCTACAGCCTGGTCATCATGAACCCGGCGGCCCAGCCCGGCGTACGCCTCGAGTCCACCGCGGCCATCCGCCCGGGCTGGCTCAACCAGGCGACCTGGGCCCTGCTGACCGCCGGCACCCTCCTCGTGATGATCGGCATGATCTTCCTCGGCTGGCCGTCGCGGCGGCGCGAGGTCGTCTACATCGTGGAGCCCAGCCAGGTGCCGGATCTCATGCAGGCGATCGGCGCGCCGCTGCCGCTGAGCCGTACGGGGGGCGGGCGGCACTCGGCGTCGCACCGGCCGCGTACGCTCGCCGACTCCCAGCCTCGAAGCCGCCCGCCGGCGTTGACGTGGCCGCCTTCCTCATCCTCTTCGTCTTCGTCTTCGTCGCGGGGTGGGCAGGGGGCGCAGCGGGGTTCGGCCATTCCGATGCCTGCCATTCCGGTCTCCGGTCCGGCCGTCTCGCCCGTTCCGGCCGCTGCTCCTGTTCCGGCTGCCTCTCCGGTTCCGGCCGTTGCTCCGGTTCCGGCCGCTGCTGCGGTCGCTGAGCCGGTGTCCGCGGGCGTTTTGTCAGCAAGTGCCCCGGGATCGCCTGCTCCGGCCTCGGCGCCTTCTCCGGGTGGTGCTGACGCGCCGTCCGCATCGCCGGTCGGCTCCGGCCCGGCCCCGGGCGAGCCGCTGAGCCTGATCACGCCTCGGGTCACACCGGCTGCCGAACCGGCGCCGGCGGCCACGGGGGACGCGCTGTTCGGTCGCGCGCCGGAGCGCGGTGCTCGCCGCCGGACCGCTCCGCAGCCGACTGACCTGCCGATCTTCGAGGCTTCCGCGGTCGGGGCCTGGGTCGCGGAGACCGCCGCGGCCCGCGCTCGCGAGACCGAGGCCCGTGCGGTGGCGGCACTGAACGCCTCCCGCAAGGCCGCCGCGGCGGCCGCGTCTTCGCCGGCCGCTTCGCCGGCCGCTTCGCCGGCCGCCGAGGCCTCGAAGCCGGCCGCCGCGTCCTCGCCGGTACCTGCTGCTCAGACGGCCGTCGCGACCTCGGAGGGCGAGGTCGGCTCAACCTCGGCTGCGGAGCCGGCCGCCGCCTCTTCCCTTGCGGCTGACGCCAAGCCCGCAGTGACCACGAAGCCTGCCGCGGACGACAAGCCTGCGGTCGGTGCTGAGCCGCCGGTTGCCGCCAAGCCTGCGGTCGGTGCTGAACCGACCGTTGCTGCTAAGCCGCCGGTCGGTGCTGAGCCGCCCGTTACCGCCAAGCCTGCGGTCGGTGCTGAGCCGACGGTTGCCGCCAAGCCTGCAGTCGCTGCTGAACCAGTTCTCGCCGCCAAGGCGGACGCGAAGCCGGCGACCGAGGTCAAGCCGCCTCGCGACATCCCGCCCGTCGCGCCCGCCATCGGGCCGATGCCGAAGGGCTACGACGTCGCTGTGGTCGGCCTGGCCGACGCGGCGCAGCGCGACGGGCAGCGCACGGCACCCAGGCCTGACGCTGAGGTCGCCAAGACCGCGGATCCGGAGCCGGTCGGAAGTGCAACCCCGAAGAACCCATCCCAGGCAACGGTGGGATCCGCGCCCAAGCCCTCGCCGTCCGCCAAGACCCCGCGAAACGCGCTCTTCGGCGGCCCGCCGGCGAACGCCTGGGCGGCGACCGGACTGACCCGTGCAGACTCGGGCCGGGTCGGCGCAACGGGAGCTCCCAAGCCCGCAGCGCCGATCGCCTCCCCGAAGAACCCGGGCCCGACGGGCGCGGCCCTGCCGAAGTCCCCGTCAGCGCCCGCTGCTCCGAAGTCTGGAACGGCACCCGCGGCACAGTCCCCGTCGGCACCTGCCGCGTCGGCTGCCAAGCCTGCGGCGGCTGCGAAGCCTGCGGCGGCGTCCGCTGAGAGGCCCGCGGCGACCTCCATCCCTACGACCGCCGACAAGCCTCCTTCGAGTGCATCGAAGAACGTGGAGGCTGACACGGCCCCGTCTCCGGCTCGACCTGTTTCACCGGCTCCGGTGTCGCCGACGAAGCCCGTGGCGCCTGTGCCGGCACCTCCTGCGCCGGCGCCCGCGCGGCCCTCGGTGCCCGGGCCTTCCCGGCCCACGGAGCCTGCCCGTGAGCCGGTGCCGGCAGGATCGGTGAAGGGCGAGGCTGCGGGAAGCGCGGCGGCCACGGTCAAGCGTCCCGCGGCTGCTCCCGGAGCGGAGCGTTCTGTCGTGGCGCCTGCCGGTGAGCGTTCTGTGGTGGCGCCTTCGGGCGACCGCTCGGCGGCGGTCTCCGCCGGTGAGCGGGTTACGGCCGCGCCTTCCGTCCAGCGGTCCCCGGCGGCGTCGTCAGTGGAGGGCTCCGCCAGGACGGCTGCCGAAGCCAAGGTGCCAACGGCCGCGGCGCAGGCAGCCGGCACGGCGGCGGCCGAGGTCTCCTCCGGCGAGGCGGCGCGGCCCGAGGCTCGTATCGCCGGGCAGCGCACCGAGATGCCGGCGGGGAACGCGAAGGTCGCGGAGCCGAAGCCGGCGGCGGCGGAGCCTACTTCCCACAAGACCGCTCAGGATGCCGGTGAGCAGTCGGCACTGCGCTCGACGACGGCCCCGGCCAAGGACGGCGCCGGCGACGCGCAGCCCAGCGCCCAGGTCCCGAAGGCCAAGAGCGCCACTGCCGCCGCTCCGGCGAAGAAGGGGCTGCTCGGCAGCTACAAGGACGAGGTCGCAGAGCTGTTGGGTGGCGCCAAGGCCCGGCGCCGGAGGAACACCACGGCCTCCGGGCTCCCGGCGCCGGACCCGGAGAACCAGGAGCCGCCGATCAAGCTGACCCGGCCTCCGCGCCGCGGTCGCGGGCAGGGCAAGGACTGAGATGAGGAAGCCCCGGGCAGACGCCCGGGGCTTCCGCCATGAGGGGACCGCTGCCGCGGACGGTCACCGAAGCACCGAAAGGGCCCTCCGCGCTGCCGACGCGGAGGGCCCTTTTACCGGGGGAAACGGAGTAACCGAAGGGGGGCTTCGTCCGTTAAGCACAGTTTAGACCCTCCGCGACCGAACTGGGTAGTCCTGGGGCTAATTCGGACAATCTAGGGTGATTCTGCTCTTGTGCGTGCGGACTCTCTCGAACAGGTGGGTAGGGCACGACGTCCCGGCGCGTCACGCCTGGGTGCGCGTAGGCTGACCGCGTGGCGGATCTTCTGGTGTGGATCGACTGTGAGATGACCGGCCTCGACCTGGGCAAGGACGCACTGATCGAGGTGGCGGCACTCGTCACCGACCCCGATCTCAACGTCCTGGGCGAGGGCGTGGACCTCGTCATCCACGCCGACGACGCGGCGCTGGACGGCATGCCCGAGATCGTGCGCGAGATGCACGCGAAGTCGGGCCTCACCGAGGAGGTGCGCCGCTCCACGGTCACGATGGCGGAGGCCGAGGACGCCGTCCTCGCGTACGTGAAGCAGTACGTCCCCAACCCGCGCAGCGCCCCCCTGTGCGGCAACTCGATCGCGACAGACCGCGGTTTCCTGGCCCGCGACATGCCGACGCTGGACGACTTCCTGCACTACCGCATGATCGACGTCTCCTCGATCAAGGAGCTGGCCCGCCGCTGGTACCCGAGGGTGTACTTCGGCCAGCCGCAGAAGGGGCTTGCCCACCGAGCCCTCGCGGACATCCGGGAGAGCATCCGCGAGCTGGAGTACTACCGTCGCACGATCTTCGTCCCGCTCCCCGGCCCGGACGTCGACCAGGCCCGCGCCATCGCCGCCGAGCTGTAGACCAGGCCCGCGCTGTAGCCGAAAGGCTGGAGCCGGCGTCGGCGGTTAAGGCTGCGCCGTCGCCGCCGTGCCTTGGTTCGAGCCTGCGTCGCAGAGCCCTGGTTCGAGGGCTGAGTCGGCGGGGGTGGCAGCGACCGCCGCGTGCGCCACCGAGGCCCACCACCCCGACAACGTCCTCGCCGCCGCGCCGGTGGGTAACCCGGTCGACGACAGGGTGGGGGGTGCGGCTATGCTTGTCCGGCGCCCGCTGCGGAGAATCTCGCCGCGAGCGGTGGCATGGTGGTCGTAGCTCAGCTGGTAGAGCACCGGGTTGTGGTCCCGGGGGTCGCGGGTTCGAGTCCCGTCGATCACCCCATGCACGCAACGAAAGCCCGCTCCGAGGAGCGGGCTTCTTCGTGTCTGACGGACGAGCCACTCACCGACGCCGACCTGGTCCGTGGCAGCCCGCGCTCCCGGGCTCACCTGGATGTGTCCGGAGGAGAAGCCGTATCTAGCGGGCGTGCCGTGTCCGGCAAGCCTTCCGCGGTCGGCCGATGTGCCCTGGCCGGCGGGTGTGCCGGGTGGCCCGTCGCCGCAAGGCTGCTTCGAGGCCGAGCCGTCGCCTTCAGCCCCGGGCCCAGGTCTCGGGTCCGGTCACTCCGTCGCAGGCCCCCAGACGAAAAGACGCCGTTGCGAATTCCACGGGGGAAGAACTCGCAACGGCGTCTTCAACAACAATAATCGATGGAGTGTCAATCGTCCATATCGGCCGCGCAGATTGCCGCAACAGTCACCGGGGTCCGGCGTGTGTGGGCCGTTCGTGCACGACCCCCGCTCTGTCCACAGCCCCGCCCGAGGGCCCCCGTTCCGCACTACGGTGACTCCCATGAGCAGCGACGACTTCCCCTGGGAACCGCCCCTGACCGGCACCGAGACCGAGCACCTCGTCGGCGCGCTCGACCGGTTGCGGACCACGTTCCGCTGGAAGGCCGACGATCTGGACGCCACTGCCCTGCGGGCCCGCATCGGCGCGTCCTCGCTCACTCTGGGTGGCCTCCTCAAGCACCTGGCGTTCGTGGAGGACTACACCTTCACGGTCAAGCTGCGCGACGAGCCACCCGGGGCGCCGTGGAGCCCGACGGCCTGGGACGACGACCCCGACTGGGAGTTCACGTCCGCCGCCGCCGACACCCCCGAAGAGCTGTACGCCCTGTGGGACGGCGCGGTGGAGCGCTCCCGCTCACGACTCGCCGCCGCCCTGGCCGACGGTGGCCTCGATCAGCTCGTGCACGTCTCGGGGCCTGACGGCCGGCATGCCAGCTTGCGCCGCCTCGTCTGCGACCTGATCGAGGAGTACGGGCGGCACACCGGCCACGCCGACCTGCTCCGCGAAGCGGTGGACGGCCTGGCCGGGGAGGACCCACCGGCCGGCTGGCGCCCGCGCGCCGGTCGCTCGCCAGTGGGAAGCCGACCTTGACGTAGGCGTCAGGCTCCGGCGCCGCAGGCCGCGACCCGTTACCGGCCGCGCGGGGTTCAGGTTGCTGTGGCCGTGATCGAGCCGAGCAGCGCCAGCGCCCGGGCGCTGGCCGTGCCTGGTTCGGCGTGATAGATGACCAGCAGCTGGCCGTCGCTGCCGCCGATCTCGAGCTTCTCGCGGCGCAGGGAGAGTTCGCCGACCTCGGGGTGGCGCAGACGCGTCCGGGCGCCTTGCCGAACCTTTACGTCGTGGCGCGCCCACAGCCGGCGGAAGTTGGCGCTGGCCGCCGACAGCTCGCCGACCAGCTGCGTACAGCGGGGGTCGTCGGCTGCTGTGCCCACCGAGGACCGGAAGACGGCGACCATGCCGGCCAGGTCCTGTTCCCAGTCCGGGTACAGCTCCTGTTCGGCCGGGTCGAGAAACACCGAGCGCAGCCGGTTGGCGCCCACCCGCAGGCTGGGGGAGAGGGCCTGGGCCATCGCGTTGGCCGCCAGGACGTCGAAGTAACGGCCCTCCACGAACGCGGGCAGGCCGATCACCTCGATGAGCTGCTGGATGCCCACCGGCACCCGTTCGCGTCGCGGGCGAGAGCGCGGTCCGCTGCGAGGCCGCGAGAGACCGAGCAGGTAGTCGGTGGCGCTGTCGTCGAGTTGCAGCACCCGGGCCAGCGCCTGCAGCACCTGTTCCGAAGGGTGCCGGTCGCGGCCCTGCTCGAGCCGCAGGTAGTAGTCGGCGCTGATACCGGCGAGCATCGCCACTTCCTCGCGGCGCAGTCCGGCGACGCGCCGGAATCCGCCGGGTGGCAGGCCGACGTCCGAGGGGCTCACCAACTGACGGCGGGCGCGCAGATAGTCGCCCAACGGATTCGCATCCTCCACCCCTCCACGGTAGTGGCGCGGCCACAGCGCGCCGGTGGTCCCGCTCCTCCGATGAGAGCGCCGCGCAGCCGTCTCCCGGCGCTGCACCACGGACGCTTTCCCTGGCGCCGGGCCGTGCGGGGTGCACCGTGAACCTGCGCGTCCCTGGCCCTGTCACTCCCAGGAACAGCGGGGAGCTGCCTGCCGCCTCCACCACCGCCGAAGCTGGACACATGATCGTTGAGACACTTCCCGGCGGCACTTTCACCCTGGCGGACGGGCTGACGGTGACGCGCATGGGCTACGGAGCGATGCAACTGGCCGGGCCGCACGTCTTCGGTCCGCCGGCCGATCGGGCCGCCGCCGTCGCCGTACTTCGTGAGGTCGTCGCGCTGGGCATCACGCACATCGACACCAGTGACTTCTATGGCCCACACGTGACCAACCAGATCATCAGAGAGGCCCTTCATCCGTACGGGGACAGCCTGCACATCGTGACGAAGGTGGGCGCCCGCCGGGATGCAGAAGGGGGCTGGCCTCGAGCCCGGGCGCCGCACGAGCTGCGTCGTGCCGTACACGAGAACCTGGAGAATCTGGGGCTCGACGTCCTGGAGGTGGTGAACCTGCGGATGGGCGGTCTCGATGCTCCGGAGCCGGGGTCGATCGCGGAGCCGTTCACCGCGCTCGCCGAGATGCAGGCGGAGGGGCTCATCAAGCATCTGGGCCTGAGCACCGTCAACGCCGAGCAGGTCGCCGAGGCGCAGTCGATCGCGCCGGTGGTGTGTGTGCAGAACTACTACAACCTGGCGCATCGGGTGGACGACGAGCTGATCGACTCGCTGGCAGCGCAGGGCATCGCGTACGTGCCGTACTTTCCGCTCGGGGGGTTCTCGCCGCTTCAGTCCGACGTGCTGGCGGCGGTCGCGGCCCGGCTCGGTGCGAGTCCGCTGGGGGTCGCCCTGGCGTGGTTGCTGCGGCGTTCGCCGAACATTCTGCTGATTCCCGGTACGTCGTCCGTGGCGCATCTTCGCGAGAACGTCGCGGGCGCTGCTCTGGAGCTGCCGGAGGATGCGCTCGCGGAGCTCGATGCGATCGCCGGTTGAGGGGGCCGCCGGGCTGTGCCGAGCCCGGCGACCCTCCCCGGCCGTCACCTGGTGGCGGGGGTGATGCCGAAGTCGCGCCAGGCTGTGCCGTAGTCCTGGAAGCCGAGGCGGGCGCCGGCCACCCGGGTGGTCGTGCCCTTGGCGACCAGCTTGCCGCTGCCGGACACCGAGTAGATCGGTCCGCCGCTGTCGCCGGGACGGGCCGCGGTCTGGCCCTCGGTCTGCTCGGCTTCGACGAGGTCTTCCCGGTCGGCGTAGTAGAACAGCACCTTCAGGTTGCAGACCGGCCGGCCGAGCTCGCGGGAGCTGGTGACGCCGGACTGGCACAGGTACTCGCCGACGTACGTCCAGCCCCATCCTTCGACCGCGGCGGCGACGTTGTCGGTGGGTGTGCCGACGTACACCCAGCCGTCGACGCTGCTGGTGGGGATGAGCTCGACGTCGTGGTCCTGGTGGCGCGGGCCGACGTTGCCGATGAACTCGCCCCGGGCGTCCTGGATGCGGTCGCCGGTCTGTCCGCAGTGGCCCGCGGTCAGCACGTAGCTCGCGCTGCCGGACCGGACACCGAACCCGGCGGTGCACGCGGTGGAACGGGTGGCGTTCACGATGGTGGCGCCGCCCTTCCAGGGAGCCCAGTCGTCGTCGCGGCTGATCGGCCGCAGGGGTTCCTCGGTCGTCACGGTGACGGGCACGCCGGCGTCCGGGAAAGCCTGCCGGGTGGCCGCGCGTACGCCGACGACCAGGCCGCTGCCGTCGGGTCGCAGCTTGATGCTGTCGACGGTCGAGCCGGCCGTGGCCCGGACGCGAGCGGCGGCGGTACGCAGCTCGGCGACCGAGTACTCGGCGGCCCGGACGCGGACCGGGGCGGTGCGAGACGCCTCGGACACGACTCGGCGCATCGCTGCCGGAACCGGGCCCTTCCACCACAGGGCCACCTGCGCGTCTTCGAGGACGATGCCGGCGTACCCGGGGTAGCGGTGCCGTTCGACCGCCCACCGGATCGTCGTGGCCGCTGCCACCAGGGGCCGCTGCTGCTCCATGCGGACCTGGTCGGCGGCGGCGAGGGTGAGCGGCGCGAGGCGCGGGGTCGCCTGCGCCGGACCGGTGGAGATCACTGCGGGGACGGTGAGCACGGCGGCAGCCAGGATGGCGGCCCGCCGTGACAACGTTGTCAACACATCGATCAGCTCCTTCGACGGGGGATCACCCGAGGGACGGTGATAGATGAAGCTCGATGTGTCAGAAATGCTAACGCTCGTTAAGGAACATTTCCAGATCTCATCGGCGCCGCAGTGCCGGATCGAGCAGAGCGGGTGGGGTGTCGAACTTCTCGTCCGCGGCCAGGTCCACTCCCGGGGCGACGATCGTGTCGATGGCGTCCAGCACGTCGGCCGAGAGGGCCGTGTCGGCGGCCGCGAGCTGCGATCGCAGGTGCTCCACCGTACGGGGGCCGATGATCGCGCTGGTGACCGCGGGATGCGCGGTGACGAACCCGAGCGCGAGCTGGATCAGCGTCAGGCCGGCTTGTTCGGCGACCTTGACCAGCTGTTCGACGGCGTCCAGCCGGGCGCGGTTGCCGGGGCGGGTGAGGTCGAAACGCTGCGGCAGGACGCGGGAGCGGTTCGTGCTGATCTCCCGGCCGGCGCGGACCGCCCCCGACAGCCACCCCGAGGCGAGAGGGCTCCACGCCAGGACGCCCATGCCGTAGTCCTGGGTCACCGGCAGCACGTGGCTTTCGACGCCTCGTTGCAGGATCGAGTAGCTGGGCTGCTCGGTGACGTACCGGCTCAGGTGGTTCTCGCGGGCGGCCCACTGTGCCTGCACGATGCGGTAGGCGGGGAAGGTCGAGGAGCCGAAGTAGCGGATCTTGCCCGAGCGCTGCAGGTCCGTCAGGGCGGACAGCGTCTCCTCGTCGCTGGTGGCCGGGTCCCAGCGGTGGATCTGGTAGAGGTCCACGTGGTCGACGCCGAGCCGGCGCAGGCTCGCGTCCAGCTCTCTGGTCAGCCAGCGGCGCGAGCTGCCCTGGTGGTTGCGTTCGTCGCCCATCGGCATGGTGGCCTTCGTGGCCAGCACGATGTCGTCGCGGCGCCCGGCGATGGCCTGGCCGACCATCTCCTCGGACTGGCCGGCGCTGTACATGTCGGCGGTGTCGATGAGGTTGACACCCGCTTCCAGTGCGGCGTCGACGATGGCCGTGGCCTCGTCCTGGGTGGTGTCGCCGATCTTCCCGAAGTTCATCGCGCCGAGCGCGAGGGTGCTGACCTGGACCCCGGTGCGGCCGAGGGTGCGGTACTGCATGGCGGTTCCTCCTGTACGCTGTAAGCGGAGCACTGTTCCGCTCTGCACGATACGGAGCAGCGTTCCGCTTTACCAGGAGTGTGGTGGAGGTAACGGGGATGTCCGAGGCAGGGTCGCCGGCGCCGCGCAAGCGCGCGGACGCGCGGCGCAACGAGAAGACCCTGTTGGATGCGGCCGCCGCGGCTTTCATCGCTTCGGGCGTGGATGTTCCGGTACGCGACATCGCGGCCAGAGCGGGAGTCGGCGTCGGCACGATCTACCGCCACTTCCCGACCCGCGCGGACCTCATCGTGGCCGTGTACCGGCACCAGGTCGAAGCCTGCGCTGAAGCGGGACCGGCGTTGCTGGCCGACAGCGACAGCCCGCATGCCGCCCTGACGCAGTGGATCGACCTGTTCGTCGACTTCCTGGTCACCAAGCACGGCTTGGCGGGGGCGATGCAGTCCGACGACGCCGCCTTCACGACGCTGCACGCGTACTTCCTGGACCGCCTCGTCCCCGTCTGCGACCGGCTGCTCGACGCCGCGGCCGCCGCCGGGGAGATCCACGCCGGCATGGACGCGTACCAGCTGATGCGGGGCGTGGGGAACCTGTGCATCGGGGCCGAGAACAACCCCCGCTACGACGCCCGTCGCCTGGTGGGACTGCTGATCGCCGGCCTGCGCGCCCGTTAGAGCGCGTACGGGCTCCGGAACAGCCGGTCCGGGTCGACCGCGGCGCGGATCCGGCGCAACGTGTCGAGGTGCGGGCCGTAGTACCGGGATAGCAGCGCGGCGCCCGGCTCCAGATAGTTGACGTACCGCCCGGCGGACCACTTGGCCAGCGCGCGATGGCCGCCGTCGATCCAGGCGTACGCGTCGCGCACGGTGGCGGCGTCCCGCGCAGCCGGCTTGACCAGCCACTGCAGCATCGTGTGAGCGCCGCGCCAGGGAAACGCGGTGGCGTCGACCGGCACCCGCGCGACCGCCCCGGTCATCCGCTTGAACTTGGCCACCCCCGGCCGCCGGTCCCGCGCCCGTCGCTCCACGGCGGCCAGCAGTGCGGCGATCGCGTCGGCGGGCAGTGCCTGCCGGAACACGTCGCTGCCGACGAGCTCGGTGGACCGGTCGCCGCAGTCGCCCGACTCGTCGCACCCGGCCCGGTCGTGGACCACGTCCAGGTAGGCGCGGCGGTCCACGGTCGTCGTGGCGGGGTCGCGGCGGATAGCCCGGACGATCGCGTCCACCTCGGCGTCGGCCGTACCGTCCAGCACGAACCCGGAGATCCGGACCGACCGGCGTCCGCGGGCGTCCGCGGCGAACTGGCAGGCGGACCAGGTCCGGTCGGGCGCGGTGGCCAGCCGGGCCTGCCAGCCGGCGGCGACCGCCGCGGCATCGGCCCACGGGTACGACAGCACGAAAGAGCCGACGGTGCCCAGCGGATGGGTACGCATCCGCCACCGCGTGACCACCCCGAACTGCCCGCCACCACCGCCGCGCAGGGCCCAGAACAGCGCCGGCTCCCGGGCTGCGTCCACAGTGCGATGCCGGCCGTCCGCGGTGACCACGTCGGCCGCGATCACGGTGTCGCACGTCAGCCCGTACGCGGAAGCACCCATGCCGATCCCGCCACCCAGCGTGATCCCGCCGATCCCGACCGTGCCGCACGACCCGGCCGGGACGGAGACCTTGTGCGCGCCCAGCGTGTCGTAGACGTCGATCAGCCGCGCGCCGCCCCCGATCAGTGCGGTCCGGGTGGCCGCGTCGTAGCCCACCGCCGACAACCGGCGCAGGTCGAGGACCAGACCGGTGGTGCTGGTGGAGGCGCCGACGTACGAGTGCCCACCGCCGCGCGGCACCACCGGTACGCCGAAGCGGCGGGCGAAGGCGAGCACTTCGACGACGTCGGCCGGGCCGGCGCAGCGGGCGACCGCGGGCGGCCGGACCCCGTCGAACCGGGGGTCGAAGAGGCGGCGCGCGGGGTCGTAACCGGCACTGCCGGGCCGTTCCAGCGCACCGTCAAGGCCGGCGGCGAGAGCCTGCCAGTCCTGGGTGGCCGGCCCGCCGCTGCGCCCGGACGCGCCGGCGGCCAGCGGAACGGCAAGCCCACTCAACCCGGCGGCACCCAGAAGAACACGACGCGACATTCCCATGGCGCAATGCTCTCATAAGGGACATTCAGCCTCGAAGGGCTGCCGACAGCTCCTCGCCGGTCAGGGCCCGCTCCCGAAACGTCGTCGTCCCGGAGCTCAGCAGCTCGCGGGCGGCGTCGCGCAGAGCGCCGTACGCGGCCCACGCGAGCGCGCCTCCGGTCGACACACGGCGTACGCCCAGCGTCCCGAGCTCCGCGACCGGCGGTGCGCCCGCGACGGCGAGGACATTCACGGGTGCCGCCACCGACTCGACCAGGCGGCCGATGTCCGCCGGCGACGTCAGGCCCGGCGCGTACAGCACGTCGGCCCCCGCGTCCCGGTACGCGCGCAGCCGGTCGATGGTGTCGTCGAGGCCGGCGTGCCCGTACAGGTGGTTCTCCGCGCGGGCGGTCAGCACGACGCCGTGCCGCCGGCATGCCCGGGCCGCCGCGGCGACCCGTTCGGTGGCGAGCTGCTTCGTGACGACCAGCTGCGCGGCCGGGTCGTAGTCCTCGATGGAGATGCCGGCCGCACCCGCCTGAGCCAGCAGGTCCACGGTCTCCGCTATGCCGTCCGCGCTGTCGGCGAAGCACCACTCCGCGTCCACGCTCACCGGGACCGTGACC
Source organism: Actinoplanes sp. NPDC049548 (assembly GCF_040676695.1). Lineage (NCBI taxonomy): Bacteria > Bacillati > Actinomycetota > Actinomycetes > Micromonosporales > Micromonosporaceae > Actinoplanes > Actinoplanes sp. NPDC049548. The sequence continues at coordinate 238,347 of NZ_JBFAPM010000008.1, forward strand.
GCCGACGTGACGGCGGCGACGTGCGCGACCAGCTCGTCCCGGGTGACCTGCTGGTCCAGCCTGCCCAGGCTCGCGGCCAGCCCCGACGACGTGGTGGCCAGCGCGGGGAACCCGAGGTGCTCGAGGAGCCGGGCCGAGCCCGCGTCCCAGGGGTTCGGCATGACGAAGATGCCGGAGATGTGCAGGGCACGGAACCGATCGCGCGGCGAAGTCATGAGGCCACCCTGCCAGCGGTGAAAGTCGGGATCCAAACGAGTTCCTGATATCCCTCCGCGAGACTCCGAGCACTTCGTGATCAAGCCGCCGCTGCCCCCGCAGCGGCCGCGCGAAGCCGGAGGTGGTGACGCGGATGATGCAACGACCAGGCGGCAGCCGGCGGGCGTTCCTCGCGCTCGGTGGTCTCACGCTGCTCAGCGCCTGTGCGGCGGAACAGCCGCAAGTGCCCGGCCCGAGCCCGAGCACCGTTCCACCTTCGTCGCCACCGGCACCCCCGCCGCCCTCGCCGACGCCCACGAGCATCCCGGTGCAGCGGAAACCGCGGTACGTGGTGCCCGCCTCGTCGGCGCACCCGGGTTCCAAGGTGGTGGCGCTGACCCTCGACGACGGCCCGGATCCCAGCTATACGCCCGAGGTGCTGAAGATCCTGCACAAGCATCACATCAGCGCGACCTTCTTCGTGATCGGGCAGAGCGCGGCGGCCCACCCCGGCCTGATCCGGTCTCTTGTGGACGCCGGACACACCGTCGGCACCCACACGTGGTCGCACGCGAACCTCCGCAAGCTGTCCGCCGCCAAGGTGCGAACCGAGATACGGCGCGCCGTCGACACCGTGGCCGCGACGACCGGCCGGGCGCCGAGCCTGTTCCGCGCGCCGTACGGCAACTGGTCGCGTACCGTCTTCCAGGAATGCGCCGCGATGGGGCAGACCTCGATCGCCTGGGACGTCGACCCGCGGGACTGGGACGACGCCAGCGCGGCACACATCAGTTCCGAGGTCCTGGACCAGGTCGGGAACCGGTCGATCGTGCTCACCCACGACGGGGGCGGCGACCGGTCGCCCACGGTGCAGGCTCTGCGGCACTTCGTACCCGTGCTCCTCGACTCCGGCTACAAGTTCGTGGGGGTGTGACGGCATGGTCGCACGTTCACCGAGGCGCCGCTGGCGGCTGGTGCTCGCCCTGGTCGTCGCCCTGCTGGCCACCGGATCCGTGGCGGCGGTGGCGGGCATGCACCTGCTCGCCGGCCGCTACGACAGCGCGGTCAAGCGCGCCGACCTGCTTCCCGCGCCGACCCGCTCCGGCGGCCGGACGGAACCGCCGAAGGTACGCGGACCGATGAACCTCCTGCTCATCGGCTCGGACAGCCGCAAGCGCGACGAACCCGGCGAAGGGCGCAGCGACGTCATCATCCTCGTCCACGTCCCCGAGTCGACCAAGCACGCCTACGTGATCTCCGTGCCCCGCGACACCTACCTGCCGATCGCCACGGCCGACGGCGACCGCGGCAACCGCAACAAGGTCAATGCGGCCTTCGCCTGGGGCGGTGCGCCCCGGCTCGTGCAGACCCTCGAACACTTCAGCGGCCTCACGGTCGACTGGCCGGTCATCGTGGACTTCGCCGGGGTGCGGAAGCTCACCGACCTCGTCGGCGGGGTCGACGTCGTCGTGGACAAGACGGCCGTCGACCGGTACCGCTTCCTGCCCGAGAACAGCCCGTACCCATCGGCTCCGTGCACCGACCCGCAGGGCCGCTCCCGCCGCTGCGTGGTCTTCCACGCCGGCAAGGTGCATCTCGACGGCAAGCTCGCGGAATATTACGTACGCCAGCGCAGGGGCCTGCCCAACGACGACTTCGACCGGGCCAAGCGGCACCAGCAGTACCTGCGGGCGCTCGCCGAGAAGATCGCCGACCAGAACCTGGTCACCGACCCGCTGGCCCTGGACCGGCTGGTGCGGGCCGCGGCGGGCATGCTCACGGTGGACCGCACCATGCCCGTGCAACGCCTGGCGTTCACGCTGCGCAGCCTGGGCCCGAAGGACCTGACCTTCATGACCCTGCCCATCGCGGAGAACCGGAACGTACCCGGGGTCGGCGCGGTGATGGTGCCCGACGAGGAGCAATGCCAGGAGCTGTTCGCGGCGGTTCGCGACGGCAAGCTTTCACAGTACGTGCGCAGGCACCCACCGAACGACGTCACGCACGGCCGCTGAGGGGGAATGTCGCCCACCGAACGGCCAAAATGGTAACGCGGTGCTACCACCCCGGGGCGGTTGTTACCTAGCGTCCCGGCGAACCGAAGGGGAGTGGGCGATGCGCCGGGTGGCTGTCACAGTGAGCACGATCTTCCTGACCTGGGTGGTGGGGTTCGGGTCTTCCCCGGTGCAGGCGGCGGTGCCCCCGCTCGCCGCCTCACCGCAGGCCTCGAAGGTGGCGGTCGCCCGCCGAACGGTCTACCTCACCTTCGACGACGGACCGTCCGCCACCTGGACGCCGCGTTACCTCGCCGTGCTCGAGAAGTACGGCGCCAAGGCCACGTTCTTCGCCACCGGAGCGAACGTCAGAGCGCACCCTCGAACCACCGCCCGCATCCACCGCGAAGGACACCTGCTCGCCAACCACACCTGGAGCCACGCCAACCTGACCCGGCTGAGCAAGGGGGCGGCGAAAAGCCAACTCACCCGTACGCAGAGCGCGCTCGGCCCCTACAAGACCCACTGCATGCGTCCGCCGTACGGTGCCACCAACACGACGGTCCGGCGCTGGACCAAGGAGGCCGGCCTCAAGACGGTGCTGTGGGACGTCGACACCCGCGACTGGGAGGACTCGCAAACCGCGACCGGCATCTACAACCGGGTCATCCGCGGCGTGCACAACGGCTCCACAGTGCTCATGCATGACGGCGGAAACTCGCAGCGAGACACCCTGGCTGCTCTCAAGCGGATCCTGCCGAAGCTGAAGAGCATGGGCTACGTCTTCAAGGTTCTGCCCGACTGCTAGGCCTGGCGAGGCCCTTGACCCGGCTGGATTCTGGCGGCAGCGGCGGGGATTTTGTGACGACATTCACTTCACTGTGGACAGTGGTCTATTTGTTTGCTATCGCATGAGGGTGCATTCCGCCCGTGGACATGCGCGGATCATGTGCGATACCGTTCCAGCTGATCATCGAGGCTCGTCGACGAGTCCATTCCACGGAAAGGGTGAAGTATATGCGTGCGAGAATCCCCACGCTGATCGTTGGTGTCGTCGGAATTTCCGCTTCCGCGATAGTCGGGCTGGCTTCACCCGCTCAGGCTGCTTTCTACGAGTGCTACTCGGGCTACGTCGAGAGCCACGGCGGAACGTACGCCTACTGCATGGGTGGTTCGGGAGAGCTGCGATCCCTTGCCACGTGCATCAAGCCGACTGTCCCGAACCAGAAGGTGACCGCCCGCGGCGTGTGGGTCAAGGCCATCAACAACGGTGGAACGATCTCGTACGCCAATTGCCCGTCGTCTCAGCCGCTGGCCATCGCCCAGGGCTGGGAAAAGCGGTAGTACGACCTCTCCGGGGCGGCGCCGTTTCCTGACGGCCCTGCCCCGAGGTGGTCGAACAGGTCGCCGCCCGGGTAGCGACGAATTTCCTCACTCCGCCGAGCCGATCACCGCCGGAAGCGTGAGCAGGACCAGTCATCGGCGACGTATGCGATGGCCTTTGTCCTCGCCGTGGTTTCCGCGTGTTGCGGAACAATCGCGCCCGACAGCTGGACCCTGTTCGGAACTCTCAAGGGCTTCTTGTGATCAACTTCCGCTATCACGTGGTGTCGCTCGCCGCGGTGTTCCTGGCCCTGGCCCTCGGCCTGGTGGTGGGCACCGCAGCGCTCAACGGGCCGGTGGCCGACCGGCTGGAGGCGCAGATCTCCGCGTTGGGCAAGGACAACAGCAACAAGCGCAACGAGATCGAGCAGTATCGCGAGGAGCTCGACCGCGGCCAGGACTTCGCCGTCGGGATCGCCCCGGAGCTGCTCGGGGGGAAGCTGGCCGGCCGTAAGCTCGCGGTGCTGGTGCTGCCGAACACGTCCGACTACGCCGACCGGTTGATCGAGATGCTCACCGTGGCCGACGCCACGGTCACCGCCAAGATCACGGTGAACGACAAGTTCTTCGACCCGAACATCGATTTCGAGCTGCTCGGTCTGGCCGAGAAGGCGAAGCAGCCGACCATCCAGCTCGACGGGCTGCCGCAGAACAGCAACGGCGTCGAGACAGCCGGCGCCCAGCTCGCACTCGCGCTGCTGCAGCGCGCCGGCACCAGCCAGGCGAGCGCCGGCGACGTGACCGCGGTCCTCACCGCGTACGCGAAGCAGGGCTATCTCGCGGTCGACGACAAGGCGACCGGCGGCGCCGACGGCACCGTGATCATCTCCGGGTCGCCGCCGGTGGACAAGGACGCGGCGAAGAAGAACCAGTCCGCGGTCACCCTGGCCGAGCAGTTCAAGAGCCGGCCGCTGGTGATCGCCGGAACAGGCGTCGGCGACGGCAACCTGATCTCCGCGGTGCGCGGCGACCCGAGCCTGGTTCAGGCAATCTCCACGGTGGACAACGCGAGCACCGCGGACGGCCAGGTCGCCACCGCGCTGACCTGCATCGAGCGGCTGGTGCACAACAAGGTCGGCCAGTACGGGCTGAACCCCGGCGCCGCCGGACTGGTGCCCGAGGCCGCGCGGTAGCCAGCCGCTCCCTGCGCGGTCCTTCCGGCCGCATTGAGCCTGCAGCGGTCCGCTCGCCCGGCCGGAGAGGTGATGCCGCAGGGCGGTTCGGATGACGTGCCGAGGGGGTCGTGGACCTTAGGCTCCGCTGGTGCCTGAGCTGCCCGGACCACCGACTCTCGCCGGACTCCTCCATGTCGTCGAGTGAGCCTGGTCGAGAACCGATGCGCGAGGTCGAGCTGAACATGGCACCGTCTTCGCCACGGGTACGGGCGCCGCTACGGGCCGGCGTCGCGTTCGTGGCGGCTGTCCTTCTGACGGTGGCGTACGGGAATATGGCCGACCTCGTGGTTCTGCACGACCATCCCCTTCCCACCTTGGTCTTCGGGCCGGCGTTATGGGTGCTGCTCGCCCTGGCCGTGACGATGCTCGTTCCCTCCGACCTCCGGAGCCGATCGGCCGTCGCCTGGGCGTTCGGCGGTACCGGGCTTGCCGTCCTCCTCATAGGGTGCGTCGGTTTTGCCGCAACCTTCTTCGGGTTGGGGTTCGGGTCGTCGGGCCGGCACGGTGACCGGATCGATGTCGTCTCATCAGCGGACGGCCGCTACCAGGTCGAGGTGTTCGCCTGGGAGGCCGTACTGGGCGAGCCCGGCTGGGACGTCGTCATCTACCGCCGAGACGGCCTACGCGGCACGGAGGCGTCCGCAGGATGCCTGTTCTCGGAGGCGTCGGCGGACTACCGGGCAGTCCTGACGGTCGAAGCCGGTTTCGTTCGCATCGCTACCGAGGAGGGCTCCGTCGCCATCGCGTTCGACCCGACCACCATGCGAGTCACCCACCGTATTCCTGTGGATCTCTGCGGGGGATACGCGTAAGCACCAAGATCGCCCCGGTGCGATCCGCCGGCCGAGGTCACGGCCTCGACCAGGCGTTCGAAGAATTGGACAGGCCGTCGACGCCGACGTCCTACAAAAGATCGAGGCCGTATAGCCCGGAAGCTATACGGCCTGATCAACCATGGTGCGCCGCGTAGGACTTGAACCTACAACCCGCGGATTAAGAGTCCGCTGCTCTGCCAATTGAGCTAGCGGCGCTCGCCTGGCGACGGGAGAAACATTAACACGACCATCCGGCGCCCCCGAAATCGGGGGCCGGACATGATCGTCGTCGGCATGCCGCCCGCCGGTGGGCCCCGTCTGTTGCCGCGGTAGGGCAGGATGTGCCCGCGGAACGTGAGAACGGGGCAGAGGATGGGCGGCATGCGGCGGCGCTCGCTACTGGCGGTCGTGGCACTGGTGGTCGGGGCGCCGGTGGCGCTGGCGGGGTGTGGGAAGGGTGACGACAAGCCCGCTCAGGCTGCCTGGGTGGCGAGTGCGGGTCCGTCCGCCGGTCCGTCGGGGGGTCCGGATTCCGGGGCCGTCGGCGTGCAGAGCGGCGGGGCCGGCCCTTTCGAGCTGAGTGTGACGCCGGCCACCGGGAAGAAGGGCGTGCCGGTCAGCGCCGAGATCGGGTTGAAGGTCAGCGGCGGGAAGGTCGCGACCGTCGCCCTTGCGGACGACAAGGGCAAGGGTGTCGCCGGTGAGCTTCGGGAGGACGGTTCCGCCTGGGTGCCGGCCAAGCCGCTGAAGAACAGCAAGAAGTACGTGGCCACGGTCACCGCCGTGGACGGCGCCGGGCAGTCGAAGACCGCTACGACCACCTTCACCACCATGGGTGCGCCGGGGCGGAAGACCGGGACGGGGCTCTACCTGTTCGACGACCGTACGTACGGTGTCGCGATGCCCGTGGTGGTCGAGTTCAACCCCGGGATCAAGAAGAAGGACCGGGCCGCCGTACAGAAGCGGATGTTCGTCAAGAGTGCCCCGTCGCAGCCGGGGACCTGGTCGTGGACCTCGAGTGGCACCCAGGCCTTCTACCGTGCGCCCAAGTTCTGGCAGCCGGGCACCACGCTGGCCGTGCGCATCGCCGTGGGCGGGCTGCCCACCGGCGGGGGACGGTACGGCGACCGGGACCGGTCCGCCACGGCGAAGATCGGGCGGAGCCTGGTCATGAAGGTCGAGAACAAGACGAAGAAGATGACCGTGGTCGAGAACGGCAAGGTCGTCCGGACGATGCCGGTCAGCTTGGGGAAGAAGAGCACCCCGTCGTCCACCGGGACCATGGTGGTCATGGAGAAGAAGGCGGAGACCGTCTTCGACACCATCGCCGAGCTGGGGCCCGTGAACGGGTACCGCACCAAGATCGAGTACGCCCAGCGCCTGACGTGGTCCGGTCAGTACGTCCACGCGGCGTCGTGGTCGGTGGGCGCGCAGGGTCGCCGGAACGTGTCACACGGATGTGTCAACGTCTCTCCCTCGAACGCGCGGTGGTTGTTCGGCAAGACCCTGATCGGTGATCCGGTCACCGTTCGGGGTACGGAGGACAAGCTGGTCTATGGCAACGGCTGGACGGCATGGGACGTGAGCTGGGAAGAGTTCGTCAAGGGCAGTGCTCTCCCCGTCCCCGCCGAGCTGGCCGCCCAGAAGGGTCAGGACTGATCGCGGCACGAATCCGGGATTGGTGACCTGGCATCCATGACGGATGATGGTCGCCGGGACGACGCGTGGTGAGAGGGATCATGAGACTTCGGAATGTGACCGGCTCGGCCGGACGACGGCAGTGGCGCACCGCCGCGGCGGCGCTCGTGGCCGCGGGTGTCCTGCTGAGCGCCGGCTGCAGCGGTGACGACAAGTCCGCGACCCCCACCTGGCAGGGCGGTTCCGCCGGCCCCGGCGGCGAGGGGCAGCCCTCGCCGCAGCCCACGCAGAGCACGGTCTCCGTCACCTCGCCGGCCGCGAACGCGACCGGGGTGAAGGCGATCGCCGAGATCAAGTACGAGACCGAGGACCCGGGCAACACCTCGGTCGAGGTCAAGGACGCCGACGGCAACGAGGTCAAGGGCACCCTCGACAAGGACGAGAAGGTCTTCCGGCCGGCCAAGGCGCTGGGCTGGGGCAAGACCTACACGGTGACCGTCAACGGCACCCCGTCGGGCGACAAGGGCGGCTCCACGACCAGCTCCTTCACGGTCATGAAGAAGCCGTCGAAGCTGGTGCGGGTGTCGAGTTTCCTGGGCGACGGTCAGGTCGTCGGCGTGGGCATGCCGATGATCGTCAGGTTCGGCCGCTCCATCCCGCAGAAGTACCGCGCCGACGTCGAGCGCCGGATGGTCGTCACCGCGACGCCGGCGCAGGAGGGCACCTGGCACTGGACCAGCCCCACCGAGGTGCACTACCGGCCCAAGACCTACTGGAAGCCGTACACGAAGATCTTCTACAAGGTGCAGCTGGCCGGTGTGCCCATGGGCGACGGATGGTACGGCCGTTCCGACCTGACCGTGGACCTGAAGACCGGCCGCTCGTTCGTCATGTCGGTGGACAACAAGACCAAGCACATGACCGTGACGCAGGACGGCAAGAAGGTCAAGAGCATCCCCGTCAGCCTCGGCAAGAAGAGCACGCCGTCGTGGAGCGGCACGATGCTGATCATGGAGAAGAAGCGGCACACCGTCTTCGACACCATGGACGAGCTGCCCGAGGGCGAGGGCTACCGCACCGAGATCGACTACGCCCAGCGGATCACGTGGAGCGGCTCGTTCGTCCACTCCGCGAAGTGGTCGGAGGGCGTCCAGGGCCGCGTCAACGTCTCGCACGGCTGCGTCAACGTCTCGGAGGCGAACGCCAAGTGGCTCTTCGACCGCACGATGATGGGTGACCCGGTCATCGTCAAGAACACCGAGGTCAAGCTCAAGAACGGCAACGGCTGGACCGACTGGAACATGAGCTGGGACGACTACAAGAAGGGCAGCGCCCTCTAGGGCCGGTCCTAGCCCGCCGTCTCCAGCCCGGAGTCGGCGCAGACGGACACCATCTCGGCCGCGGCGGCGCTGACCGCGGCCACCAGGTCCGGTTCGTCCTCGCTGCCCTGCGCCTTCACCGCCTGCTCGTACGCCTGCTGGAGGCGGACCGCCGCGTCCGCCACCGGCGCGTCGGCGGTTGCGGTGGAGGCGCTCACGCCGGTGACCACGCCCGGCTGCATGAGGGTGCCGGCTCGTACGGCCTCGACGATCCTGCCGCAGGCCAGCGCTCCCGGCGGGTCGTCCGCGACGGCGGAGGAGGCCGGTGACGGGGCGGGCGACGCGGCCACGGGCACCGGGCCGCCGCCCGAACAGCCCGCGAGGGCCAGCACGGTCACGGAGCTTACGATGAGTCGTCGCCACACCACCTCACCGTAGGTCGCCGGCGGGTGTCGCGTCGGGTGTTCCGCTGGACACCCCTCGATACGGTCGCAACGGTGACCTCCACACTCGACGCTGACGTGGCGCGCACCTGCACCGCGTACCTGGCGCTCGCGGACCGCTACGAGCCGGGCCTCGTGCAGGGTCTCTACCTGCAGGGGTCGCTCGCGCTCGGCGACTACCGGCCCGGGGCCAGTGACATCGACTTTGTGGCGGTCACCTCCCGCACGCCGGATCCGCGAGCGCTGGAGGCGATCCACTCGGGGCTGCGGCGTACCCATGGCGGCACCGACTTCGACGGGGTCTACCTGCCGGAGGACGCGCTGCGCCGGGATCCGGACGTGGTGCCGGACGGGCCGTCGGTGCACGAGTGGCGGGTGGAGGCCGTGTCCCGCTTCGAACGCAACCTCGTCACCTGGCACGTGCTCGCGCAGGGCGGGATCGCGATCCGCGGGCCGGCGGTGGCCGAGCTCTGCGTGTACACCGACTGGCCGACGCTCGCCGCGGAGACGCGGGAGAACCTGGCGGGCTACTGGGCCGCGTGGCGCAACCGTGCGGCGCTGGGCCTGGCCGGGGCGGGCGACTGGGCCACCGCCTGGGGCGTGCTCGGGGTGGCCCGGCTGCGGCACACGCTCGCGGCCGGCCGCGTCACCGCCAAGACCGAGGCGGCCGGTTACGCCCTGCAGACGTACGGGCAGCGGTGGCACCGCATCGTCCGGGAGGCGCTGCGGATCCGCACCGGCGAGGGGGAGCCGCAGTACCGCAACCAGGTGCACCGGCACCTCGACATGATCCGGTTCGTGACCCACGTCCTGGATCACGCCTGAGCGTGGATCTTGGCCCGCACCTCCGCCGCGTCCGGGTGGTCGATGTCGGTGAAGATCTGCAGCGCCTGACGCCACACCTCCAGCGCCGCCGCCGGGTCGCCGGCCGCGTGATGGGTGTCGCCCTGATGGCTCAGGATGATGGCCTCGAGGCGGCGGTCGCCCTGCCGGTGGAACAGCTCCCGGGAGCGCCGGTAGCACCGGATCGCGTCGGCGTACTCGCCGAGGTGGTGATGCACGTAGCCGAGGCTGTCCCAGGAGTGGGCCGCCCCCGGCAGGTTCGCCGCCTCTTCCTGGATGTCCACCGCGCGCCGGCAGTAGGCGAGCGCCTCCGCGTAGTTGCCGAGCGTCACGTGGCACCAGCCCAGGTTGTTCAGCGCGGACGCCATGCCCGGCTGGTCGTCTATCTGGCCGTACCGTTCGAGGGCCTGCTTGCCGTGGTGCAGGGCCTCCTCGTAGTGGCCGAGGCGGCGGGCCGTGGTGCCGAGGTTGAGGTGGACCAGGGCGCGTTCGTCCGCCGCGCCGGCGTCACCGAAGAGCTCGAGGGCACGGTTCAGGTGCGGATGGGCCTCCTCGGGGCGGCCCAGCTCGCGGTACGCGTACCCGAGGTTGCAGTGGGTCCGGGCCTGCCAGAACGCGTCCCCGGCGCGCTCCGCGGCGCTCAGCGAGACCTCCAGGCAGGCGAGCCAGTCGCGGCCGTTCCACTGCCGCTCGAAGTAGGTGGCCAGCGCCCACGGCAGCAGCCAGGCGTGGGTGTCGAAGCCCTGCGCCGCGGTCAGGTCGACGGCGGCGCGCAGGCTGCGTTCCTCGGTGGCGAACCAGGCGAGCGCCGCCGGGACGTCGGGCAGCTCGGCCGGGACGACCCCGGGCGCGGCGGGCTCGGGGCGGTAGTGGAACCGGTGCCGGTGCGGATACAGGCGTTCGTCGCCGGCCAGCGCCGAGTGCAGGTAGTGGTCCAGAATGCGCCGGGTAGCGGCCCGGCGGTCCGCTACCGGGTCGTGGCGGTCGGCCAGTTCCTTCGCGTACGCCCGCAGCAGGTCGTGGCAGCCGTACCGCCCGGCGGGCTGCTCGACCAGCAGGTTGGCCTGCACCAGCCGGGTCAGCGGGCCACGGGCCTCGTCGGCCGGCACGCCGAGCAGCGCGGCGATCCCGGCCAGGCCCGCGTCCGGGCCCGGATGCAGCGCGAGCAGCCGGAACAGCCGGGCGGCCGAGGGGTCCAGGGTGCGGTAGGACCACGAGAACACCGCCCGGACGTCGGTCGCGGGATCGATGTCGGCCAGCGCATCGAGGCGGCGCCGGTCGCCGGTCAGCTCCTCGGCCACGGTGGAGAGGAATGCCTCGTCGGTGGCGGCCCGGGCGGCGGTGATGGCCAGGGCCAGCGGGAGGCCGGCGCAGGCGGCCAGGATCCGGGCCACCGCGGACGGTTCGGCCTCCACCCGGGATGAGCCGATGCGCCGGGCCAGCAGGTCGCGCGCCTCGCCGTCCGCGAGCGTCGCCAGGCGTACGGGATGGGCGCCCTCGGCCGCGACCAGCCCACCCAGCCGGCCGCGGCTGGTGACCAGCGCCAGGCAGCCGGCCGCGCCCGGCAGGAGCGGACGCACCTGCCCGGCGTCGGCGGCGTTGTCGAGCAGGATCAGCATGCGGCGGCCGCTGAGCAGGCTCCGGAAGAGCGCCGACTGGCCGGCCACGTCGGCGGGCATGCGCTGGGGGAGCACGCCCAGCGCCTCGAGGAAGCCGCGCAGCGCCTCGGCCGGCGGCGCGGGCGGGCCGCTCGGATCGAAGCCGCGCAGGTTGACGTAGAGCTGGCCGTCGGGGAACCGGTCCTGGACCCGATGCGCCCAGTGCACCGCCAGCGCGCTCTTGCCCACCCCGGCCGTGCCGGAGAGCGTGGCGACGACGGCCTCCTGCCCCACCCGGCCGAGCAGCTCGTCGAGGCGGGCCAGTTCCGCCCGGCGCCCGGTGAAGCCGCGGACGTCCATCGGGAGCTGCCGGGGACGGCCGGCCTCGGGGGCGGGCCGGCTCTGCATCGCCTGGCGCAGCTCGGCGCCCGGCGCGGTGCCGAGCTCGTCGTGCAGGCGTTGCCGGGTCCGGGCGAAGACCGCCTGCGCCTGCGCCTCCCGGCCGTCCCGGCGCAGGGTGCGGATCAGCAGTGCGGCGAGCGGTTCGACCAGCGGATGGTCGTCCAGCAGCGGGAGCAGCAGCTCCGCCACGGCGGCCGGTGCGGTGCCGAGGCCGAGCTCGACGGGGGCCAGCGCCAGCGCCGCGGCGAGCCGTTGCTGGGCCAGGTCGTCGCGCAGGTCCGCGGCCCAGTCGCCGCTCAGGCCGGCGAGGGGCTGATCGGTCCACAGTGCCAGCGCCTCGCGCAGGTACGCCGCGACCTCGGACGGGGCCAGGCCGCCCCGGCGGGACCGGGCGACCAGGTCACGGAAGCGGCTGAGGTCGACCTGGTCCGGGTCGGCGGCCAGGGCGTACCCGCCGTTGCGGAACTCCAGGCGGGGTGCGTCCGGGCCGATCTCCTCGAAGACCCGGCGCAGGCGCAGCACGTACGTGTGCAGGGCGTTGCGGACGGTACGAGGCGGCGTGCCGTCCCAGACCCGGTCGATGAGCTCCTCGAGCGGCACCGCCCGGCCGGGCTCGGCGGCGAGCGCCGCCAGCACCGCGCGCTGCTTCGCCGGGCCCAGCTCGACGCGCCGGCCGCCGGCCCACAGCTCGACCGGACCGAGCAGACGCAACTCCCACATGGGTTTCAGTCTTCATCAATCCGGATTTCAGCGGAACCGGGCATCATCGGGCCCGCTCGATGCACGGGGGTGGGTGGCGCTGCGGTCCCCCCTGCGGCGCCACCCAGAGCGTGCCGAGCCTCACACCACGCCGGCGTGCGCGGCGAGGATCCGCCAGCCGCCCGCACCGTCCCGGATCCAGGTGCGGGTGTAGCGCATCCGGGCATCGAACGGCACGCCGTCGATGCTGCCGCTCAGGCGACCCAGGAACCACGTCACGCCGGTGTCGCCGGCGACGACCACGTCCAGGTGCTCCTCGTGGAGGGAGTCGATGACCTGGGTGCCCTCGCGGTGCACCCGCAGGTCGTCGGCCTTCGAGTAGAGCTTGCCGTCCGGGCCGGTGAAGACCAGCCGGTCGTCGAGCAGCCGGTCGAGCGCGTCGACGTCGGAGGACACCTGGGCGGCCTGCAGCCGCCGTTCGGCATCGCGGAGTTCGTCGTCCATGCCGTCAGTTGTACCGGTCCCGCCGGTCACTTCGGCCGGACGAGCCGGTTCCAGGCGCGGTCCCGCCCGTCACTTCGGCTGGACGAGCCAGTTCCAGGCGCGGCGCAGGCCGTCGGCGAGGGAGTCGTCGTCCGTGGTCCTCGCGGCGGCGTCCTCGCTGGGCTCGGCGAGCTCGCCGGCCGGCACGGCGACGATCACGCCGTGGGCGAAGATGCCGTCGACCTGGTTCGCGGCGGCGTAGCGATGGCCGTCGCCGGTCTTCACGACGAGACCGTGGAAGATCTCCTCGCGGTCGTCGGACAGGACGTGCTCCACGGTGCCGACCCGGTCACCCGCGCGGTCGTAGACCGGGGTGCCGTCGGCCAGGACGAGGAACGACTGCGGTGCCCCGAGGTCCTCGGGGGCGGAATCGGTGTCGGCCATGCGTGAGCACGTACCCAGCCCGCCTGCCGGGTAACCGGGTCAGTCGACCGGAGGCAGCACGGCCACTTCGCGGTAGAAGCGGTCGATGGTGCGGACGGTCGACTCGAAGTCGTCCAGGGTGAACGGCTTCGTCACGTACGCGTTCGCCCGGTGCTGGTAGCTGGCGGCGATGTCCTGGTCGGCGCCGGACGTCGTCAGGATGACCACCGGGATGGTCTTGAGCCGGTCGTCGGTCTTGATGGCGGCGAGCGTCTCGCGGCCGTCCATCCGCGGCATGTTGAGGTCGAGGAGGATGAGGTCCGGGCGGTGCGCGTCCGCGTACGGATCGACGCGGCGCAGGTAGTCCAGCGCCTCCCGGCCGTCGGACACCCGGTTCACCGTCGTCCGCGTCTCGGCGTTCTCCAGCGCCTCCGAGATCATGAAGGCGTCGGCGTCATCGTCGTCGACGACGAGGATCTCGAGACTTCGCACCCTGCCCCCTTGTTTGCAGTTCGGCAAGCATAGGGGTGGGGGACCGGGAATACCACCGCGCCCCGGTATGAAATGCGCCCGGACGAGACATGTCTCATATGCGACTCATCGAATGCCACTGATGCGGGGGCCGGCCGCGTCTTGTCGGCGTGATCAAAAAAGCAGGGCGGCGCATCATCATCCGCCTGATGCTGGTCGTGCTCCTGTACTGCGGTACGGGCGCAGCCGTCGCAGAGTCGTACGTCGAGTCGGTGCCCATTCCCTCGACGCCGGCCACGCCGCAGGCCTCGACGCTGTACTTCCGCGACGGCCGGACGATCCTCGCGCGGGTCGGCACGGTGGACCACAGCGACGTGCCGCTGTCGTCGGTGCCTCCGGCGGTCCGCACCGCGGTGCTCGCCGCCGAGGACCGCGACTTCTACGACCACCCGGGCGTGTCGGTCCGCGGCGTGCTGCGCGCGGCGGTGGCCGACGTCAAGGGCGCGCGGGAAGGCGCCTCGACCGTCACCCAGCAGTACGCCCGCAACGCCTTCCTCACCCAGGACGTCTCGGTCGAGCGCAAGGCGAAGGAGGTGGCGCTCGCGATCCGGCTGGAGCGGGAGTACTCCAAGGACGAGATCCTCGAGCGCTACCTCAACACGATCTACTTCGGCCGGGGCGCTCAGGGGATCGCCGCGGCCGCGCACGCGTACTTCGGCATCACTCCGGACCGGTTGACGCCCGCGCAGGGGGCGGTGCTCGCGGCCGTCATCAAGGACCCGTACCGCTTCGACCCGGCGAACGACCCCGGCGCCGCCCGCAAGCGGTGGGACTGGGTGGTCAAGGCGCAGCGCGACCTGGGGTGGCTGGCCGGGTCGCCCGCGTACCCGAGGGTCGAACCGCCGTCGGTGAAGGGTCCCGGCCCGGCCGGGCTCATCATCGACCGGGTCGAGGCGGAACTCGCCGCGCACGGCGTCTCCTCGCAGGAGCTGCACACCCGGGGCCTGTCGATCGTCACGACGGTGGATGCGACCGCGCAGCGGGCGGCGGCCGACCGGGTGGCCGGCCACCTCGCCGGTCAGCCGCCGGGGCTGCGGGCGGCGCTCGTCGCGGTCGATCCGCGCACCGGCGGGGTACGCGCCTACTACGGCGGGAAGCGGGGCCGGGGATTCTTCGACGACGCCTCGGCGGCGCACCCGGCCGCGTCCACGTTCAAGCCGATCGTGCTGGCGGCCGCCCTGCACCGGGGGATCAGCGCCAGGTCGCGGTGGGACGGCAGCTCCCCGCGTACCTTTCCGGGCCGGCTCGGGGTGCCCCTGCGCAACCAGAAGAACCTCCAGTGCCCGGACTGCACCCTCGAGAAGTCGATGGTGGAGTCGTTGAACACTCCCTTCTACGCCGTGACCGAGGAGATCGGCGCGGACACGGTCCGGGACCTGGCGCACGCGCTCGGCGTCTCGAAGCGGTACGCGGGCGCCCCCACGCTCGTCGACGCCAAGGGTGACCCGCGGCCCGGCAGAACCCGCCCCGACATCGCCATCGGCCGGTACCCGGTGACGCCGGCCGACCTGGCGACGGTCTACGGCACCTTCGCGTCCGGCGGCGTACGGCACGAGCGGCACTTCGTCGAGAGGGCGACGGACTCCCACGGCCGGCGGCTGTGGACCGCGGACCCGCGCGGCCGTACCGTGCTGAGCCCCGCCGTCGCCGCGGACATCGGCTCGGTGCTCGCCGCCGTCGTGGAGGCCGACCGGGTCCGGCCGGGGCGACCGGCCGCCGGCAAGACCGGCACGCAGCAGTGGGGCAATACGAAGGACAACCAGGACGCGTGGATGGCCGGCTACACGCCCGACCTGGCCACCGCGGTCTGGATCGGCAAAGCACAGCCGGGGCCGATCCGCGACTCGTCCGGCAAGCCGATCCAGGGCGACACCGTCCCGGCGAAGCTGTGGCGGGACTTCACGCGGGACGCGCTGGTCGCCACCCCGGTCAGTCCGCTGCCGGCGGCCGCGCATGCCGGGCGTACCGGTGTCGGGGACGCCGGCCGGACCCGGCCGTCCGGTGACCCGGTGAAGAAGAAGAGCGGCCCGAAGCTCCTCGCGCTGACCTTCGACGACGGGCCGTCCTCCTTCACCCCGCAGGTGCTGGACCTGCTCGGCGAGTACCGCATCAAGGCGACGTTCTGCGTGGTGGGCGAGGAGGTGCAGCGCTTCCCCGAGCTCGTACGCCGGATCGCCGCCGAAGGGCACGCGCTGTGCAACCACTCGTGGAAGCACGACGACCTCGGGGCGATGCCGGCCGCGGCGGCGCGCGCCGACATCCAGCGGGCCGACGATGCCATAGCGGCGGCCGACCCCGGTGTGACGGTGCCGTACTTCCGGGCGCCGTACGGCTCCTGGGGTGCCTCGGCGGGAGAGGGCACCAGGCTGGGGCACACCCCGCTGAGCTGGGATGTGGATCCGGACGACTGGCTGCGGCCCGGCGCGCGGGTGATCGCCGATCGGATCGAGAAGCAGCTCAGGCCGGGCTCGGTGGTGCTGGTCCACGACGGCGGCGGCGACCGGGAACAGACGGTGGCCGCGCTGCGCGAGCTGCTCCCGCGGCTCAAGGCGGACGGCTGGCGCTTCCGGCTTCCGAAGCGAACGGTGACGGCCCGCCCGCTGGAGGCTCGTCCACAGCCGTCGGCCTCTCCGTCGCCTTCGGCCTCTCTGTCGGCGTCGCCGGTGGTCAGCGGGTCGGCGGGGCCGTGAACCAGCCGGCGACCTCGGTGGGCGTCAGGTCGAACCCCGTCGCCCTGGCGCCCGCCCAGTTCGCCCCCACCAGCAGGCCGTCCTCCGCCAGGCCGGGCAGCCAGCTGCCGAGCCAGTCGGGCAGGGCGATCTCGACGACCTCGAAGTCCCGGTACGCCTCGACGGCCCCGACGACCCGCTCGGCGCGGGACCGCTTGGACCAGAAGGGCATGGCGCCGCGGGGAGCGGGGAAGCCGCCGGCGTCCCGGATGGACCAGACCCGGCCCTCCACAGGCGCCTCGCGGCGGAACGCCGCCGAATGGGCCGCACTGAGCGACATCGCCGTTCCTCTCTCGTCGACCGATTGCCCCTATCGTCGCCCTCCGGGCCGTTCCAGGTGATTTGAACGGGCAAAACTCAGCTGCCGGTCGTGGGGCCGCCCGAACACCAGCTGGCTGAGGATCGCCCCGATCATCGCGAGGAACATGTCCCACTGGGTGTCCCAGACGTCGCCCTGGGTGCCGAGGAAGTCGTCGGCTGCCGACCCGCCGATGAGGGCGGACCACCACTCGAAGAACTCCCAGCAGGCGCTGATGCCGAGCACGACGCAGACCACCAGGGCGAAGAGCCACCCGCCGGGGCGCAACGGCGTACGGCGCAGCAGGATCTCCCGCGCGATGATGGCCGGCGTGATGCCCTGGAACAGGTGGCCGAGCCGGTCGTACGGGTTGCGGTCCAGCCCGAGCGCGTCGCGTACCCAGTCGCCGGCGGGGACCTCGGCGTAGGTCCAGTGGCCGCCGACCATGAGGATCAGCGCCTGCGCCAGGATCAGCCGGTACGCGAGCGGCGTCAGCGGGAACCGCCGGTAGGTGAGCACGAGCACCGGCGCCGCGATGAGGGCGGGAAGCACCTCGAGCAGCCATGTCCCGTATGAGGCGGGCCGGATCGCCGACACCGCGAGCGCGACGATCCCGGCACCGAGCAAGATGGCCGGCTCCCGGCGTACCTGAGTCATGCCGGAGATGCTGTCAGCCGGCGGCGGCACCGGTATGAGTATCCGTACCGGTTCGACCTAGGGTCGGTCCATGAACATCAGAACGGCGACCGCTCAGGACTGGCCGAGCATCTTCCCCTTCTGGTCGGAGATCGTCGAGGCGGGGGAGACGTACGTCTATCCGCTCGGCCTCGACAGCGACGAGGCGCGGACGATCTGGATGGAACAGCCGCCGGGGCGGACCGTGGTGGCCGTCGACGGTGACGAGGTCCTCGGCTCCGCCAAGATGGGGCCCAACCGCCCCGGCCGTGGCGCGCACATCGCCACCGGGTCCTTCATGGTGAGTCCGGGCGCCCAGGGTCGCGGGGTGGGCCGGGCGCTGGGGGCGTACGTCCTCGACTGGGCGCGGGGGGAGGGCTACCACGGCATCCAGTTCAACTGCGTCGTGGAATCCAATGTGGCCGCCGTACACCTGTGGAAGTCCCTGGGTTTCGAGATCATGACTACGATCCCGGAGGCCTTCGACAGCGTGTCGCACGGTCTGGTTGGTTTGCACGTTATGTACCAGAAGCTTGGGGAATGAGACCTACTATCCGGGCATGAGGAAGGTTCTAGGAGTCGCGGCCGTGGCCGCTCTCACGTCGGTGCTGATCGGGACACCCGCGGCGGCGGCGGGCGATGGGCCCCGCCCGATCATGAACTGGGTACGCGCCGTCGACGCGCACGAGCCCACGTGGGTCGACATCTACTGGCGCACCGGCAAGAAGATCTGTGACGCCGAGGTGGTGGTCGAGGGCCGCAAGGTCGACGTCGGCTACCCCAGTAACACCGGCACGTACACGTCGTTCTCGCAGAGCGACATGCTCAAGCCCGGCCGCATCGACCGGACCGCGGTCAACGTGACCGCGCACTACAAGCGGTCGGCATTCGTGCCGATCGAGGCGACGATCACCTACACGAACTGCAAGAACGACATGGAGAAGACCAAGCACTTCGAGCTCACGCTGCCGGTGCTGGCCCGATAGGGGTTGCGCGCGGCCGGCGGGGGCGGCCGGCCGCGCGCAAGTCTCAGCGAGTGGCCATGATCAGGGCGGCCGGGTCGGTGCAGACCAGCTGCAGCGCCCGGGCCACCACGGCCGGGTCGTACGTCGAGGCGTGGAACGTGGCCTCCAGGTGCAGCACGCCGCCCATCTCCGAGGTGGTCAGCGTGATGCCCTCCGGGCCGTTGAGGGTCGGGACGCTCTGGTTCACCCGGCCCGCCGCCTCGGCCGCCCACGGCAGGTCGGCGAGCACGTCGTGGCGCCCCTGGTTGCTGAACGTCAGGCGGGGCCGCGGCTCCGCCGCCGCCTCACCCGGGTACGGGTCCGGCATGCCGGGCGCACCGGTGACCAGGATCTTGCCCTCGCGCAGCAGCATCATCGTCAGGATCCGGCCGGTCGCCAGCTCCGCCTTCAGCGTCGTGTGGATCGCCTGCGGGTCGGTGAGGCTCGGCGGCATCAGGTACGGGCCCATGCAGAAGTTGCTGTCGATGCTGACGCCCTTGTCGACGTAGCGCCGCGCGTCCGCCAGGAAGGTGCCGCCGGTCAGGTCGGGGTTCAGCCCGAGGTCCCGCAGCGCCGCGGTGAACGCCGCGAAGGTGATGGCCGACGTGGTCACGCCGGGGGCGTGCTCGTCGCGCCAGACCCGCATCTTGGCCAGCACGTCGGCCGAGCGGGCGGTCTCCACCGTCAGGCTCGCGGTCCAGGGACGGGTCGCGGACGGCTCCTCGTGCGGCGGCCGCGCGAAGCTCAGGCCCTGCTTCCACCGGCCCGGCTTGGTGCCGAACTGCTTCCACCACGCCTTCGGCAGCGCCCAGCGGTGCCGCACCGACGGCGCGATCACCGCGGCCCGCTCCTCGCCGGCCGCCCGGACCAGCTCCCGCAGCAGCGTGTTCACCGGGCCCGCGTCGCCGTACGCGTGCGCCACCTTCATGGCCACGTACCCGCCTCCGGCGAGGATCCGCACCGGGTGGTGGGCGCGCGGCTCGGCCTGCAGCTGCCGGGTCATCGCGTCGAAGTCCGCCGGTCCGTCGCCGAGGTCGGTCACCGCGTCCCGCACGTACTCGGCGAACGCTTCCGCGTCCATGTGCAGCCAGCGGGCGCCGCTGCGGTCGAGGCGCGACACCGCCCGGTGCGTCGGGTCGGCCGCGTGCAACCCGATCAGCGCCGCGCGCAGCCGCTCGGCCGTCACGCCGGTCAGCGGGCCGACGGTACGGATGTACTCCAGCGGCAGCCACGCGCGCTCGCGCAGGGTCAGGCTGGTGCTCGACATGATGTTCTCTCCTTCGGGAGCTGCTTTCGCGAAGACCACGCGCAGCACGGTCGGGGCGACGAGGACGGTCTCCGCCGCCATCACCAGCGCCACCCAGGTGACGAGCTCCGTGAGGCTGCCGCGGCTGCCCCCGTACCAGGCCGCGACGAGCTCGGCGACCCCGGCGAAGACCGAGAAGATGCCCGCGCCGCGGACGGTGCCCTGCACCCGGGAGATCGCCAGGAAGAAGTGGTGGAAGACGAACGGCAGGTACGTCAGCGCCAGGATGGTCAGCGCCGTGCCGGCCGAGTCGGCGTACGCGGAGCCGAAGATCGACATGATGGGGCCGGCGGCGACGGCGACCACGAGGGAGACCGGCAGGCCGCCGCCGAGGCAGATCAGCAGGCCCATCCGCACCTTGGACCGCAGCGCGGCCTTGTCGCCGCTGGCCACCGCGAACAGGGTCAGCGCCACGTTGCCGGGCACCATGGCCAGGAACGACAGCACCATGAACGCGGTGTAGAAGGACGCGTTCGCCTCGGCCGAGAGCACGGCGGTGACCACCAGCGGCAGGGCCGCCCGCGGCAGGTACGTCGCCAGGTTCAGCAGGTTGTGGTCGAACGTCGCCCGGCCGCGGCCGCGCAGCAGGGACGCGCGGGGGCGTACCGAATCCACCATGCCCTTGCGGCGCAGTGCCCGGCCCAGGACCGCGACCGAGAGCACCATGCCGGCCACCCAGGTCAGCAGCAGCTCGCCGCCGGTCAGGGTGAGCGGCGCCACGGCGAGGCCGCCGAGCAGCGCCAGCTTGATCACCGAGAACCAGGCGTTGCGCATCAGCTGCATCGGGCCCTGCAGGAGCCCGACCAGGGCCTCGTCCAGCACCAGCGTCATCGCGTTGAGCGCGATGCCGAAGACCAGCAGCACGGTGGCGGCCGTGCTGCCGAGCGCTTCCCGCAGCCCGGGGACGGCGAAGTGGGCGAGCCCCACGTAGATCAGCCCGCCGAGCGTCGCGGCGCTGCCGGCGACGAGCAGGCAGGTGCTGATGAGCTCCCACTTGCGGCCCTTGAGCGCGGGCAGATCCGAGATCAGCATGGTCCCCATGCCGAACATCCCGATCGTCCCGATCAGGGTCATGGCGGAGACCGCGGCCGAAGCCTGCCCGACCGCCGCGGCCGGCGCGGTGCGCGCGGCGAGCCACCAGTACGCGAAGCCGAACAGCGACGTGATGGCGGTGGTGGCCATGAGCGAGCCGGCGTTCAGGAAGAGGTCGAGGTGACCCCGCAGAACGGTGACGAGCCCACCGCGGCCCGGACCCTCGGGCCCGGCGTCAAGGCTCTCCGGTACGGCCTCAGTAACCGTGCTTTCCACCTACTACCGCCCCCAGCCGTGGTGATCGACTCGCAACGGTAGTTACGGGGTGTGTTGATCGGCCACGGCAGAGTGGGGTAGATCGCGGGTTCCGTCCGGTGTGGAGATCGTGCGGTCCGGGGGAGGGGTCCGGGACCGAACGGCCGAGGTTTGTGACGGGTGTGACCTGGGACTATTCCTCCCACACCGGAACCGAGGGCAGTCCTCGCCCGGCTCGGGCCGCATCGGTGAGTTCCTGGATCAGCTCGGTCTTACCGCGCGTATACGCATCGCCTGGCCCGAACCGGTCCATCAGCTCCCGCTTGAGGGCCGCGTAGCGCTCGCGGGCCTCGGGATGGGCGAGCAGGTGGTCGCGCAGCAGCCGCTCGTTGCGGGTGTCCCACGTGTCACTGGTCACGACGTGCAGGTGGTACGCCGTGCTGTCGTAGTCCTCACGCCGGTAGAAGAGCCGTTCGGGCATGTCCGTCGGCTGCGCTCGGTAACCGAGCGACTCCAGCGCGCTGTCGTTGATGTCGTCGAGATCGTCCACGGCTGCCATCAGGTCGATGACCGGCTTGGCGGGCAGCCCCGGTACGGCGGTGCTGCCGATGTGCTCCACGGCGGAGAAGAGGGGTGCCAGCGTGCGGCACGCCTGCCGGCCGAGCTCCGCCCAGCGCTGCTCCGGCTCCGCGATCGTCACAACCAGCCCACCTTCTTCAACCTGCGGTACAGGACCACCGACGCGACCGCCATCAGCAGGAGCGTGGCGTAGTAGCCGTACTCCCACTTCAGCCCCGGCATGAACTCGAAGTTCATCCCGTAGATCCCGGCGATGGCGGTCTGCACCGCCGCGATGGCCGCCCAGGAAGCGATCTTGCGCATGTCATTGTTCTGATCGACGGAGACCTGGGCCAACCGGGCCTGCAGAATCGAGTTCAGCAGATCGTCGAACCCCGCGACCCGGTCCACCGCCCGCCCCAGGCGACCCCGTACGTCCACAAGGTACGGATAGAGCGCGTCCGGCACCACCCCGCGGTCCAGGAGACGCTGCAACGGCTCCTGCAGGGGCAGCACGGCCCGCTTGAACTCCACCATCTCGCGCTTCAGCTGGTAGACATGGGCGATATCGGGCGCTTTGTCCGCCGCGAAGGCGATCGTCTCGAGCGCCTCCAGATCCCGCTCGACGTGCCCGGCGACATCCAGGTATATGTCGACCATCCGCTCGCAGACCGCGTACGCGACGGCCCACGGACCCTCCGCGAGCAGGGCCGGTCGCGCTTCCAGCTCCTCGCGTACGGGCTGGAGCGCGCCGGCCGCCCCGTGCCGGATGGTGATGACGAACTGGGCGCCGATGAGCACCGTCACGTCCCCCGTGTCGACCACCTCGGAGGTGGCCGTCAGCTCCTCGTGCTCCACGTACCGGGCGGTCCGCAGCACCAGCCGCGCCACGTCCCCGAAGGTCTCGGCGGCCGGCCGGTGCCCGCCCGAGGCGGCCTGGGCGGCCGTCAGGTGGTGCAGGCCGAACACCTTGGCGATCGACGCCATCGTCGCCTCGTCCGGCTCGTGCAGGCCCAGCCACACGAAGGCGTCACGCCGCCGCCGGGCGGTCCGAGCGGCGGCGGCGTAGTGCGGCCGTCCCGGCAGCCGCCTGCCCTCGTGGTAGACGGCGCAGTCGACGACGGCGTCGGGGTTGTGCCGCCGGGGCTCGGGAACGCTGCGCTCGGGGCGGCTGAGGCCCTCGATGAACCGGCCGAGGGTGCGGGGAATGAGGTACGGCTCCCGCCGCAGCCGCCAGCCGAACATCCGTCGTGCCCTCCCCGTCCTGTCGATCATCGACCCCGACGGTAACCGCACCGGGCCCGCGCGGGCCGCACGCCTAGTCGGAGTTCTTCATCGCTCGGGTCCCGACGAGCAGGCCCGCCGCGCCGACCCCTGCCGCCGCGAGGACGCCGGCCGCCGTGGTGGAGGTCCAGATCTCCCCGTTGAACAGCGCCCGCTCGGCGTCGACCACGTACGTCAGCGGGTTCCACCGCGACAACGCCCGCAGCCACCCCGGCCCGTTGGCGATGGGCAGCAGCATGCCCGCGAGCAGCAGCAACGGGAAGAGCAACGTCTGCTGCACGGTCCAGAAAAGCCACTCCCGGTGCTTCGCCGCGAGCGCCAGCGTGTACGACAGCGCGCCCAGCCCGAGGCAGAACGTCGCGAGGATGGCCAGCCCGACCAGGGCCCCGGCGAGGTGCAGCTCGAAGCTGCCCGGCAGGCAGAGTCCCACGATCAGGGCGGCCTGGGCGAGGACGGGCACGATCTCCTTGAGCGCCCGCCCGAGCAGCAGGGCCGGCCGCCGCAGCGGGGTGACCAGCATCCGCTGGTGCGAGCCGGTCTGGATCTCGAAGAGCAGGTTCGAGCCGGTCATGGACGTGCCGAACAGGCACGACATCACCACGATGCCCGGCACGAACCACTGCAGGGACAGGTCGTCGGGCAGCAGCGGCGCGAAGAGGCCGAGGAAGACCAGCGGCTGCACCATGGAGAAGACGACGGTGACCGGGTTGCGCAGCATCGGCCGCAGCTCACGGCTGAAGACGACGCCGGTGTCGGTGACGAGGTTGCTCATGACTCAGGCCTCCACCAGCTCGTCGCTGCGGGTGCCGGCCACCGCTCCGCCCTCGCGCAGGCTGCGGCCGGTCAGTCTCAGGAAGACGTCGTCGAGCGTGGGCCGGGTGACCTCCACCGAGGCGGCCGCGGTCCCGGCGGCGCGCAGATCCTCCAGCAGGTCCGGGACGAGCCGCGGCGCTCCGGGTACGCCGATCTCCAAGGTCAGGCCGTCACGCCGTACCCGGGGAAAGCGCAGCCGTGCCGCCGCGGCCGCGACGTCGGTCTCGTGGTCGAAGCCCAGCCGGATGCTGTCGCCGACGTGGGTGGCCTTCAATGCGGCCGGGGTGTCGTCCGCGATGATCCGGCCGTGGTCGACGACGATGACCCGCTCCGCCATCGAGTCGGCCTCGTCGAGATAGTGCGTGGTCAGCACGATCGTGGTGCCGTGCCGCTCGCGCAGGGCGAGGATGTGCTCCTGCAGGTTCGCCCTGTTCTGCGGGTCCAGGCCGGTCGACGGCTCATCGAGGAACAGCAGCCCCGGCTCGTGGATGAGACCCATCGCGATGTCGAGCCGCCGGCGCTGGCCACCGGAGAGCGTGGCGACGGTCCGGTCCGCGACCTCGCCCAGCCCCAGCGAGTCGATCAGCTCGGCGGCGCGCCGGCGGGCCTGTCCGACCCGCAGCCCGTACGCCCGGCCCTGGCTGATCAGCTCGTCCCGCCCGCGCTGGCTGTGGCCGGCGCCGTTGCCCTGCCCGATGTAGCCGATCCGCAGGCGGACGTCGCGCTGCCGGGCCACCACGTCGAAGCCGGCGACCCGTGCCGTGCCGGAGGTGGGCGGGATCAGCGTAGTGAGCATCCGCAGCGTGGTCGACTTGCCGGCCCCGTTCGGCCCGAGCAGGGCGACCAGCTCCCCGGGCCGGACGGTGAGCGTCAGGCCCTGAACCGCCTTGACGTCCTTGAAGTGCTTGGTGAGCTCCTCGGTCTGAATCATGCGTCCCACGCTAGGGTCCATACCGGCCACTTATTGACCGCAATAGGAAGGACGCTGGAGTCATGGCGAACACGAGCGCGCGGATGCTCCGGCTCCTCTCCCTCCTGCAGACCCACCGCTACTGGCCCGGCGCCGAGCTCGCCGACCGGCTCGAAGTGAGCCCCCGCACCCTGCGCCGCGACGTCGACCGCCTCCGCGACCTCGGCTACCCGGTCGACGCGGCCCGCGGGGTCGCCGGGGGATACCAGCTGCAGGCCGGGGCGGCGGTCCCGCCGCTGCTGCTCGACGACGAGGAGGCGGTCGCCATCGCGGTCGGCCTCCGGACCGCCGCCGCCGGCGCCGTCGCCGGCTTCGAGGAGACATCGGTACGCGCCCTCGCGAAGGTCATCCAGCTCCTCCCGCCCCGCCTGCGCCGCCGCATCGACGCCCTGCAGGCCGCAACGGCCCCCGGCGTCTTCGGCGGAGGCCCGGTGCTGGACGCGGCCTCGCTCACCACCATCGCGATGGCCTGCCGGGGCGAGGAAAGACTGCGCTTCGACTACGCCCCCCGCGACGGCGAGACCGGCTACCGCCACGTCGAACCGCACCGCCTGGTCTCGCTCGGCCGCCGCTGGTACCTGATCGCCTGGGACCTCGACCGCGGCGACTGGCGCAGCTTCCGCGTCGACCGCCTCACGAAGCCGGCACTGACCGGCGCCCGCTTCCGCCCCCGCGACATCCCCGGCGGCGACCCGGTCGCGTGGATGCGGCAGCGGCTGGCCGCCGCACCCAGCCGATACGACGTGTCGGTGCTGGTGAGCGTCCCGGCGGGGACGGTGCGGCAGACGGTCGGACACTGGGCCACAGTGGAACCGGTCACCGAGGAGACCAGCCGGATGCGGATGAGCGTCGACGATCTGGGCTGGCCGGTGATGATCCTGGGCGTGCTCGGCGGCGACTTCACCATCGAGTCCCCGCCGGAGCTGCACGAGCGCGCCCGGCAGGCCGCCGAGACCCTGCTGCGCGGTGCCGCGGATCGGCGCCCCCGTGGCGCCGATCCGCACTGACCAACCTAGTCGCCCCCTCTGACATTTTTCGGCGCCGCGATCCACAGTGGTGGCTCGCGCGGCGCCGAACTCCGGAAGAGTGCCCTGGCCGCTCACCCGCAAGGGCGGTGTTCGGTGTTCGGTATTGACCGAACACCGAACGTTCGGGACCGGACCATGGTCGATTCCGTTTCTCGCGTCCTCGGCGGCGGCGACGCCGTCGGGCAGGCTGGACCGCGCTTGGTCAGGTGTTCTGCGGTTCGGCCGGCCAACTGGTACCATATCCGGTACAACTATGGGAGGCGTCGTGACCGCAGCGATCAGTGCCAGTGAGGCGCGAAAGACCCTTTTCCCGCTCATTGAGCGGGTGAACGAAGATCACACACCGATCGAAATCGTGTCGAAGCGGGGTAACGCGGTCCTGGTGAGCAAGGAAGACTGGGATTCGATCATGGAGACCAACTACCTGCTTCGATCGCCGGCCAACGCCAAGCGCTTGATCGAGAGCGTTGAGCAGTGGCGTGCCGGCCGGGCCACCGAGCGCGACTTCGGTCCGGAAGAATGAAGCTGAGCTGGACCGACCACGGCTGGGACGACTACCTGTACTGGCAGAGCCAGGACCGCAAGACGCCGAAGCGCATCAACACGCTGATTGCTGACATCAAGCGTGATCCCGACGGACCTGGAATCGGTAAGCCAGAGGTTCTCAGGAACAATCTCGCAGGCCTCCGATCGCGACGCATCGACGAGGAGCATCGCCTGGTGTACGCGGTGGAGCCCGGTGAAGTCACGATCATCTCCTGCCGTTACCACTACGAATAATGCGGCGGAAGTGTCGGAGGGGGCGGGCATACTGCCGGGCGTGAACGACTTGCCTCGCACGGTGGACGACCTGGTCACGCTGGAGCGCTCCGGTGCCCCGGTCAAGTACGTCTTCTTCTGGGGACATCGGCCGCAGCGCGACGGCAGCATCGGCACGGGCTGCCTCAGCCAGTGGTGGCCGTCCGCCTTCACAGTGGACGGCGTCCGCTTCAGCACGGCGGAGCACTACATGATGTGGCGCAAGGCGCTGCTGTTCGGTGACGAGGAGGCTGCCGCCCGGATCGTCGCCGCGAGCCATCCTCGGCAGGCAAAGATGCTGGGCCGGCGGGTGCGCGGCTTCGACGAGCAGACCTGGGTCGCGCAGCGCTTCGAGATCGTCGTGGACGCGAGCGTCGCCAAGTTCGGGCAGTCCGCCGAGTTGAGCGAGTTCCTCGCCGGGACGAGCAGGCGCGTTCTTGTCGAGGCCAGCCCGACGGACCGGGTGTGGGGGATCGGTCTGGCCGCGACCGATGAGCGGGCCGCCGACCCGGCCCGGTGGCGCGGGCTCAACCTGCTGGGTTTCGCGCTAATGGAGGCCCGGGACCGGCTTGCCGCCTGACCCGCCACCCAGACCGCCTTGTCGCCCGGCGGTGGGTCACCAGGGGCGGGGACGTCCCGCGCGGTCGCGGACCGTCGCCCAGACCACCTTGCCGCCGGCGATCGGCATCGCGCCCCAGGCGGTCGAGTCGGTGTGGACCACTCGCAGGCCGCAGCCGCGTTCGTCGAGGGGTGGCCGGCGCCTGCCACGGGTGTTCGGTGTTCGGTATTGACCGAACACCGAACACGGTAGAGTGGGCAGGTGGCTAGTGCTGCGGATGTGCGAGGCGTTGCTGAACTGCGCGAGGCCGCGACCACGATCGGCCTAGGCGTGGCTCCCGCCCCGAACGACAGCGGAGCTGACCTCGTGCTGATCAGTCCTGGGGGTGGTCGCACCCTGGTCCAGGTGAAGCGCATGTCGCTCGTCGCTGCCGAGGCCGTTGGGCGGACGTTGCTTCAACAGGATGGCGGCACGAACGAACCGCTACTGGTGTTGGTCGCCGACCGGGTGACAGAAGCGGCTCGCCAGCTGCTGCGGGAGGCTGGCTTCAGCTGGCTGGATCTGCGTGGGCACCTTCACCTCGTCCATGCGGAGCTCTTCATCGACGCAGACGTCCCCAAACTGAAAGCGGCTTCTGCCATCGGACCTGCACTGGCGGGGCGGGTAAGCCAGGAAGTGGCGGCACTACTCCTGCTTGAACCAGCCCGACCGGCGTCGGTACGCCAGATCGCACGGACGCTCGACCGATCACCGAGCTCGGTGTCGCAAGCCCTGACCAAGATGCGATCGGCCGCGCTCATCGACGATCAACTCAAGC
This sequence comes from Actinoplanes sp. NPDC049548, assembly GCF_040676695.1. Lineage (NCBI taxonomy): Bacteria > Bacillati > Actinomycetota > Actinomycetes > Micromonosporales > Micromonosporaceae > Actinoplanes > Actinoplanes sp. NPDC049548. Next base: position 266,414 of record NZ_JBFAPM010000008.1, read on the forward strand.
CGATGATCCCCCACTTGTTCTGGGAGCTTGCCGAACGCTGGCAGTCGGTCCCCACGGATCTTCATGGTCATCCTGCTCCCGTGACATCCGGGGAGGTCAGTGTCGTCAACGAGGCGCTTCGGCTCGGTTTGGCGAACGCCGGCGCGACGATCGGCTGGGCACTCTCCGACACGGTCGCAGCTGCGGCATACGGCGCGCCGCTCGCCGCTCGATCGGACCATCCTCCCGACTTCTATGTGCCGGATCAGGCGGTGGTGAGACGAGCCCTTCACCTGCTCGGTCCGGCAGCCAACCACGAAACTCGTGGCGCCACGATACGCGTCGCACCGCTGGCCATGGTGTGCGCCAGCCGCGTGAAGCTGGCCGACGAAGCATGGCCACTGGCCAGGCCGTTGTTCGTGGCGCTTGACCTGGCGCGGGATCCCGACCGCGGTCGTGCAGTTTTGGACGGATGGACGCCTCCGCCGGAAGCTGGGCCGCGTGTCTGGTAACCGCTTACCCGTCATGGTCGATCTCGTCGGTACATCGATGTCGGCGCTCGCTCTCGCCATCCCGGCCGTCACGGAAAGGACGGGTCGTGAGGTCATAGTTGTGGGTGGGCTGGCAGTCGTCTGCCGGTTGACGCGACCGTACCGAGCCACGAGTGACCTGGACACGGTGAACCGACGGCACGAGGGTGAGATCGCACAACTGGAATTGCTGATCAGCAGCGGCGCCCAGCGGAGCGGCGTGTCGGGTGCCCTCGTACCTACTCCCGCAGGGCCCGTGCAGGTCGACGTCCTCGAGGTGGCGGACGCAGATCTCGCTCCGTTGCCGGACGATCCGACAGACCGCCTGCATGTGCTGTCTCATGCATGGGCCGCGGAAAGCGCGACGCCGGTGATGATACGGGCCACCGGTACTGCGGATCTGACAGTCGCCGTAGCGGAGCCAGGACCCATCATCGCCATGAAGCTGCAGTCGGTAATGAATCGGGGTTCGCAGAAGGAGGGGACAGACCTTCTGGACATCATTCGTCTCTGTCTCGATCCCGCCGCTGGCCCGGTTCTCCGTACCCAGCTGGCTGACGCCGATGCTCAGATACGTGACGACGCCGCACGCCATGCCCAGCTCTGGTTCGGCGATCGCGCGGAGCGCTCCCTCCGTCAACTTCGCAGCATTCCTGAGGGTCGGGAGACGGAATTGGACGATCTTCATCTCGTCAACGAGCTCCTCCAAGCTGCGCTGTCTGGGTCCAAGCGCGGCTGAGCCGGTCAACCTATCGGCGAAGGGGTGTCGGAGTCCTGACGGATACTGCCGGCGTGCACGACTCGCCTCGCACCGTGGATGACCTGGTCACGCTGGAGCGCTCCGACGGGCCGGTTGGGGGGATCCGGCTGGCCGCAACCCATGAGCGGGCCGCCGACCCGGCCCGGTGGCGGGGGCTCAACCTGCTGGGTTTCGCGCTGTTGGAGGCCCGGCAACGGCTCGCCGCTTGATCCGCCGCGGTCGCTGAGGGCGGGCGGCGGAACCGGCTCGCCGCCTGAACTGCCGCGGTCACCAGGGGCGGGGGCGTCCCGCGCGGTCGCGGACCGTCGCCCAGACCACCTTGCCGCCGGCGGTCGGCATCGCGCCCCAGGCGGTCGAGTCGGCGTGGACCACTCGCAGGCCGCGGCCGCGTTCGTCGAGGGGGTGGCCGGTGCGGACCGGTGGGAGGTCCAGGATCCGGGGCAGCATCGGGTCGCGGTCGCGGACGGCGAGGTGCAAAGCGGCGCCGCGCCGGGAGACGGCGACGTCGATCTGGGTGCGGGCGTGTTCCACCGCGTTGGTGACCAGTTCCGAGATGACCGCCCGGGCCGGGTGCAGCAGCGCGGGCAGCTTCCAGTCCTGGCAGACGCGGCCGACCAGGTCGCGGGCCCGGCTCGGGGACAGCGAGGCCGGCGGCAGCGACATGCGGATGACCTCGTGCGCCCGGTGCTCGGCCAGGGCCGCGCGGGCCTCGGCGGCGGTCGCGTGGATGGCCGGCGCGCCGGCTCGGTCGAGGTGGGCGGCCAGGGATGCTCCGGGCGGCAGGCACAGCGCGAGGCCCGCGGCGGGGGTGGCGGCCGCCGTTGCCCGGGCGGCGCCCAGCCAGGTCGGGACGCTGGCCGCGGCGGGGTCCTCGATCGCGGTCAGGTCGACGACGATGCCGGCCGGGCTCTCCGCGAGGCACATGCGCAGCGTCCGGGAGGCGGCGCTGTGCAGCGCGGGCTGCCAGGTGCCGCGGACGGTCATGTCGATGACCGCGCCGTCCGCGTCCGCGGTGACCCTGAAGTGCTCGTCGCCCGGATCGAACAGGTACGGGGGTTTCTCACGCATGCCACGGCCCTTTCGCCGCTGGGTACTCGGAGTCTTGGGTGCGGGTCGCCGGCAGTCAACGGGAGCGTCACCCGTACGGGATCGCCCGTTCAGGGGTATTGACGAGCATCGTGCCTCTGCCGGCGGCCCTAGGGTGCCCGGTATGCCGATATCGCCGTACCTGAAGAGCCTGCGGGACGTCGTCGGGCCGCGCCTGCTGCTCCTGCCGGGGGTCACCGCCGTGGTGTTCGACGACGCGGGCCGGATCCTGCTCGGTCAGCGCAGCGACGACCGGTCCTGGTCGCTGATCGCGGGCGTCATGGACCCGGGGGAGCAGCCGGCCGAGACGGTGGTGCGGGAGGTCTACGAGGAGACGGCCGTCCACGTCGTGCCGGAGCGGGTCACGAGCGTGCTGACGCAGCCGCCCAACACCTACCCCAACGGCGACCGCACCGAGTACGTCGACATCGCCTTCCGGTGCCGGGCGGTCGGCGGGCGGGCACGGGTCAACGACGACGAGTCGCTGGCGGTCGGCTGGTTCGACCCGGCCGGCCTGCCGCCGCTGGCCGAGCTGACCCGCCGGCGCATCGAGTGCGCGCTGCGGCCCGGCGAGGCCGCCTGGTTCAGCGCGTGACCTCCAGCCGGCGCGCGCGTACGTGGTCGTCGTGCCAGACGTCGCCCACCAGGAACTTCTTCGTGCCGATGATCTCGAAGCCGTGCTTGGCGTAGAACTTGGCGGCGCGGACGTTGAGCTGGTTGACGCCGAGCCAGCAGGTTTTCGCGCCGGTCTGCGCGGCCGCCGCGAGCGTCTCGGTCATCAGCGACGCGGCGGTGCCGGACCCGTGGCTGTCGGCCGCGACGTAGAACTTGCTCAGCTCGATGCTGTCCGGGCCCACCGTCGCGGCCAGCTCCGGGTCCTGGATCGGCCCGCCGACCAGCATCGCGTAGCCGACCGGCTTGCCGTCCTCGGCCTCGGTCAGCAGCAGGATGCGGTCGGGGTCGGCGAGGTACTGCTCGAAACTCGACTGCGACAGGTGCTGCGAGATGAAAGCGTCGATGTCGGTCTGGAGCGTGCCGGGCGGGGTGGCCAGTCCGAACGTGCGGGCCGCGAGGTCGTGCAGCGCGGGCGCGTCCGCCGGGGTGGCGCGCCGGGGAGAGATCGCCATGTCGCCACGATATCGGCGACGTGACGCGCTTCATCGGGTTGGTCGGAAACTGGAAATAACGTTTAGAGTTTCCGGCGGGCCGAGCCACGGCCTCTACGAGAAGGGCGTAGTGGTGACGAGAGGACTGGGCGATGTGATTCCCGCGCCGGCCGAGGTGCGGCCCGACGCGGCCGCACGTTTCACGATCGACGACGGTACGGGCATCAGCGCGGCACCCGGCACGGAGCAGGTCGCGGCGTACCTGGCCGACAGCCTGCGGCCGGCGACGGGCTTCGGGCTGCCGGTGAGCGACGGGCCGGGCGGGATCGGGCTGCGGCTCGATCAGGCGCTGGGCGACGAGGAGTACCGGCTCGAGATCACCTCGGCGGACGTGACGCTGACCGGCGGCGCTCCGGCCGGGCTGTTCCACGGGGTGCAGACGCTGCGCCAGCTGCTGCCCGCGGAGATCTTCGCGACCACACTGCGGCAGGTCGCCTGGACGCTGCCCGGCGGCACCATCGCCGACCGGCCGCGCTTCGGCTACCGCGGCGCGATGCTGGACGTGGCCCGCCACTTCTTCACCGTCGACGAGGTGAAGTCGTACGTCGACTCCCTGGTGCTCTTCAAGATCAACCACCTGCACCTGCACCTCACCGACGACCAGGGCTGGCGCCTCGAGATCGACAGCTGGCCCAAGCTCACCGCGATCAGCGGCGGCGACGGCACCGGCGTCGGCGGCACCGGGCCGGGCTACTACACCAAGGCCGACTACGCCGAGATCGTCGCGTACGCGGCCGAGCGCTTCGTGACCGTCGTCCCGGAGATCGACATGCCGGGGCACGTGAACGCGGCCCAGGTGGCGTACCCGGAACTGACCGCCGACGGGGTCGCCCCGCCGCAGCGCACCGACGTGGAGGTGGGCTACAGCTCGCTCGTCGCCGGCAAGGAGGAGACGTACGCGTTCGTCGGCGACGTCCTGCGCGAGGTGGCCGCCCTGACCCCCGGCCCGTACCTGCACATCGGCGGCGACGAGGCCCAGGCCACCACCGCCGAGGACTACCGCGCCTTCATCGAGCGGGTGCTGCCCCTGGTCGTCGCGCTGGGCAAGCGCCCGGTCGGCTGGCACGAGATGGCCGCGGTGGACCTGCCCGCCTCGGCGGTGCCGCAGTTCTGGCGCATCGAGGCCGCCGACGAGGGCACCGCCCGCGCCGCCGCCCACGGCAGCAAGGTGCTCATGTCTCCCGCCGACCGCACCTACCTCGACATGAAGTACACCGCCGACAGCCCGCTCGGGCTGGACTGGGCGGGCACGGTCGGCGTCGAGAAGGCGTACGGCTGGGACCCGGCGGAGCGGCTCCCCGGCGTCGGCGAGGACTCCCTGCTCGGCGTCGAGGCGCCGCTGTGGTCCGAGACCCTGCGCAACCTGGCCGACGTGCAGACAATGACGTTCCCGCGCCTCCCGGCGATCGCCGAGATCGGCTGGTCGCCGCGCGACGTGCGGGACTGGGAGTCGTTCCGCCGCCGGCTGGCCGCCTTCGCCCCGCGGTGGCGGCACCAGGGCGTCGCCTTCCACCCGGCGCCCGAGATCCCCTGGATGGACTAGGGCACGACCAGCTGGAACCCGCTCGTCACCCGAGCCGGGACCCGGCTCAGACCGATCGAGAGATCCTGCGGGGGCACGTAGTAGTCCAGCCGCGCCAGCCGCTGCACCAGCGTGCCCAGCACCGCCACCGTGATCTTCTCGCCGGGGCAGCGGTGACCCGTCCGCGGGTCGCCGCCGCCCTGGGGGATCAGCTCGAACTCCCCGATCGACCGGCCCACGAACCGCTCCGGCCGGAACTCGTACGGCCGCGCCCACAGCGCCCGATCGTGGTTCTGCCCGTACACGTCGAGCAGCACCAACGTGCCGCGCGGCACCTCCTCACCCCGGAACGTCAGGTCCCGGGCAGCCCGCCCACCGAGGAACGGCGCGAACGGGTAGAACCGGCGAACCTCGTGCACGAAGGCGGCGGTGAACTCGTCGTCACCCGCACGCAGCGCCGCCCGCAACCGAGGCTGCCGGTCCAGCGCGTGCGCCGCGTACGCGACGAACCACGCCACGGCCGTCGTAGGCCGGATGATGTTGAGCATCTCGACCGCGGCGGTACGTGCATCCAGCAGCCCGCCCTCGTCCTCGAAGCGCGCCACGGTCGCCAGCGCAGACTCCGGGGCCGCTTCGACCTGCTCAGCGCGTACCCCCGAAATCAGGCCGGCCAGCCACCGCTCCCGCCGCCGCCGGGCCGCCAGGGCCCGCCAATGCCGCGGTCCGGCCGTCGCGAACCCGTCCACCAGCGCGATCATGTCGGCCGCCAGGCCGTCCACCGCACCCTCGGCCAGCGGTACGCCGGTCCAGCGCGTCACCCCCCGCGCGATCGCCCGCGCCGACTCGTCGAAGAGGGTGACGGGCGGCCCGCCCCGCCACGACTCGGCGGCCCGGTCGAACGCCTCCCCGGTCAGCTTGGCGACCTCGCCGATCCCGTCACCGAGCAGCAACGCCACGAACAACGCCTTCCGCGCCCGATGCGCCTCACCATCAAGGGTGTGCACGGCCCCCTTCCCGAACAGCGAACTGACGACCGGATGCGGCAGCGCAGTGTGCCGCTCGAGATTGCCGTCGGCGTAGAAGAACGCCGCCGCGTCGGTCCCGCAGATGCCGAGGGCGGGCTGCCCCATGACACGCAGGCGTACGGGCCCACCACCGGCCTCGCGGCGCAGGTCCGGCAGCCAGGCATACCCCTTGATCGCGAGAGCGAGAGTCTGATCGATCATGCGCCCCTGCATCCCCGGCGGGCGCGGCCCGAAACTGTCCGACCGGCCCCCAGCTAAAACCAGGCTTAAATCTCCGGTGGCAGTGGACGGGAGTTTTCGCACGTCAGAGGCATGGTCCGGGCCGAACCGCCGGACCGCGGCGGCCGGGAGGGTCCGTGGCGGCCCTAGGCTTGCCGGGTGCAGAGAAGGGTGTGGGGCTCGGTTGCCGCGCTGGCCGGGTTCCTGGCGGTCGCGGCGTTGCAGCTCGCGGTCGTCGTCGTGCCGGTGATGCTGGTGCTGTCGATGCTGCCGGGTGGCGCCGCGCTGCGGATCGGGTTGCCGGTGTGCATCGCCACGGTCGGGGTCATGGGGTACGCGACCCGGCGCGCGCTGCACACGCGTCGCCCGGAGCCGGTCGGGATTCCGGTCGGTCGGGAGGACGCCCCCGGGCTGTGGGCGCTGGTCGACGGGGCTGCCGCGGCCGCGGGTACGCGGGCTCCGGACCGGCTGACGATCGTCGCGGACGTGGCTGCCAAGGTCATCGAGCGCACCCGGCTGCTGGGGCTCGCGGGCGGGCGCCGGGACCTCTACCTGGGGCTGCCGCTGTTGCAGGCGTGGGACACCGCGCCGCTGAGGGCCGTCGTCGCGCACGAGCTCGGTCATTACTCGCCGGCATCGGGGCGGCTCGCGCCGGTGGCGTACCGGGGGCGGGTCGCGGTGGGGCGGATCGTGCCGCGCATCCCTCGGCGCAATCCGGCGGGGCCGTTGCTGCGGGCGTACGCCCGGTTCTACCGCCGTGTCGATGCGCCGTTCAGCACCGCGCAGGAGCTGCAGGCGGACCGGATCGCGGCCGCGTACGCGGGACCTGCCGCCGCGGCCGCCGTGTTGCGGGACCTGCCCGCCCTGGACGGGCTGATGCGGATCTTCCACGCCGAGTATCTCGGGCCCGGGTGGCAGGCGGGTCACGTGCCGGACGACATCTTCGGGGGCTTCCTGCGGGCGCTGGCGGCCCGGGCCGAGGATGTGGCCATGCTGCGGGCGCGGGAGCCGGCGCCGCCGTCTACCTGGGACACGCATCCGCCGCGCGAGGAACGCCTGGCCGCCATCGCCGCTGTCGAAGGAGCGGCGGAGGAGCCCATGCCGGCAGAGGCTGAGCTGGTGCCCGACCTCCCGGGCCTCGGCCGCGCTCTGCAGGCGGTGGCCTTCCCGCCGCAGGGGCGGACCGCGGTCGGCTGGGACGAGTTCTTCGGTGCCGCCCGCACCGTGGAGGTCGAGCGCGAGGCCGGCGCGGCCCTGACCACCCTGAGCCGGGTCGCCGGCAGCCCGGTCGTCACGACGGCGGACGTTCTCGACCTGGCCGGCGACGGGCGGCTGCGCAAGCTCGCCGAGTCGGTCTTCCCCGGCCTGCCGGCCGACGAGACCGCGCTGAAGGTGGCCGAGCTGGTGACCCTGCTGCTCGCGCTCGCCGCCCTGCGCAGCGGTGCGGCCCGCTGGCGGCACAGCTGGATGGGTACGGCGGAGCTGGTCGCCCCGGACGGCGCGCACCTGGATCTCGGGGGTCTCGCCGCGCTGGCCGTCGACCCGGCGACCGTGGCGACGGCCCGGGAGCGGCTGGCCGAGCTGGGCGTCGACGTCTCGGCCGGGCCCGCGGAGGAGGCCGGCCTGCCCCGCGCCGAGGTGGTCGGCGGGGTCGTGAACCTCGTGGTCGACGGGGCGCGGACGGACGTGCTCATCGTCGACACCGGGCTGTTCCTGGTGCCGGGGCTGCCGCGGTCGCAGAACGGCTCCGCGAAGCGGCGGCTGGCCGAGTTCGCCGCCGCCGACGGGCCGCGCCGGGAGGTCATCGCGCCGGAGTCGCGGTTCGTCGCGTACGCGGACGTGGCCGGCGCCACGCAGGTCAAGCGGCGGAGCTGGGACCTGCAGCTGCGCGAGGGCGGGACCCTGAGCGTGCGGGGTGCGCTGGACTCCGACGAGCTGCCGGGCGGGTGGGGTGCCCTCGACGACGCCGTGGCGTTTCTGTCCCGTACCCGATAGTCATCCTGACCGGATGAACCGATTCGCCCCCGGGATCGTGTTCTCTAGTGGATGGTCGCATGTCCGACGAAGCGGTAGCCGGACCGGCACGGGTTGTCACACTGAAGATCGGGCGTCATTCGCTTAGCGTTCGCCGAAATGGGTAGAGAAAGGCAACGCGAAGCGAGGATGATCGCCATGACAGGGGGGAGGGGCGCTCATGGAACGGGGACCTATGGCGCTCTTCGGGGCCATCGTGGCGGTGGGCCTCGGACCGGCGATGTGGCTGGGCGCGCAGTTCGGTGATGCGACACTGACGCCGCAGCGGCCGCCCGCGGTGACCGTGCAGCACAACGACGCGACGGAGCCCAAGGGCGGAACCGGCGCGGGCGACGCGCCCGCCGACGAGACCCAGATCATCCGCACCGAGCCCAAGGCCGACACCAAGCCGCTGCGCAGCCGCCCGAAGCCGGCCCCGTCGGCGTCCTCGGCATCGCCCGAGCCGTCCGAGTCCGAGCCGAGCGACCCGCCGACCGAGTCGACGCCGCCCGCGGACGACGAGACGGACGAGCCCACCACACCGCCGACGGAGTCGACCACCGAGCCGACCACCCCGGCGACGGGTGACGACCAGGACGACCCGCCGCCGCCGGACCCGGCATCCACCGACTCGGAGACGAAGACCGAGCTCGCTTAGGCCGACTTTCGAAGATCTTCTATGCTGCGTCGGTGCGCAAAGTCTGGTCGGCCCTTCTTCTGTCGGCTGTCATCACCGTTGCTGCCACGGCCGTTGCCGGCCCGGCTGCGGCGTCGAGCTACGGATGGGTGACCGCGGGCGCCACCACGGTCACGTTCTCGGCCGACACCAAGGTCAAGAACAAGGTCGTGATCACGCGTTCCGGGCGGACCGTCACGATCGACGATCGGGTGGCTGTCAAGCCCGGCAGGAACTGCAAGCAGGTGAAGGGTGACAAGACCCGGGTCCGCTGCAAGACCACGAGGACACCTGCCAGGGTGACCGTCTGGCTCTACGACCGGGACGACTCGGTGGTCAACAACAGCGACCTCACGATCACCGCCTACGGCGGCGCGGGCAACGACAAGCTCGTGGGCGGCCCGAAGGCCGATGCGCTGCACGGCGAGGACCCCTGCGACGGGGCGACCGGCAACGACAAGATCTACGGCAAGGGCGGCGACGACCTCATCTACGCCGGCGACGGGTCCGACTACGTCTCCGCGGGTGACGGCGACGACCGGGTCCTCGGCGACAGCGACTGCCTCACCGCGCCCCATCGCCCCGGCAACGACGTCATCCACGGTGGCAACGGCGTCGACGACATCTTCGGCGACAACGGCAACGACAAGCTGTACGGCGGCGACGGCAACGACTTCCTCACCGGCTGGGGCGGCGCGGACCGTATCGAGGGCGGCGCCGGGAACGACCAGCTGCGCGGCGACCCCGACGACCGCAAGGTCTCCGCCGACGTGCTGCTCGGTGGCACCGGCCGGGACCAGGTCAGTTACCAGCGCTACAAGAAGCCCGTCACCATCTCTCTGAACGGCGTGTCCCGCGACGACGGTGTGGCCGGTGAGCACGACACCGTCGGCGCCGACGTCGAGCTCCTCGAAGGCGGCTCGGGCAGCGACCGCCTCGTCGGCAACGCGGCGGCCAATGTCATCGACGGCTTCGGCGGCAACGACACCATTCTCGGTGGCGGCGGCAACGACGACTTGCGCGGCAACAACGGCAACGACAAGCTCTACGGCGAGAAGGGCGACGACGTTCTGTCCGCCTACGACGGTGTCGGTTTCCTCGACGGCGGCGACAACAACGACGTGTGCAGCGGCCGTTGGGACACCGTCACCCTGATCTCCTGCGAGACGTTCCAGCCCTGGTGACGCTTCGCGGATAGCGCCGCTCGCAGCCCTCGCGTTCCGCGGTCCCTGCACGCAGGATTCGAGATCTATGAATGCGTCAGACATTAGTCTCGATGTGACGCAGGCCATGGTTTAATGTGGAAAGATCGACGTTCGGTTACCGGATGACCTCATTTCCCATGTCTTATCGGTATTCGTCCTCACCGCTTGTTAGTCTCCTTGACTGTTGCTTGTGGACGGACATACATTCATCGTCATCAAACGGGGAGAGCAATACGGGGGCACGTCATGGTTGCCGCGGTTCTGTCATGAGCTCGATCGCCGCTAGGGCGGTGGTTGTCATCTCGCTCGTCGCGGTTCTGAGCTGGGCGGTTCGGTCCTTGGCCCGCGCCTGGCGTCTGGTCGACCACATGCTCGATGACGCGCCGCCACCGGTCCGGGCGGACAAAGAGATGGCGGACTCCACGAACTGACTCGCCATTACTGCGGAACTGCGCCGCCGGCGCGATCCGCAGGCTGCCTTCTTCCTGTCTGAGGTGCCGGTGAAGACCGTCTTCACCGGTCGACGGTAAGGAGTTCGGATGGCACGCATTCGCGCTGCACTGGGAATGGCGATGTCGTTGGCGGCATCGTCGTCCCTGGTGGCGATCTCCACCGGTTCGGCGTCGGCCGAACCGCCCGCACCGCAGATCGAGCCCGTGGTGTCGCCGCAATCAAGCGACAAGGTGTGGCTCTACACAGGTTCTGCCAAGGCGCCGGCGCGCGCGGACAGGGCGGTCGCCGCGGGGGTGACCGACCCGCCGTCCGTGCCGAAAGGCACGGGACCTGTGCGCAACGCGACGCAGTTGTCGTTCTCGCTGACCGACCGCCTGCAGATGAAGGTGAATGTCGGCTCCGGAAACCTGCTGCTGACCAGCACGGAGATGACGCTGCCCGGGATCGCCGGCAACGTGACCCTGGGTGCGTCGTTCAACAGCAGGTTCCTCGGTGCCGACCTGCCCCAAGGCTCGCTCGGGCCAGGCTGGCGCAGCCGCAGCGGCGCCGACGTGCGCCTCTACGAGGCCTCCAGCGACGACTCGGTGACGTACGTGGCGGCCGACGGTGTGGTCGGCAAGTTCACCGTCTCCGGTTCCGGTTACAAGTCGCCGGGGCAGTTCAAGGCCACGCTCAAGCACAACGGCTCCGGCTGGAAACTGACCGAGCACGGCAGCGGCAAGGAGTTGTTCTTCACCTCCGACGGCGTGCTGGACAAGACCGAGGACCGCAACGGCAACGTCACCGACTACGCCTACAACGGCTCGCAGTGGTCCAGTGTCACCTCCGACAAGGGCGTCGGCTCCGGCAAGACCGTGGCCGTGTCGTACACCGACGGGAAGATCAGCAAGTACCGGCAGACCGGCTCGGACGGCAGCTGGCGCGAGGCGTCGTACGCCTACGACAGCGCGGGCCGGTTGCAGACGATCCAGAGCGCCACCCCGCGCAAGGTCATGTTCGACTACGACGCCGCCGGTGACCTCACGAAGATCACCACCAAGCCGGACACCTACGTGATCATCACCTACGACGGTCAGCACCGGGTCACCTCGGTCAACCAGGTCACCGAATTCGCCACCGGCAAGGGCTCCGTCACCCGCCTGGCCTATACCAGCTCGACGCAGACCGACGTGGCGGACCCGCGCCAGGATTTGTCGAAGCCGGTGACCGACGTGCCCCACACCAGCTACACCCTCGACGACGAGGAACGCGTCACCAAGGCCGTCGACCCGGCGGGCAACGAGCGCAGCGACAAGTACACCCCGTTCGGTGACGTCGCCTCCTCGCAGTCACCCGAGGGCGGCACCATCACCAACTCGTACGGGGCGAACGCGGGCGAGTCGATGACCAAGTCCGCCTCGCCGACCGGCGCGAGCGCATCCGCCGCATACGCGAATCCGGCCACTGAGACCAACCCGACGGCCAACTTCCAACCCTCGTCGTCCATCGACACCCAGGGAAACAGCTCCAGCTACACCTACAACGGTGCCGGCAACCGCACCTCCACGAAGGACGCCCTCGCGGCCGAGGCGAAGGTCGACTACAACGACGACGGCACCCTCAAGAAGTCCACCGACCCGGGCAACGACGACAACAGCACCACCTACGAGTATGACGATCACAAGCAGCTCAAGAAGGTGACCGCCCCGACCGGCAACAACCTCGCGGTCAAGACCTTCACCTACGACTCGTTCGGCCGGCTCAAGACGGTCACCAACGGCGCCTGCACCACCACGTACGACTACAGTGCCGAGGACCGGCTGATGAACGTCGCCTACTCCGGCTCCGGCTGCCCCTCCACCACGCCGGTCGCCTTCGACTACGGCCTGACCGGCAACCTGATCACCCGTACGGATGCCACCGGCACCACCACCTACCAGTACGACCAGCTGAACCGGCTGCGGATCCGCACCGCGCCGAACACGCCGGTGCAGACCTACAAGCCCGACCCGGCCGGCAACCTCGAGTACCTCATCGACGGACGCGGCACGACCCGCTACTACTACAACACCCGCAACTGGCTGGTCCGCCTCGACACCGCCGGCGGCACCCGCTACAACTTCGCCTACGACAAGAACGGCAACCGCACCGACCAGTGGTTCGCCACCGACAACGAGAACACCACGTGGGCCCTGCACACCGAAACCAGCTACGACAAGTCCGACCGGCCCGAGCGCATCACCGCCACCCGCAACTCCGCTGCCCCGGCCAAGGTCTTCGACACCACCTACTGCTACGCCGAGTACACCTCCGGCCAGCCGTGCTCCACCGACAAGGACGACGACACCGGCCTGCGGCAGTGGCAGAAGAACGAGATCACCGGCGCGGTCAGCGAGTTCAGCCACGACAAGGGCAACCGCCTCACCAAGGCCACCAACTGGTACGGCAAGACCTACGAGTACGACTACGACACCAACGGCAACCGCAAGAGCGTCAAGGTCGACGGCAACACCACCCAGAGCCTGAACTTCAACTCCGCCAACCAGATCACCAGCACCGACAACAACTACGACAACCGCGGCAACCAGACGAAGGCCAGCGCCCCGCTGATCGGCACTCTGTCCTACAACGCCGCCAACCAGATGACCTCCGCCTACGGCCCCGGCGGGGCAGCCGACTACACCTACGCCGGCACCGACCAGGTCGAAGCCACCCGCGCCGGCGCGATCAAGCTCGACTACGGCATGGAAGACCAGCACGGCATGCCCTGGATCCAGTCCTGGACCAACGGCACCAGCCCGACGGTCTACGTCGAACGCGACGGCCTCGGCACCCCGCTCGGCCTGCGGATCGGCACCACCGACTACGCCTACGTCCTCGACGGCCTCGGTTCGGTCGCCGCCATCATGGGTAGCAACAACACCGTGGCCGCCGCCTACCAGTACGACCCCTACGGCGTCGTCCAAGCCGCCAGCCAGGAGAACGGCCTCGGACAGACCAACATCATCCGCTACGCCGGCGGCACCTACGACCCCGCCACCCGGCTCACCAAGTACGGACAACGCTGGTACAACCCGAACCAGGGCCGCTTCACCCAACAAGACAACCTCAGCTTCATCGGCAACCCGCGAAACGGCAACCGCTACGGCTACGCCGGTGCAAATCCGGTGAACAACATCGACCCGACAGGGCAGATGTCAGACGACGAGGCCAACGACGCCTTCGGTCTCATCGCTGGCGCCGGTGTCGCTCTCGCCGTCGGTTATGTCGCCGCCACGCTGGGCGCCGGCATCTTGGTAGCTGGTGCCATCGGTGGTTGCGCCGGGGGCATGGCGGGCTCGTACGTCTCGCAACACCGTGACGTGAGCGGCGGCGGGCTGGCGCTCAATTGTTTCGCGGGCGGGGTGATGGGCCTCGCCGGAGGTGTGTTCGTCAAGGGCGCCCGCTCGGCCCTTTAGGAGGAGACAGTCCATGCGTTTGGCGACGGCGTTCCTGATCACGGGATGGTTCGCTGCAATGGTCTTCATCGGATGGTTCACGTATGCCTCCATCGGGTGGCCCATTGTGGTTGTCCTCGCCGCTGTTACCGTGCTGCTTGCTGTAGCAGCGCATCGGAAGAACAACGGTTGGCATGTGCGACTCTCCCCAGAACGCGCAACGACGCTGATCCACGTGGGTCTGTTGGTGGTTGTGCTGATCGCGCTCGGAGCCGCAATCGCCGCGACCCACGAGGTGACGGCCGCACCCCAAGTGCTCGGCTTCCTGTCGGCCATGTCCGTCTGCTTGATCGGCGCAGGGCTCGCGGGCCGGAGGGCCCAGTCGGGTAAGTAAGGTGCAGCGCCGATCAGCGGCCTGAACGGCGGCCTCTTCCGCACCGTCGGAAGGGGCCGCTGCCGTCGGCCGACCAGGTCGGAGCGACCCGCGCCGGAGAGATCACGCTCGACCAGGGCATGCAGGAGCAGCACACACCATCGACCCGGCCGGCACGTGTTCGACAAGTTCGAACGTCGGCAGACTGACCAGCATCGTCAGCGGAGGCATGACCGCTGCCGGGACCTGGGCCGTCGCCGGACCGACCACCGTGCCGTTCACGGCTGGAGCGCTTCTGCTCGGCGCCGGAGCAGTCGACGGCGTCGTCGCTCGCGGCTTCCGCCTCGCCGTATATCGGCACCGACCACGTTGGCTGCCCACCGCTGAGGGGTGCGGCCACCTGGGCGTGCCCATCACCGAGATCCGTCAAGGAGGGACGGTCATGCAGCAACAGAAGCCGGCGTCGCGCACAAAGCTCAGTCGGCTCGCAAGGCGACGATCGGGATGCGCCGGGCGCCGGCCTTGTCCTGGTGGTCGGCGAAGAACGGGAACTGCCGCACGATCCGCTCCCACGTCCGCTCGTGATCCTCGCCGCTCAGCGGGGTCGCCCGGGCGGGGAACGTACGCCCCGGCAGCTCCACCGTCACGGACGGGTCCGCCAGCAGGTTGCGGTACCACTGTGGGTGGTCCGCCGCGCCGGCGTTGGAGGCGATCACCAGCAACCGGCCCTCGTCCTCGACGTACATCATCGGGCTGGTGCGTTGTTGGCCGCTCCTGCGTCCGCGGGTCGTGAGCAGCAGCAGCGGGCGGCCCTGCATCGACGCGCCGTCGTCCGCGCGGAACTGGGCGATCAGCTGCCGGTTGTGGGCGAGCAGGTCCTCGGGCATCGTCATGCCGACGATCCTGCCTCGCGGACGTCGGCATATGTCGCCGCCAGGCCGCGGGCGGTCGCCGCGAAGCACGCCCGCAGCTCCGGCGGGGCCAGGACCTCAGCGTCCGCGCCGAGTTTCAGCAGTTCGATGTGGCCGTGCCGGACGGATTCGATGGGCACCTGCGTGGTCAGCCAGCCGTCGGCGTCCGGCTCCGAGGCGTTCGCCCGGGCCATCCGCGCCATCTCGGGCGGGAAGACGAATGCCATCCGGTCGAGGGCTTCCGCCTTCATCCGTACGGTCGCAGCACCCGTGTAGACGCTGCGCTCGTACCGTTCGGTCCACTCCTGCCAGAAGGCAGCCAGGTCGAACTGCGGGGGCCGGACCACCGGCTCCTCGCGCACCGCGGCCTCGAGGATGTTGACGACTCGGTACGCCGTGACCCGTTCGCCGGACGACGCCACCAGATACCAGCGGCCGGCCTTGAGCACCACACCCAGCGGCGACAGCGTGCGGCTGACCTCGCGCGGGGCCTTCCAGCGCCGGTAGCGGACCTCGAGCTGCCGTTCCCGCCAGACCGCGTCCGCCACGGTCGCCAGGTGCGGGGTGGGCTCGTCCGCGCGGAACCAGCCGGGGGCGTCCAGGTGGAAGCGTTCGCGTACCCGATCCGCCCGGTCGGCCAGCTCACCCGGCAGCGAGGCCCGCAGCTTGAGCTCCGCGGCGGCCAGCACCGACCCGAGGCCGAGCTCGGCGGCGGGCCCCGGCACCCCGGCCAGGAACAGCGAACCGGCTTCCTCGCGGGTGAGCCCGGTGAGCCGGGTGCGGTAGCCGTCGAGGAGCTGGTAGCCGCCGGCCGGTCCGCGGTCGGCGTAGACCGGCACGCCGGCCGCGCCCAGCGACTCGACGTCGCGGTAGATCGTGCGGACGGAGACCTCGAGCTCGTCGGCGAGCTCCTGCGCGGTCATCCGGCCACGGGTCTGCAACAGAAGCAGCAGGGAGACCAGGCGGGCGGCGCGCACCCGCCCAGTCTCCCAGGGCCGCGGGTTGGTCAGAGACCGAGAATGCGGTTCAGGATGTCGCGGTAGCCGCGGAGCTGGACCCGCAGCGTCTCGGTGTCGTCGCTCTCGCCGCCGAGGCCGTCCTTGCGCGACCTCAGGCCGGCGGCGAGCTTCTCCACGGCCTCGTCGACCAGCGCGGCGGCCTCGGTGGTGGCCTCCTTCGGGCTGTCGACGAAGCGGAGCTGGACGTCGCGCCACCGCTCCTGGAGAGCTTGCGCGTCGGCGGCGGCGAAGAAGGTGTCGGGCTCGTTCGCGGCGGCGGGGGCGGGCGCGGCGGCCACGGGGGCGGCCTCGGCCGGGGTCTCGTCGGCTTCGGCGTGCCTCCCCTCGGAGGCGGCGAGCGGCTCCTCGGTCACCGGGTCGACGGCCTTCGGGTCCTCGAAGCCGCCCTCGTCCTTGAGCGCGGCGTCGTCCTTGAGCGTGGCGTCATCCCTGTGCGTCGCCTCGTTATCGAGTGCAGTGTCGTCCCGGTGCGCGTCGTCGGCCCGCGTCGCTGCCGCGTCCTTGACCTGCGGGTCGTCGAACGTGCCGCGGTCGTCGAGGGCCACGTCGACCACGTCCTCCGAGGAGCGGTCGCCCGCGGCGCCGCGGTCATCGGCCACTCCGTCACGGGGCACGCCGCCCGCGGCGCCCCGGTCGTCTGCCACTCTGTCGCCGTATACGGCGCCCCGGTCGTCGGCCACTCCGTCGCCGGGGGCGACGCTGCGGTCGTCGGCCACTCCGGAGGCCGCGTCGGTGGTGCGGTCCGTGGCGTCCCACCGGTCGTTGATCGGGTTCGCCGTCGCGGACGCCGCGACCGCGCCGCCCACCGTCGCCGCGCCGAACGCCGTCGGCTGCGGGCTCGGCTCGTGGAACTGGGTGCGGTCCGGGTCGTCGTCGGGGTTCTGCGGCGCGTTGTCGCGGGCCTCCTCGCCCGGGGCGTCCGACCAGGGGGACTGGGGGCGCTGACCGGGCACGGCCACCGGCTCGGACTGCACCCGTTCCGGGCGGTCGCCGGTCGCCGGGTCGTCGGTGGACTCGCGGGCGTCGTTGGAGAAGAAGCGCATCGTCGGACTCCTCAGCGGCTCGTGGCGTCGGGACGGGAGCCCGCGACGTCGCTGTCGTGGTCATTGATCTTCTGCGACGGAAGCTTCGGCTCGCTATTCGGGGCCGTGGCTCCCTCCGACCGGACCGGGTTCTCACCGAGCAGGTCGGCGAAGAGCGCGCGGTAATGCACGAGCGCCTGCCGGAGGTCCTCGGTGTCGGCCTCGCCGTTGCGGCTGCGCTCGCTGATCGCGTGCGCGTCGCGGTAGTGCTCCAGGGTCCGCGCGTGCTCGACGGACAGGGTGGCGAGCTGCTCGTCGTAGTCGCCGGTCGGGTAGCCGCGCTCGGCGATCAGGCGGGTCACCAGCTCGTCGGCGGTCGCCACGGCCTGCTCCGGGGCGTCCACGAACTGGATCTGCACCTCTTCCCAGGCCACGGAGTAGCGGGCCTTGTTCTCCGCCGAGAGCGGCCTGAGCTCCAGCTCGGCGTGCCGCTTCTGGCGTTCCTCCAGCTCCCGCTCGCCCGCGGTGCGGCTGTCCGCGTCAGCGACGACGCGGTCGTACTCGGGTCCGAAGGTCTTCTGCAACTTCCTGCGGCGGCTGGCACGGACGCCGAATGCGATCGCGGCGAGCACCAGCAGCACGACGACGATGAGAATGATCACGACTGTGGGGGACATCGGGCCGCCTCCTTCTTCACCCGCTGGTATTCCCACCCAACCAGGGTCGTCAATCCTGTGCGAGCGATCCGGCACGGCGCGGAACTGGCTCGGATCGCGCCGGTTCCGTATTCTGCCCAGGGCGTACGCAGCTCATCGATGGTCGTTGACACGTCAACCATCGCCGGAGCCGCGGGCGTCGTCCCGCACATCCCTCGGGCGGAGTCTGATGAGAACCCGCAATTGGTCGATCCGTTCGAAGATCATCGCGCTGGTGGCGGTTCCGCTCACCGCCCTGCTGGCGCTCTGGGTCTTCGCGACGGCAATCACCGCCGGCCCGGCGGTCAACCTGCTGTCGGCGCAGACGCTGCTCGACACGGTCGGCACCCCGGGCGAGGTTCTCATGGGCGAGATCCAGCGCGAGCGGCGGCTCTCGGTCGTCTTCCTCGCCGACCCCAAGGGCTCACCGGCCGACCTCACGGCCCAGCGCGCGGCCACCGACCGCGCGGCGGCCGACTTCCGGCGTACTGCCGGCAGCGAGCAGGCCCGCCGCGCGGCCGGGGACACGCTGGAGTCCCGCATCCGGCAGATCTTCACGGACCTCGACGGCCTCGGCGCCGCCCGCGGCTACATCGACCGCCGCGAGGTCGACCTGGTCGGTGCCCAGAATCTCTACAACGGCATCGTGGACAGCGGCTTCCAGATGTTCGCCGCGACCGCCACGTTCGGCGACGAGCAGGTGGACCGGGAGATCCGGGCCCTCATCACGCTGGGCCGCGGTCAGGAGTACCTGAGCCGGGTCGACTCCCTGCTCGCCGCCACGCACGCGGCCGGGCAGTTCAGCGCCGACACCCGGACCGAGGTGCTGCAGGCCATCGGCACGTCCCGGTTCCTGCTGGCCCAGGGCGTCAACGACCTGCCGGAACGCGACCGCGGGGCGTACCAGCGGCTCAGCAACGGCACCGCCTTCGGCCGGCTGCGCGAGCTGCAGGACCTCATCGTCGCCGACAGCCGGGCGGGCGCGCCGTCCCCGGTCGGCGCCGACGCGTGGCAGCCGGCGTACGACACGACGGCCCAGCAGCTGCGCGCGTTCGAGATCAACGCCACCGACTCGCTGGCCGACGACGCGAAGCCCGTCGCGGTGAACGTGCTGGCCCGGCTGGGCGTGGCCGGCCTGCTGGGGCTCGCCGCCCTCGTCGTCTCGGTCTTCGTCTCCGTGCGCGTCGGGCGCTCGATCGTCGGCCGCCTCATCCGGCTGCGCCGCGAGGCCCTCGAGATGGCGGGGGAGCGGCTGCCCACGGTGGTCCGGCGGCTGCAGCGCGGCGAGCCCGTCGACGTCGACGCCGAGACGCCACCCCTGGAGTACGGCCGGGACGAGATCGGCCAGCTGGGCCGCGCCTTCAACGAGGTGCAGCGCACCGCGGTGCAGTCGGCGGTCGAGGAGGCCGACGTCCGCCGCGGCATCAACGAGGTCTTCCTCAACATCGCCCGGCGCAGTCAGACGCTGCTGCACCGCCAGCTCGCGCTGCTGGACAAGATGGAACGCCGGGAGACCGAGCCGCAGGAGCTCGAGGACCTGTACCGGGTCGACCACCTCGCCACCCGCATGCGCCGGCACGCCGAGGACCTGGTCATCCTGGCCGGTGCGGCGCCCGGCCGCGGCTGGCGCAACCCGGTGTCGCTGATCGACGTGGTCCGTGGCGCGATCAGCGAGGTGGAGGACTACAAGCGGGTCGACATCGTCTCCGTGGAGTCCTCCGCGGTGCTCGGCCGGGCCGTCGGGGACGTCATCCACCTGCTGGCCGAGCTGCTGGAGAACGCCGCCTCGTTCTCACCGCCGCAGACCCGGGTCCAGGTGGTCGGCCAGGTGCTTCCCAACGGGTACGCCGTGGAGATCGAGGACCGCGGGCTGGGCATGTCCGCCGACGCGCTCGCCGAGGCGAACCGCAAGCTGGTCGAGCCGCCGGACTTCGACCCGGCGGACAGCGCCCGGCTCGGCCTGTTCGTGGTGGCGCGGCTCGCCGCCCGGCAGGGCATCAAGGTCTCGCTGCGGCCCAGCGCCTACGGGGGCGTGACCGCGGTCGTGCTCATCCCCGGCGAGCTGATCACCGCCGCGCCGCCGGGCCCGGGGGCCCCGGCATTGCCCGCGGCCCCGGAGCAGGCAGCCGGCTCGTGGGAGCATCCGGCGGAGGTTCTCGAGGGTACGGTCACAGCCGCCACCGACGAGGCGCTGGACGCCGACCGTCCGGTGACCGGGCCGACCCCGAGCGCGGTCGTCGGGGAACTGAGCGCCGACGGCCTGGTCCAGCGGCGCCGCACGGTGCCGCGCCGCCGCCACGGGGGACCGGCCGGGCCGCCGGCCCAGCTTCCGCCGAACCTCACCTCGCCGACCGGGCTGACCGGCGCGAGCGACATCACCGCGCAGATCCCGCTGGTGACCGGCGACGGCCTCGACGTCGACTGGCCGTCCGGCGGCAACCACCACAATGGCCACGAAACCGGCGCGTCGAGCCTGCTGCACGGCGAGGGACCGGCCCTGCTGCCCGCGCCGGGCGCCCCGGGGCCGGCGCCGCGCATCCCCGCCCAGCGCCGGGCCGCCGAGCCGGTCCCGCCAGAGACCGTCAAGCCCGCCGAGCCGGTCCCGTCGCCGCAGCCCGTCAGGCCCGCCGATCCCGAACCCGAGCGGCCGGCGGCCGGAGCGGTCGAGCCGGCCGACGAGGCTCTGCTGCCTCGCCGGGTCCGGCAGGCCAGCCTGGCGCCTCAGCTCCGCGGTCCGGTCGCCGAGCGTGCGGAAGCCGCCACGGCACGGTCGCCCGAGGAGGTCCGCTCGCTGATGAGCGCGCTGCAGCGGGGCACGACGAGAGGGCGCCGGGAGGCGGCCGCCCTCGCCCGGCGCGCCCCCGGCCCCTCGGCGGAAGCCGGAAAGCGTGACGAAGACCTCGCCGAAACTGACAAACAACGGACGGCGGGGCAGCCGACCTGGTCCGAGGCGGCTACCGTCACCATCCCGGCCGTGCCGAGCTCCGTGGCCGGGCCCGACGGCACCACCGACAGCGCTCCCGACGGGAACCACCAGATCCATCGGCCGGAGAAGGACGCATAAGTGGCACAGACGACGAACCAGAGCGGCAACCTCACCTGGCTCCTCGACGACCTCGTCGAGCGGGTGCCGACGGCGCGGCAGGCGGTCGTGCTCTCCGCCGACGGTCTCCTGCTGGGCGCGTCGGCCGGGATGAGCCGGGAGGACGCCGAGCACCTGTCGGCGATGGCCGCCGGGTTCCAGAGCCTCGCCAAGGGCGCCAGCCGGCACTTCCGCGCGGGGCCCGTGCGCCAGACCGTCGTCGAGATGGAGGACGCGTTCCTCTTCGTCACGGCGGCCGGGCTGGGCGCCTGCCTGGCGGTCGTGGCGGGCAGCGACGCCGACCTCGGGCTCATCGCGTACGAGATGGCGATGATCGTCACCCGGGTCGGCCAGACGATGGACGCGCCGGAGCGGCTTCCCGGGTCCGATGCCCGCTGACCCGAGGCGCGCGCCGCACGACTGGCTGGACCACGACGCGGGTCCGGTCGTCCGCCCGTACGCGATGACGCAGGGCCGGGTGGCGCCGGCCGGCGGCGAGCTCGACCTGGTCGCCTTCGTGGTCGCGACCATGCCGGACGCACCTCCGTCACCCGCGCTGCAACCGGAGCATCATGCGATCGTCGGCGCGGCGTGGGAGCCGACGTCCGTCGTGGAACTAGCCTCCAAACTGGACCTCTCCATCGGGGTCGTCCGGGTTCTGCTGGGTGATCTACGCTCGGCGGGACTCATCTCGCTCTACGAGCCTCCCGCGGCCTCCCAGCCGCATGACGTCGACGTACTCAAGGCGGTTGTCAATGGACTCCGTGCGCTCTGACCGTGACGGCGCGCGTTCGCGCATCCCGGTCGCGCTCAAGATCCTCATCGCCGGCGGCTTCGGTGCGGGCAAGACCACCATGGTCGGCTCGGTCAGCGAGATCCGGCCGCTGCAGACCGAGGAGGTGCTGACCGGTGCCGACGGCGCCGACGACACCGCCGGGGTCGAGGCGAAGCGCACCACCACGGTGACGATGGACTTCGGGCGCATCACGATCACCGAGGACCTGCAGCTCTACCTGTTCGGCACGCCCGGGCAGGACCGCTTCTGGTTCCTCTGGGACGAGCTGTCGCAGGGTGCGCTGGGCGCGGTGGTGCTGGCGGACACCCGGCGCCTCGCCGACTGCTTCCCCTCCATCGACTACTTCGAGCAGCGCGGCACCCCGTTCGTGGTGGCCGTCAACTGCTTCGACGAGCGCCGGTTCGGCGCCGAGGCGGTGAGCCGCGCCCTCGACCTCGACCCGGACGTGCCGGTGGTCGAGTTCGACGCCCGGGAGCCGCTCGCCGCCCGCAACGTCCTCATCGAGCTGGTGGAGTACGTGGCCCGCCGGCAGCTCTCGGCGGCCGGCGCCCGCTAGCGCCACACCCGGGGACCGGCCCAGGGTGCCTGTGCGGGGGTCTGCGCCGGCGGGATGCAGATCAGCCGTGAGCCGATCCGGTGCATCGTGCGAGCCGTCACGAGGCCGCACACGATGAGCTCCTCCGGGTGCGCGTACGGCCGCTCGAAGCGTCCGATCACGATCCGGTGCGCCGCCTCGGGCGTGACCCCGGGCAACCGGGCCAGCTCGTGGCCGGGCGCGTGGTTGAGGTCGACGAGCCCCCCGTCGTCGAACGGCCGGACCAGGTCGGGGCGGCCCACGCCCAGCTGCCGGGCCCGGGCCGGGTCGAACGCGGCGAACTGGCGGGCCTGCTCGCGCAGCGTCCGGCCGCGGGGCGTGTCGCCCGGATGCGCCGCCAGGACGCCGCCGTGCACGGCCGCCGCCACCGCGATCCCCATGAACATGAGGAAGCCGATCCACTCGGCCGTGCTCAGATCCTGGCTCTCCACCGGCGTCGGGTCGATCGCCGCGAACACGCACGCCACCCCGAAGAGAACCGCGTAGGCGCCGGCGACGACGAACTGGCGCCGGTCGCGACGGTGGAACCCCGCGTACACGAAGTAGATCCAGCTGCCGAACGAGCACAGGAGGATCGGCAGCAGTGACGCGACGACCACCTCGCCGATCGGGAACCGCTTCGGCGGCGGGTTCGGCAGGGAAGGCGGCACTGCCCACGGCGGCGGGGGCGGCGGGGTCGCCACCGTGACGTCCGGTGGCACGTACTGCTGGACGAAGGTCGGCGGGGGAGGCGCGGGGACCGGTTCGTCGCCGTCGGCCCACGGGTCGACCGGCTCCGCGTAGAAGGCCTCGCCGCGCAGGATGCGCCGGTGTGTCTCCTGCATCTTCTCGCCGGGCTCGACCCCGAACTCCGCCAGGAAGTACTCCCGCGCGTCGCGGAACGCGGCCAGCGCCTCGGCCTGCCGCCCGCCCTGGTGCAGGGCGATCATCAGCTGCGCCCGCAGGCCCTCGCGGAGGGGGAACTCCTCGACCAGGCGTACGAGATCCGGCATGACGCCCGTGTGGTTGCCCCGGGCCAGCTCGGCCTCCGCCCAGCGTTCCCAGGCGGTGGCCCGGGCCTCGGTCAGCCGGGTGCGGGCGGCGTCGAAGACGGGCCCGGTCAGCCCCGCGAGCGCCTCGCCGCGCCAGAGGCCGAGCGCCTGCCGGAGGGTCTCCGCCGCCTCCGCGTACCGTCCGGCCTTGCGCTGGACCGAGGCGGTCGCCAGCGCGGTCTCGAAGCGCTCGGCGTCGACGGCGCCTGGCTCCGCGCGCAGCACGTAACCAGCGCCGGTGAGGGCCAGCAGCTCTCCCGGCGTCCGGGGCGAGCGGTCGGGCTCCAGCACGCGGCGCAGCCCGGCGACGTACTTCTGGACGACGTTGGCGCCGTTCTCCGGGGGCTCGTCGCCCCAGACGGCGTCGACGATCTGGTGCACGGGGACCGGTCGGCCGGCGGTGAGCAGCAGGACGGCCAGGACCGCGCGCTGCTTCGCCGGGCCGAGGTCGAGCGCCACGCTGGCGCGCAGGGCACGGACGTCGCCGAGGATCTGGAAGGCGTCGACCACGAGATCCCCCTCGCCAGCAGCGCAGATGCGAAACGGCAGCGGAACGGCAGCCGGCAGCAGCATAGCGGCAGCCGTACGGCAGCACTGTCCCCCACATTGCAGTGCATCGACCCCTTCCGACCGAGAGAGACGAAGAGATGAACGCTCGCAAGACGCGACTGGCCGGTGCACTCGCCGCCCTCGGCGTCCTGGCCGCCGGTGGGTGCGGCGTGGCGGACGCCGTGCAGGAAGCCGCCCACCCCACACCTCGTCAGGAGCTTCAGGAGGCGGTGCCGGACGCAGGCACCGGCGCCTTCCACTTCCGCGTCACGGGCGGCACCCAGCCGATGCAGGGTGTGCTCGACGCGGGCCGGAGGAGCTACCGCATCGAGCTCAGCCAGAAGGACCCGGACGCCGGCTTCACCCTGACGATGAAGTTCCTGGTCGTGACCGGAAGTCATGGATCAAAGTCGCTTTCACCGGTACGCGGGGCCTGCCCTCGCTGCCGAAGAAGTGGATGCTGCTCGACCCCGCGAGGATCAAGGACGCCGAGGACGCGCCGCTGGCGTACGACGGCGACACCGATGCCGGCGCGGTGGGTGCGGTGTTCGCCGCCATTGTCGACGTCCAGCGCACCGGCACCGGCACGTACGCCGGCACCGCCGACCTGACCAGGCAGGGCGACGCCGAGATCGTCGACGAGCCGACCTTGAAGACGCTCGGTGAGCGGGCGAAGACCGTGCCCTTCACCGCTACTGTCGACGGCCAGGGCCGCTTGACCAGCGCAGTCGTCAAGATCCCGGCGGCTGAGTATGTCGTGACCCACGACCGGTACGGCGCGACCGAGTCCCTGTCCGAACCCGCGCCGGACGAGCAGCAGAAGGCGACCGAGGACGTCTACGAGATGCTCAACGCCTGACTCGCGGTGGGCCGCGCGGGTCGGACGGGGGTCCGCGCGCCCGCCGTACGGGTGTGGTGGGATCGGGGTATGGGCGCGAACGACGAGTATGTCTTCCTGGGCTGCTACACCGGCGAGACCGGCGGCGAGGGTGAGGGCATCGCGCTGCTGCGGCGCGACGGCGCCACCGGTGCGCTGACCCGCCTCGGTGTGGTCGCGCGGACGCCGTCGCCGTCGTTCCTGGCCCGGCACCCCAGCCTCCCGGTCCTGTACGCGGCCAACGAGCTCGACGCCGGCACGGTCAGCGCGTTCGCGGTCGCCGAGGACGCGTCCCTGTCCCCGCTGGCGGTGCAGCCGACCGGCGGTGCCGCGCCGTGTCATCTCGCGGTGACGGCGGACGGCCGGCACCTGCTGGTCGCCAACTACACGAGCGGGGACGTGGCGGTGCACCCGCTCGACGCCGACGGTGTCCCGGGCCCGCGCTGCGACCTGTTGAACCTCGACGGCAAGGGTCCGGTGGCCGACCGGCAGGAAGGCCCGCACGCGCACATGGTCGCCCCGGACCGCCACGGCTCCGATGTGCTGGTCTGCGACCTCGGCTCGGACCGTGTCTGGCACACCCGGCTCGACCCGGTCTCCGGCCGGCTCACCCTGGTCGGGGCGGCGATCGAGGCGGCGCCCGGGACCGGCCCGCGGCACCTGCTGCGGACGACGGACGGCGCGGTGCTGGTGGTCGGCGAGCTGACCGGCGACCTGAGCTGGTTCCGCCCGGGCGGCAGCGGCGCCCTGGAGCGCGCCGGCGGCCACGTGACCAGCGCCGTGCGGCCCAACCAGCCGTCGGAGGTCGTCACGGGACCGGACGGCCGCTTCGTGTACGTGGCCAACCGCGGCCCCGACACCGTCTCGGTCTTCGCCTGGGAGCCGTCCGGGGGCACCCTCGTGGCCGAGGTGGCCACCGGCGGCGAGTGGCCGCGGCACATCGCCCTGATCGCCGATCACCTGTACGTAGCGAATGAACGTTCACATAACGTCACCGTCTTCCGGCTGGATCCGGACACCGGCATCCCGTGGGCCCAGGGCGACCCGGTGCCGGAGGGCAGCCCGACCTGCGTTCTGCGGTGGACGGCGGCGCAGGCCGGACCGGGCACCGCGGGAGTGTCGTGATCTCTTGCGGAAAAACCGCAAGCCAGGCGCGGTCTTAGACACGCATCGAGACGGCTACGTCACACACGGTCAAATAAGTATGCGGAATTTCCAATCCGAGTAAGTTTCGTCCGAACGTATATGGCATTCGGGTCTCGCGATGCGCAGTATGGAGCGCGTGTCAGGCCGCCATCGCAGAAACTTCAACCTCCGAGGAGCCGGCGTCGTCGCGTCCGCGATGGCGATCGTGGTGGTCCTCGCCGGATCCTGGCTTGGCTATCAGCGTCTCGCCGACAAAGGTTGCTCAGGTCAGATCAAGCTCACCGTCGCGGCCGCGACGGAGATCGCGCCCGCCGTCGAGCAGGCCGCGCAGCAGTGGACGTCCAAGGGCGCCGAGGTCAACGGCACCTGCGTCGCCGTGAGTGTCTCCGGGGTCAACCCGGCCACGATGGCTTCGACCATCGCGCTCAAGCACGGCGTGGCCCTCACCGGCCTCGGTGCGGCGAGCAAGTCGGCCACCGTCCCGGACGTCTGGATCGCCGACTCCACCACCTGGCTCATGCGCCTCCGGTCGGAGGCCTCCGGCTTCGTGCCCACCGACGGCAAGTCGATCGCGACCAGCCCGGTCGTCGTCGCGATGCCGGAGCCGGTGGCGCAGAGCGTCGGCTGGCCCGATCGCAAGCTCGGCTGGGGCGACCTGCTCAAGCGGATCACGACCGGCAACTCGCTGCGTACCGGCATCGTCGACCCGACCCGCGACGCCGCCGGCCTGGCCGGCCTGCTCGCGCTGGGCAGCGCCGCGGGTGGTGGCCCGGAGGCGAAGGCCGCTCAGGTGGGCGCCCTGCGCGCGCTGGCCGCCGGCAGCTCGTCGCTGCGCGAGGACCTGCTGCAGAAGTTCCCCACCTCCACGGACCCGGCCGACCTGGCCAGCGGCATCAGCGCGGCGCCGCTGTCCGAGGAGGACGTCGTCAGTTTCAACGCGGAGAAGCCGGTCGTGCCGCTCGCGGCGCTCTACCTCGACCCGCAGCCGCCGTCGCTGGACTACCCGTTCGCGGTCATGCCCGAGGTCGACCTGACCAAGTCGGCGGCGGCCACCGGCCTGCGCGAGGCGCTGCAGCAGCCCGGTTTCAAGAACGAGCTGGCGAAGGTGGGCCTGCGGGCTCCTGACGGCTCCGTGGGTGCCGGCTTCGCCGCGCCGGTGGGTGCCCCGAAGGCCACCCCGGCGGCCACCTCGGCCGCCAACGGCACCGAGGGCACGGCGGCCGCGGGCCGCGACGCCGGCTCGATCAACCAGGCGCTGGGCAGCTGGGCGGCCATCACGCTGCCGGGCCGGGTGCTCGCGGTGTTCGACGTGTCGGGCTCGATGAAGACGAAGGTGCCGACGGCCGGAGGCATCGACCGGGCCGCGGTGACGCGGGGAGCCGCGTCGCAGGGTCTCGCCCTCTTCGACGACAAGTGGGCGGTCGGCACGTGGGTCTTCTCCACCGAGATGGACGGCTCGAAGCCCTACAAGGAGATCGTGCCGATCACGCCGCTGACGTCCGGCCGGGCCAAGCTCCAGGCCTCGATCTCCCAGATCAAGCCCAAGGACGGCGGGGACACCGGTCTGTACGACACGGCGCTCGCGGCGTACAAGTCGGTGCAGGACAGCTGGCAGGCCGGCCGGGTCAACTCGGTGCTGCTCTTCACCGACGGCAAGAACGACAACCCGGACGGCATCAGCCGGGCCACGCTGATCGCCGAGCTCAAGAAGCTCGCCGACCCGAAGCGTCCGGTCCGCATGGTGATCATCGGTATCGGGGACGGGGTCGACGCGAACGAGCTCGAGGCGATCACCAGCGCGACGAGCGCCGGCGGCGTGTTCATCGCCCCGGACCCCGCGAAGATCTCCGAGATCTTCCTCGAGGCGATCTCCTCCAGGTCCGGCGCCGCCCGCTGATTCACACCTGACGAAGCCGCTCCACCACTGGCGGGTGGGGCGGCTTCGTCACTGCCCGGGCCTGGTCCAGTCCAGGCAGACGGCCACCGCGTCGTCCTCGAGGTCCGCGCTCACGTAGACGCGCAGATCCCCGAGCAGCGAGCGCACCGCCTGCAGCGGTGCCATCGGCGCGGTACGCCGCATGAACCGGTGCAGGGCCGTCTCGCCGTACCGCCCGCTGCGGCCGACGGCCTCGGTCACGCCGTCGCTGACGATGAAGAGGCGGTCCGCCGTCTGCAGCTGGACGCTCTGCGTCTCGAAGTCCGACGACTCGAACATGCCGAGCGGGAACTGCGCCTCCATCGGCAGGTCGAGCACGTCGCCGTCGCGCAGCACCATCATCCGCGGCGACCCCGTGTCGACCACGAGCAGCTCGCCGGTCGCCACGTTCAGCTCCAGCAGCAAGGCCTCCACGTGTGCCTCGCCCCGGTGCTGCGAGAAGATCGCCTGGTCGGCGAGCGCGGCCTGGTCGGCCAGGCTCAGCCCGGCGCGGCGGGCGTTGCGCAGCGCGTGCACCGCCAGCGACGTGAGCATCGCGGCGTTCATGCCGTCGCCCATGCCGTTCAGCACGGTCAGGCAGAGCCGGCCCTCGTCCTCCGCCCAGTCGAAACCGTCGCCGCGGACCGCGTACGCCGGCTCGAGCTGACCCGCGAGGCTGAACGAGGGCCCGATCCGGCACCGCCCCGGCAGCAGCTCCCACTGCATCTCGGCGGCCAGGGTCAGCCGGCGGGTGCGGGCGGCCACCGCGTACCGGTCGGTGCCGGCGCCCGCGGCCATCAGCTCGTGGGCGAGCAGCGTGGCGACCTCCGCGAGCTCCGCGCGGTCCTCGGCCGTGGTGGCGGCGGGGGAGTAGCGCAGCACCCCGATCCGCTCGCCGCGCGCGCTGACCGGCAGGTACGCGACGTGGCCCGCGGCGACCTCGGCCTGGTGGTCGAAGCACCGCCACGCGGGGTCGCCCGGCCGGGTCACCGCGGCGCCGTCCAGCAGCGGGATGAGGGCGGCGAGCCGGTAGTCGACCAGGAGGAGATCGAGGTCGCTGACCGCGTACTCCTTGCCGACGACCTCGGCGAGGCATTCCACCACCCGGTCGGCGGTGGCGTCCGCCAGCGCGCGTCGTACGGCGGTCAGGCGATCGGACACGCTCGCACCCCCTTCACACCGTGCACCGTACGGGTAGTCTCGGCTGCACCATGGCCGAACACCATGGGCCGGATGGGCCACTCCATGCCGCGGCGGTCGACGACGCCGCGCCTGCCTTGCTGGCCGCCTGGGACGCCGCTCGCGAGCGGGCCACGCCCCGCCTCTCCTGGCCCCAGCTCAACGCCCTCCTCGTGGTCGAGCGCACCGAGGGCATCAACCTGCGCGGGCTCGCGGGCCAGCTGAAGATGATCCTGTCGTCGGCCAGCCGGCTCTGCGACCGCCTCGTGGCGTCCGGAATGGTGGAACGCGTGCCGGGCCGGGCCGACCGGCGGGAGATCGCGCTCTACCTGACGCCGTCGTCCCGGCAGCTGCTGGACGACCTGCGGCGCACCCGCCGGGAGATCCTCGCCGAGGTGCTGGGCCGGATGAGCCCGGCGGGCCGGGCGGCCCTCATCCGCGGTCTCACCGAGTTCAGCGCGTCCGCGTCCGCCGAGGGGGACTCCGAGGCCCGCACCGCCTGAGGCGGCGGCGGTCAAGCGCGACCGAGCCAGCCGGCGGGGTCCTCGAGGACCGATCGGATCACCGCGCCGGCCGCGCCGCGCATCGCCGCGTCCGGGCCCAGCCGGGCGGCGCGCAGCTCGACGGGTGACCATTCCGCGGTGAGGACCCGGCGGTCCACCTCCGCGCCGATCGCCGGGCGCAGCAGGGGCAGCAGCGGTGCGTAGATGCCGCCGAGCACGACCGTGCCGATGTCGAGCAGGTTCACGACGGCGGCGATGGCGGTGCCGAGTGCGCGGCCGGCGGTGGTGAGGTCCGCGCCGGTGAGCTCGGCCACCGTGGCGACCCCGGCCGCGCGCAGCATCGCCTCCTGGCCCGCGTACTGCTCGAGGCAGCCGCGGGCGCCGCAGCGGCAGGGCGGTCCGTCGGGGTCGACGGCGAGGTGCCCGATCTCGCCGCTCCAGCCGCGTGCGCCCCGGAACAGCGCGCCGTCGAGGACGATGCCGGCGCCGATGCCGATCTCGCCGGAGATGTAGACGAAGCTGGGCGGCAGGCCGCCGGCCGCGAGCTCGCTGAGCGCGGCGAGGTTCGCCTCGTTGTCGACGGTGACCGGCAGGCCGTCGGCCAGGTCGCCCACCGTGACGTCGTGCCAGCCGAGGTTGGGGGCGACGCGGACCATACCGTCGCCGGCGACGAGGCCGGGGACGGCGAGCGCCACGCCGGCCACGGTCAGCCCGTCGGCCTCGGCCAGCCGGCGTGCCTGCAGGGCGAGGCGGGAGATGCCCGCCAGCGCGGTGGCGGCATCATCCGGGCGCTGGTCGCCGGGCTCGACGAGGCGGTGCCGGACGCGGCCGGTGAGGTCGGCCACGCAGGCGGCCCGGTAGTCGACGTTGATCTCGAGCCCCACCCCGGCCGGGCCGTCGGGCGCGAGCCGCAGGCCCGCCGCGGGGCGTCCGGCGCCGGTGCGGGGTGCGGGTTCCACCTCCGTCAGCAGGGAGCCCGCGATCAGGTCGTCGACGAGCGCCGAGACGGTTGCCCGGGTCAGTCCGCTGGCGGCGGCCACCGCTGCCCGAGATATCGGATCTGCGCTGTTCGCCACAGTTTGCAGCACCAGCGCGAGATTATGGGCCCGCACGCTCGACTGCCGGACGGGAACACTGCTTGCAGTCATCAGGCGGGCCGGCACGCCCTTGACAATGCCACACGGCCGCCAAATAATTCAACCAATAAACAAATCCCTCTCGTGGAGGTCACCGTGTCCGTCCAGCCCACCCGCGACGACAAGTTCTCCTTCGGCCTCTGGACCGTGGGGTGGCAGGCCCGCGACCCGTTCGGCGACGAGACCCGGGGCCCGCTGGACCCCGTGGAGGCGGTGCACAAGCTCGCCGAGCTGGGGGCGTACGGCATCACCTTCCACGACGACGACCTGGTGCCGTTCGGCTCCGACGCGCACACCCGCGACGGGATCATCGCGAGCTTCAAGAAGGCGCTCGAGGAGACCGGCATGGTGGTGCCGATGGTGACCACCAACCTGTTCACCCACCCCGTCTTCAAGGACGGCGGCTTCACCAGCAACGACCGCAACGTCCGCCGCTACGCCCTGCGCAAGGTGCTGCGCAACATGGACCTCGCCGCCGAGCTCGGGGCGAAGACGCTGGTGCTCTGGGGCGGCCGGGAAGGCGCCGAGTACGACGTCGCCAAGGACGTCAACGCGGCGCTCGACCGCTACCGCGAGGGCCTCGACCTCCTCGCGCAGTACTCCGAGGACAAGGGCTACGGCCTGCGCTTCGCCATCGAGCCCAAGCCCAACGAGCCCCGCGGCGACATCCTGCTGCCCACGGCCGGGCACGCCATCGCGTTCGTCCAGGAGCTGGAGCGGCCCGAGCTGTTCGGCATCAACCCCGAGGTCGGCCACGAGCAGATGTCGAACCTCAACTTCGCCCAGGGCATCGCCCAGGCGCTGTGGCACGGCAAGCTGTTCCACATCGACCTCAACGGCCAGCACGGCCCCAAGTTCGACCAGGACCTCGTGTTCGGCCACGGCGACCTGCTCAACGCGTTCGCCCTGGTCGACCTGCTGGAGAACGGCGCACCCGGCGGTGGCCCGCGCTACGACGGCCCCCGGCACTTCGACTACAAGCCCTCGCGCACCGAGGACTACACCGGCGTGTGGGAGTCGGCCAAGGCCAACATGCGGATGTACCTGATGCTCAAGGAGCGCGCCGCGGCCTTCCGCGCCGACCCCGAGGTGCAGGCGGCCCTCGCCGAGTCCAAGGTGCTCGAGCTGTCACAGCCGACCCTGAACGACGGGGAGACCTATCAGGATCTGCTGAATGACAAGAGCGCCTTCGAGGAGTTCGACGTCGATGCGGCCGGCGCGCAGGGTTACGGTTTCGTGAAGCTGCACCAGCTCGCCATCGACCACCTTCTCAAAGCCTGAGGAGCGCCATGACTCTGGTCGCCGGGATCGACAGCTCCACCCAGTCCTGCAAGGTGGTCATCCGCGACGCGGAGACCGGCAAGCTGGTCCGGCAGGGCCGGGCGAGCCACCCCGACGGCACGGAGGTGCATCCGGACGCCTGGTGGGCCGCGCTGCAGCAGGCCATCGACGAGGCGGGTGGGCTCGACGACGTCGCCGCCGCGTCGGTGGCCGGCCAGCAGCACGGCATGGTCGTGCTCGACGAGAACGGCGACGTGGTGCGCCCGGCGCTGCTGTGGAACGACACCCGCAGCGCCGCGGCCGCCACCGAGCTCATCGAGGATCTCGGCGGCGGGGAGGCCGGCCGTCGCGCCTGGGCCGACGCCGTCGGGATCGTCCCGGTCGCCAGCTTCACCCTCACCAAGCTGCGCTGGCTGGCCCGCCACGAGCCGGAAGCGGCCGCCCGGGTGGCCGCGGTGTGCCTGCCGCACGACTGGCTCACCTGGAAGCTCTCCGGCGCCCGCGGTCTCGACACGCTGCGCACCGACCGCAGCGACGCCAGCGGCACCCTCTACTGGTCGGCGGCGACGAACGAGTACCGGCCGGACCTGCTCGAGCTCGGGTTCGGCCGGCGTATCCACGTCCCGGAGGTGCTCGGTCCCACCGGCATCGCCGGTCACCTGCCGAACGGCGCGCCGCTCGGGCCGGGCGCCGGGGACAACGCCGCCGCGGGACTCGGCGCCGGCGCGCTGCCGGGAGACGTCGTGGTCTCCATCGGTACGTCGGGCACGGTCTTCGTCTCCTCGGACGTCGCCCCGGACGACCCGAGCGGGACGGTGGCCGGGTTCGCCGACACCACGGGCCGGTTCCTGCCGATCGTGGTGACACTCAACGCCGCACGGGTCCTCGACGCGGCCACCCGGCTGCTCGGGGTGGACCACGGCGAGCTGTCGCGGCTCGCGCTGTCCGCGCCGGCGGGGGCGGACGGACTGGTGCTGATCCCGTACCTGGAAGGGGAGCGAACGCCGAACCGGCCGGACGCGACCGGAGCGATCCACGGCCTGACGCTGCGGACGTCCGATCCCGCCCATCTGGCTCGCGCGGCGGTCGAGGGCATGCTGTGCGCGCTGGCCGACGGGCTCGACGCGCTCGTGACCCACGGCGCCACCGCCAACCGGATCGTGCTGGTGGGCGGGGGTGCTCGCAGCGAGGCCGTACGCCGCATCGCCCCCGCACTGTTCGGGCTGCCGGTCCTTGTCCCGCCCCCGGGCGAGTACGTCGCGGACGGCGCCGCCCGGCAGGCCGCGTGGGTGATCACGGGCGGCGACGCCCCGCCGACCTGGTCCGCCGAGACCCCCGAGGTGTACGAGGACCGCAGCGTCCCCCTGATCCGGGAGCAGTACGCGGCCGCCCGTGACAGGGTCGTCGACCGCGTCGCCCGCTAACCTTCACCGCGTGAAGGGTGGCCCGGCGCATCGCGCGTACAGCGTCGTGGTCTTCGTCATCCTGGCGTCGCTCGACAACGTGGCGATCGGGCTGGTGCCGCCCCTCTACGGCAGCATCGGCGCGGACTTCGGCGTCGGCGAGGCGCACATCGCGCTGGCCACCACGATCATGTTCCTGCTCAGCGCGGTGGCGGCGGTCGGCTGGGCGTACGCGGGCGACCGCACCGACCGCAAGCCCGTCCTGATCGCCGGCACCGCGATCTGGGTGCTCGGCACGGTGTGGTCCGGGCTGGCCGGCAGCTACCCGTCGTTCCTGTGCTCCCAGGTGTTCGCCTCGATCGGCCTGGGCGGCGTGGCCAGTGTCAGCTTCGCCGTGGTCAGCGACCTGATCTCGCCGCGGCGGCGGGGGCTCGTGATGAGCTTCTGGGGCCTGTCGCAGGGCGTCGGCACGATCGGCGGGACGCTGGTGGGCGGCGTGCTCGGCGCGGACGACTGGCGCCGGCCGTTCCTCGTCGCGGCGGCCGCCGGGCTGGTCGCCACGATCGCGTACTTCTTCACCTACGACGTGCCGCGCGGGGACAGCCAGCCCGAGCTGCAGGGCGTCGAGTACGACGAGCGCATCCACCGCGACGACCTGCCGAAGATCCTCGGGCGGCGTACCAATGTCTGGCTGATCCTGCAGGGCTTCTCCGCGCAGGTGGCGTTCGGCTCGCTGGTCTGGCTGCCGGTGCTGTTCCGCGCCCGGGCCGAGGACCAGGGCTACTCCACGCCGACCGCCATCGTCGTCGGCAGCGTCTTCGCCACGCTGTTCCAGCTCGGCGGGGCCTTCTCCATCCTCGGCGGCCTGGCCGGCGACCGGTTGCAGCGGCGGACGCCCCGGGGCCGCGCCCTGGTCGCGGCGGTCGGCATCCTCGCCGCCGTGCCGTTCTACGTGGTCCTCTACTTCGTGCCGTTCCGCATCGACGTGCCGGACGGCGGCAGCACCGGCGCGATCATCAAGACGGTCCTCGCCGACGTGTGGACCGAGCCGTCGGTCGGCCTCAGCCTCCTCACCGCCGTCTTCGCCCTGGCGCTGACCTCGGCGAACTCACCGAACTGGTACGCGCTGATCGCCGACGTCAACCCGCCCGAGCACCGCGGCACCGTCTACAGCCTCGGCAACCTGGTCAACGGGGTGGGACGCGCCGGCGGCAACGCGCTGGTCGGTGTCGCCTTCCGCGCGCTGGCCGGCGCCTTCCCGCCGCCGTTGAACTACGCCGTCGGCCTGGCGGCGTTCCAGTTCTTCTTCGTCCCGACCGGGATCATGTACTGGCTGGCGAGCCGGACGGTGGCCAGGGACATGGACGACACCCATGCGGCCCTGGCCACCTATGCGGATGGGACGGCTACGCGCGAGCCCAGACCGTCACGTCCTGCGGAACCCGGCCGTCCTCGTCGAGCGGCTCGCTGACCAGCAGCACCCGCGCGCCCAGCGGCAGCTCCGCCGGGGCGTCCCCGAAGTTGGTCAGCACCAGGACGTCGCCGTTGCGGAACGCCAGCACGTCGGCGGGCGTGTCGAGCCAGCTCAGCGTGCCCGTGCCCAGGCCGTGCTCGGCCCGCAGGCGCAGCGCCGACCGGTACAGCTCGTAGGTGGAGCCCGGCACGTCGCGCTGGCGGTCGAGGGCGTACTCGGCCCAGGAGGCGGGCTGCGGCAGCCAGCTCGCGTCGGCCGGGCCGAAGCCGTACGAGGGGGCGTCCGCCTCCCACGGGATCGGCACCCGGCAGCCGTCGCGCCCGCGCTCGCTGTGCCCGGAGCGTTCCCACGCCGGGTCCTGCCGCAGCTCGTCGGGGATCGCGGTGTGCTCGGGCAGCCCCAGCTCCTCGCCCTGGTAGAGGTACGCCGACCCGGGCAGCGCCAGCATCTGCAGCGAGGCCGCCCGCGCCCGGCGCAGCCCCAGCGGCGCGTCCGGCTGCGGGTCGTCCACCCCGATGCCGTGCCGCCGCGGCTCGCCGACCGGGTAGCCGAGCCGGGTAGCGTGCCGCACCACGTCGTGGTTGGAGAGCACCCACGTGGTCGGGGCGCCGACGGCGGCGTTGGCGGTGGTCGTGGTGTCGATGACGTCGCGCAGCGGGTCGGCGCTCCAGGGCGTGTCGAGGTACTGGAAGTTGAACGCCTGGTGCATCTCGTCCGGCCGGACGTAGTGCGCGAGGCGTTCCGCGGGCTGCACCCAAGCCTCGGCGACGAGGATCCGGTCGCCGTCGTACGTGTTCAGCACCGCCCGCCAGTGCCGGTAGATCTCGTGCACCCCGTCCTGGTCCCACATCGGCGGGGGCGGGGCGCCCTCCGGGGCCAGGCCGCCGAGGACCTCGCCCGCGTACTCGTAGTCGGCGAGCTCGGCGTCCTTGATGAGGCCGTGCGCGACGTCCACCCGGAAGCCGTCGACGCCCCGGTCGAGCCAGAAGCGCAGGATCGCGTCGAACTCGGCGCGCACCCCGTCGTCGCCCCAGTTCAGGTCCGGCTGGGTGACGTCGAACAGGTGCAGGTACCACTGGCCGTCGGGGACCCGTTCCCAGGCCGGACCGCCGAAGACGCTGCACCAGTCGTTCGGCGGCTCGCTGCCGTCCGGGCCGCGGCCGTCGCGGAAGATGTAGCGCTCCCGTTCGGGGCTGCCCGGGCCGGCGGCGAGCGCGGCGCGGAACCAGGGGTGCTCGCTGGAGGTGTGGTTGGGCACCAGGTCGACGATGACCCGCAGGCCCAGCGCCTTGGCCTCGGCGATCATCTTGTCGGCGTCGCCGAGGTCGCCGAAGCGCGAGTCGACCGAGCGGTAGTCGGCCACGTCGTAGCCGGCGTCGTGCTGCGGCGACGGGTAGAACGGCGACAGCCACACCGCATCCACGCCGAGGTCGCGCAGGTCACGCAGCCGCGCGGTGATGCCGGGCAGGTCGCCCATGCCGTCGCCGTTGCCGTCGGCGAACGACCGCGGATAGATCTGGTAGATGACGGCGCTGCGCCACCATTCAGTGGGGGAGGGCATACTCCCCAGGCTAACCGTCCAGGATGGCGGCGAACCGTTCCTCGGCGAGGTCGAGCTGATCGAGGATGTGGTCCTTGGCCGCCACCGACAGCGGGGTGTCCGGCCGTCCGACCAGCTCCCGCAGCTTCGGCACCAGTGGACGGTACTTGATCGCCGAGCTGCGCGCCTTGTCGTACGTGGTGTGAATGATCCCGACGCCGTTGTCGGTGAAGTCGCTCACCTTGATGATCCGGGCCCACGGATCCTGTTCGAGGCTGGCGGCCACGTGCGTGCGGTACTGCTCGTGCTTGTCGCGTTCCGGGTCGTACTCCGGGTTGGTGACCGAGCGGACCAGCCCGGCCACCCGCGGGTTGTAGCGCCGGGCCAGCTCGGCGATCGCCGCCTCGGTCAGCTTCTGGTGGCCCAGGCCCTCGGGCAGCCCGGCCAGCTCGGCGGGGTGGTCCTCGACCGCGTCGTGCAGCAGCGCCGCCGTCAGCACGTCCACGTCCCGGATGCCGTAGTAACGCATGATCCGGATCGCGACCCGCAGCAGGTGGTTCAGGTAGGGCTCGCGGACCCGCCGGTCGTCGGCGTGCAGCCGGGACGCGAGAGCCAGTGCGTCCTCGAGCTGCCGCCGGTCGCCGGCCGGCAGGTCCTCGATCTCCAGCAGGAACCTCTCCCGCAGGCCCGACTCGCCGTACACCTCGGTGATCGCGTGCAGCGGCATCGACAGCAGCATCCTTGGCGCCATGCCGAACAGGTATACCCGACGAGGTCCGCGCGCGGGGCCGCGATCAGGAAGGAACGTCGATCAGCGGCTCATCCGTGACCACCGGGCGGGGCGGCACCGGGCGCGGCGACGGGCGGCTGCCGGGCTTGCGCCGCATCGCGGACATCGACGCCTGCTTCAGCGACCAGGGGTGCGGGTTCTCGGCGTGCACGCCGCGGCGGCGGATGCCGGCGCCGTCGGTGAACTCCTCCTCGGTCATGGCCTGCAGGCCGCTGAGCGCGACCCCGAGGATGGTGGCGGCGCTGACCAGGGTGATCGGCACGATCATGAGCAGCGGCCGGATGCCGGTGGCGCCGCCGGCCAGGTCGTGGCTGAGCTCCACGGACATTCCCGCCATCCCGGTGTAGTGCATCCCGCAGACGGCGAGCGCCATGATCGCGGCGGCGCCGAGCATCGGCAGCCAGCCGTGGACGGTGACGGTGAACCACAGCGCCGTGGTCGACGCGACGACGGCGATGATGCCGGACGCGACGACCAGCGCGAGGTTGTAGTGGATGGTGCCGTAGACGTGCATGCCCGCCATGCCGGTGTAGTGCATGCCCATGACGCCGGCGCCGGTGAGCACGCCTGCGGTGACGACCCGGGGGAGGCTGCGCCGGCCGTGTCCGACCACCATCAGTCCGAAGCCGACGGCGACCACGGCGAGGCCGAGGCTGACCATGGTGAGGGCGGGGCTGTAGCGGACCGGGCTCTCCGGCACGTCGAAGCCGAGCATGGCGGTGAAGTGCATGAGCCAGATGGCGGCGCCGCCGATGGAGAATGCAGCGATGATCAGCCAACGCGTGCGTCTGCTCCGGGTACGCGCCGATCGGGCACGGCCGGTGGAGAGCAGGCCGACGAAGGAACCCAGAAGAGCCACCAGGTAGGCGGCGATCGGGTTGAAGGCACCGTAGGTGAAGTGATGGACCTCGGCCACAGCCGGGACTCCTCGCAAACGTCGGGGGGATCGTTTCGCAAGGATTGAGCCATGAGTCCGATCTACGACATCGCACTTCGTGTGCGTGTCACTACATAGTGAACCGGGGCCACCGTATGGCTGCCTGCGAGAGGTAGCCATACGGCAGCCCCGGTGCGGTCGGAGGGACCGGTCAGGAAACTGCCGGGGGGACAGGGCGTTAACTGAAGATGCTCACGCCGCCCGGGCCGACGAGCAGGCCCACGACGATGAGCACGACGCCCCAGAGGATCTGCCGCCGGAACAGCGCGAGGATGCCGGCGACCACGAGTACGACTGCGAGGATCCAGAGCAAAAGTTCCATGGTCAGCTGATACCCGACCGCGCGAAATCGAAAACCTGATACACACACGACGAAGCCCCGTCCTGTGCTAGGACGGGGCTTCGAAGGGAAGACTCAGGCTGACACCAGCTCAGCGTCCACTTTGTCCGACAAGAGCTGATAGACGTTGTAGGCCTGCTTAATGACGGGGTGCGCCACATTGCGAACCGGTACGCCGCCCGGCGTCCGCCCCCGCTCGGAACCGTGGTGTGCGTGCCCGTGCAGCGCCAGCGCGGTCGGCGCCGAGTCGATGGCCTGCCCCAGCAGGTACGACCCCAGGAACGGATAGATCTCCAGCGGCTCGCCCACCAGCGTCTCGGGCACCGGTGCATAGTGCGTGAGCGCCACCAGCGCATCGCACTCGAGCCCGCGCAGGGCCGCACCCAGCCGCTCCGCGATCGCCTCGGTGGTGCCGACGAAGTTCTTCATCTCCCGCTCACCGAACGAGCTGGCGCACGCCCCGGCGAACCCGCCGCCGAAGCCCTTGGCGCCCGCGATCCCGAGCCGGTGGCCGTGGAGCTCCAGCACCGTGCCGTCGCCCTCGAGCACCGTCATCCCGGAGTCGGTCAGCACCTTGGCCACTTCGTCCTGCTGGTCGCTCTGGTGATCGTGGTTGCCGAGCACGACCACCACCGGCACGCCGAGCCCACCGAACTCGGTCGCCATGCACGTGGCCTCCTCGACCGTGCCGTGCCGGGTGAGGTCGCCCGCGACCAGCAGGACGTCGGCGACGTCCGGCAGGCGTTCCAGCGCGGGGCGGTAGCGGCCCAGCACGTCCTTGTCCACGTGGACGTCGCCCACGGCGGCGATCCGGATCATGAAATCTCCTCCACCTCGCTGGGCGCCGCGGCGCGCACGATGCCGATGTCACAGGCGATCTCCACGTCCGGGAACTTCGTCGTGATCTGCCGGCAGATCTCGTCCCGGCGCTGCGCGCTCTCCACCTCGCCGCCGAGCACCAGCAGGTGCTCCCGGCGCTGCAGGGTGATCCCCTGCTCGGCGACCGCGCCGTTCTCGGTCAGGAGACGCTGGATCTCCGCCTCCACGTACTCGTCGAGTTGTGGTGTCATCTCATCCCCCCACGGTCAGCTGTGCGCCCTGCTCCGGTACCACCTCGAGGCGGTCCAGCAGCACGAGGAACGCCTCGGCGTACGGCGACTTCGCCGTCTCCTCGCGTACCCGGTCCCAGTCGATCTGCTCGCGCAGCGACCGGGCCACGGGCAGGCCGGTGGCGAAGTCGCAGTAGTGCTGGGTGTAGCTCAGCAGCTTGTGCACCATCAGCTGGGTCGCCGACAGCACGGGCATGTGGATCGCCTCGACCGGGCGCATCACGGTGTCGCGCAGGGTGGCGTCGGTCACCGGTGACTCCACCGGTCGATAGATGAGGTCCACCATGCGGCCCTCGTCGAACACCTTGACCAGCCAGTCCTCCGGCGGCTGCTCCACCTCGAAGCCCACCGCGGAGAGCTCGGCCAGCGCCCGTTCCTTGTCCTGCTCGCGGATCAGGAAGTCGACGTCGTGGTCGCTGGAGTGCCCGCCGTGGGCGTACACGGCGAAGCTGCCGCCGAGGGCGAACGGGACCTCGGCCTGTTTGAGCACCGAGGCCACCCGTTTGAGCGTGTTGACCAGGCCCTCGTCCACCCGGTGCGGCATGGCGTCTCCCTGTGTCGATGCGGTGTCCGTTTCCAGTCGGAACGACTACCCCTCAAGGCCACCCTTGTAACGCGAGCAGACCCGGTCCCAAGGTCAAATTCCACTGCTAAGACCCATTTTGTACGCCCAGAGCGGCCTCCACGTGGCGAACCGTCGGTGACAGCACCGGCTACCGTCGGTGGGTATGGTTCCCCGGCCCCGCACCATCGCCCTCGTCGGCATCGACGGCTCCGGCAAGACGACCCAGGCGCACCTGCTGGCGACCGCGCTGGCGGACCGCGGCCTGCCGGCGACGTACCGCCGCAACGCCGGCGGGCGCCGGTGGTTCGGCCGCCTCGCCACCGCGCTGGGCCGGCGTGACGGCGAACACCTGCTCGGCCGGCGCACGATGCTTCTCGTCGAGTCCGTCCTGCGCTGGCTGGCCATCCTGCGGACCCTGCTGCGGCGCCGGCTGACCGGTGAGATCGCCGTGATGGACCGCTACGCCGTCTGCCAGTACGCGAGCATCCGCGCCCACGCGAAGAACCCCCGGCCCGAGCGGCTGAACCGGGCCGAGCGGCGGGCACGGCTGGCGTACCGGATCTTCCCGAAGCCGGACCTCACCTTCCTGCTGGCGGTCGACCCAACAGTGGCCTACGACCGGATCGAGCGCCGCGGCTACGACCACGAGGAGATGGACTACCTGCGGGCGGCCGCGGCGGCCTACCGGGCCGTGCCCGAGTACGCCGGCTTCGTCGTGATCGACGCGAACGGCACTCCGGAGCAGGTCCAGGCCGCCCTGCTGGCGCACCTCGATCCCGCGCCGGCGCCTGTCGCGGTGGCGGCGATCCCGACGCGGCCCCGGCCCGCCGCGCTGGTGTCGCACGCCCGTGCTCTGATCCTCGTGGCCGCCACTCTGGCGGCCGCCGCGACGGCGGTGACGCTGCAGCTGGCGGAGGTCTTCTAAGCCCTGCCGTAGACGGGGATGCTCGCGCCGCTCGTGGGCGCGGAGGCGTCCCCGGCCAGGAACGCGATGACGCCGGCGAGCTCCGCCGGGGTGACCCACCGCGTGTGGTCGGCGTCCGGCTGGTCCCGGCGGTTCAGCGGCGTGTCGATGACGCTGGGCAGCACCGTGTTGGCCCGCACGTTGTCCTTGCGGTACTCCACCGCGACGGCGTTGGCGAAGGCGAGCACCGCCGCCTTCGCCGTGGCGTAGCCGGCCGCCCCGGAGAACGGCGCCACCGCTGTGCGGGACGAGACGCACACCACGGAACCCCCGCCCGCCGCGACCAGGTGGGGCAGGGCCGCCGCGGTCACCAGGTACGTCGGCCGCAGGTTCAGCCGCAGGATCGCCTCGAAGTCGTCCACCGGCGTCTCGTGCACCCGCCCGCCTATCGCGAAGCCGCCGACGAGGTTGATCACTGCCTTGAGGGGCGCTCCGGGCTCGGCCGTGGCGAGCGTCACGGCGGCCGCCACGTCCTCCGGCACGGTCAGGTCGGCTGCCACGCTCGTCACGCCCTGGGGGAGCCGCGCCGTCCCCTGCGCCCGTACGGGGGCGACCACCCGCCATCCCTCGTCCCGGAGCCGCTCGATCACCGCACCACCGAGCCCGCCTGTCCCGCCCGTCACCACCGCACTGCGATCCGCCATGCGGCCACGGTATCGCTGTGTTTTGCGTCACTGTCTGTGTGGTCCGGCGCCGGGGCGGTAAGGCCTAGGGAAGCCGGTGGTCGCCCGAGCGGGGGTCACCCGGACGGGCTAGTGATCTGCGGCGCGATGTGCCGCATGGTGGCAGATGGTCCCGCGTCCTACCGGCGCCGGGATCTTCGCCGTGGCGTTTGGTTCAAGCTTGGCGGCAACCTGTCGATGCTGGACGTGAACCCAATTGGCTACCGAGCCGTACTGGGTAGTGACGAGCGTCGCAAGGCAATCCGTGACGCCCGTCGCTGTGACGGATGAGGGGCTGATGGTGTCATGTATCGGGCGAGGGGTATGCGTCAGTGCACGCATCCGACGCCGGGTACGGCTCCGAATGCCTCCACAGAGAGCCCTCTTCAGTAAGTATGCACGCGGCTCTCAGGTGACGCTCAGGCATTCGTGACACTTTCGACCCACCAGCCGGAATCAGTGCAGGGCGCCACTTGTTGTGTAGGTGTCAGCACCGCAATGCACGAACTGCGGACGTTACGGGGAGGGCTGATGGACGCAGGAATTGCCCGTAACAGGGTTAGTGAAGGCAATGAGGGGACCGTGGGCAACGTGGAGAAGAACACCGTGATGCGGACGGACGAAGTCGCCGAGGAGCGCGACCTCGTCGGCGTCTACCTGCACGAGATCTCCCGCACGCCGCTTCTGGACGCCGCCAGGGAGGTCGACCTCTCCAAGGCAATCGAGGCCGGCCTCTATGCCGAGCACCTGCTCGAGAGCGGTGACGTCCGTCGCGGCGTGAGCCGGGAGGAGCTGGAGCGGCTGGTCGTCGAGGGCGAGCGGGCCAAGGACCTGTTCATCCGCGCGAACCTCCGCCTGGTCGTCTCGATCGCACGCCGGTACGTGCGGTCGGGCATGCCGATGCTCGACCTGATCCAGGAGGGCAACACCGG
The DNA here is from genome assembly GCF_040676695.1 of Actinoplanes sp. NPDC049548. Classification (NCBI taxonomy): domain Bacteria; kingdom Bacillati; phylum Actinomycetota; class Actinomycetes; order Micromonosporales; family Micromonosporaceae; genus Actinoplanes; species Actinoplanes sp. NPDC049548. The sequence continues at coordinate 309,290 of NZ_JBFAPM010000008.1, forward strand.
CCTGGTCCGCGCCGTCGAGAAGTTCGACTACGAGCGCGGCTACAAGTTCTCGACGTACGCGACGTGGTGGATCCGCCAGGCGATCAGCCGGGCGATCGCGCAGCAGGAGCGCACCGTGCGCCTGCCCGTGCACCTCGTCGAGGACGTCAACCGGATGCGCAACGTCACCCGCCAGCTCGTCCGCGAGCTCGGCGCCGACCCGGAGCCCGAGCAGATCGCCGCGGCGCTGGGTGTGACGGTGGAGCGCGTCAGCGAGCTGACCCGCTGGGCCCAGGACACCGTGTCGCTGGACACCCCGGTCGGCGACGACGGCGACACCAACCTCGGTGACCTGGTCGCCGACAGCGACGCCCCGTCGCCCGAGGAGATCGTGCTGACCGCCCTGGAGCGCCAGCGCATCGAGGGCCTGCTCAACCACCTCGACGACCGTTCCGCCGGCATCATGCGCGCCCGGTACGGCCTCGAGGACGGTCGCGAGCACTCGCTGACCGAGGTGGCGTCGCGGTTCTCGCTCTCCCGCGAGCGCATCCGCCAGCTCGAGATCCAGGCCCTGGGCCGGCTGCGTGAGCTGGCCCGCGCCGAAGGCCTCCAGGCCGCGTAGCTCTCCATCCCCCGTAACGCCGAAGGCCGGTGCCCCTCGCGGGACACCGGCCTTCTGACGTGTGGGGACGGCGCGATCAGGTCACGCGGCCGTAGCCGTACGGGGTCATGATGTCGATGGTTCGGTGTTTCACCGGCTCGCCCGCGCGGGAGGCGTCGATGATCTTCCCGCCGCCGACGTACAGGGCGACGTGCCCGAGGCTGCGGTAGAACACGAGGTCGCCGGGCTGGAGCTGGGAGCGGCTGATCCGCCGGGTGGCGCTGTACTGTGCCGCGGCGTTGTGCGGCAACGACTTGCCCGCCTGGCTCCAGGCGCGGGAGGTCAGGCCCGAGCAGTCGTACGTGGCCAGACCGTCGGCGCCGTACTCGTACATCTTGCCGACCTGGTCGAACGCGAACCGGACCACGACGCCGGCGTCGCCGGACACCGAGGGGACGGCGCCGGTGTAGCGGGAGCCGGTCTGGGTCGCCCTGCCGAACGCCGCCTTGCGCATGGCGTACAGGTCCTTGAGCTGGCCCTCGATCTTCTTCTTGCGGGCGGCGAGCTCCTTGACCTCGGCGGCCTGCTTGTCCTGCGTCGCCTTCAGCGCGGCCTGCCGCTGGTCGTAGTTCTGCGTCGTGGCCGTGTAGTTGTCGATGTCACGCTGCCGGCTGCGGGACAGCTGCTCGAGGATGGACATGCGGTCCATCAGGTTGCTGCTGCCCTCCAGCACGACGTTCATCGTGCCGACCTTGCCGGTCTTGTACGCCGATGAGGCGATGACGTTCATCTGCGCGCCGGCGACCTTCAGGGCTTCCTTGGCGGGCCCGATAGACGCGGCGAGCTTCTTCTCGTCGTCCTGCGTCTTCTTCAGGCTGATCTTCATCTTGTTGTACGACTCGACGACGTCCTCGAGCTCGTTCGACGCCTTCTCGATCTTCTTGTTGATGTCACCGGTCGACGGCGCCGCGTGCGCGGCCGGCGCGACGGTGCCGGTGATCACGATCGCCAGGGCGGCGACCACCATGGTGCGTAGCCTCGTGCGGGCGTGTGGCAACGGAACGTGGCCTTTCTTCCGCTGGGCCGCCTACCGGGTTAGCTGACGGATTCGGGCGGGAAGAAGGCCCTACCGCTCGCGCGGATTCACCCCAGGTGCTGACTTCGGTGGTTCCCCGGCTCGCCGAGACGGGCAGGGCGGCCCCGGGGGATGGGGACACCGTGTCCGCCGTCGAGGGATTCGGCGGCGTTGGCCGGCGCCACCGTGAGGGTGATGGCTGCGGACCGGACCAACCGCACCAACTTATCGGCGATCGCGATTAATTCAAGAGCCCGAAGAGTGACGTGCGCCAATTACCCCGTAAATGGGGAATGATCCCGATAACGGAACGCACTTTCCTGCGTTCGCTGCGTCACCCTTACTATTTCCGCGCCATCGCGGGCGGGGTGTCCATCGACTGAACGGCCCACTTGCGAGAAACCACCCGCTCCGCCCAGAACGAGAAGAACGGGATGGTGCCGGCCAGCATCACCAGCAGCATCCGGCCCAGCGGCCAGCCGGCCCGGCGGCTGAGGTCGAAGGTGGCCGCGAGGTAGATCATGTAGAGGAAACCGTGCACGGGTCCCACCGCCGCGACCACGGTGTCGTTGTCACCGGCGTACTTCAGCGGCATGCCCACCAGCACGAGCACGATGAGGATCACGCCGACGATCCAGGCGATGATCCGGTAGCGGGTGAGGGCTCCCTGCACGGTCCACGTCCTTCTACTTGGTGCTGCTCTTGCGTCCGGGGTAGTCGCCGGGCCGGGCCCCGGGGTGGGCGTTGAGCCAGGCGAGATAGTCGTTGTAGGCGTCCAGCTCCGGGTCGTCGGCGGTCACCCGCTGCGAGGACACGCGTACGCGCACCGGCCGGCGTACCGTCACGGGCGCAGCCGGGTCGGGCGCCACCGCGGGGGAGTCGCCGGGCTCCTCGGGAGCCGGCCGGCCGGCCCGGAGCTCCTGCTGGACCTCACGCACCCACAGGAAGACCACGAAGAGCGCGAAGACCGGCCACTCGAAGGTGTAGCCCCAGCTCAGCGTGTTGCCGCCGGTGGCGCGGCTGAACTGCCACCAGCCCAGGCCGAGGAAGCCGGCCACGAGCACGAGCGCGACGACGTGGCGCACCAGCCACGCCGGCCTCAACAGCGCTCTCATGGGTCGAGCGTATCCGGCTGGGGTTTGACACCAGGCGGCACGGGCAACCGTTGCGGGAAGCACCGAGAGGGGAGAGATCATGAGCGACCACGAGGTCGACGACCGCGTCGGCACCGAGCAGGGCATCGACCCGGCCGGGCTCGCCGACGAGGACCTGATCCGTGAGCTCGGCAGCCTGCACCGGACCCGGCTGCAGACGCTGCGGCACGGACCCGACGCGGCGCTCGCCAACCACCTGCGCCGCACGGCGGAGCTGGAGACCGAGTACCTCGCCCGGCACCCCGGCCGCGAGGTCGACCCGCACCGGCTCACCCAGGACTTCTGAGAGGAACCCGTACGCATGACCTCCTCGGTACGCGGCCGGTTCGCCCGCCTGCGGCGCCAGTACGCCCCCCACGAACACCGCCCCCTCGAGGGGTACGCGGCGACCATGGGCGCCTTCGGCGTGCTCGCCGGCAGCCTTGCCGTCGTCGCAAAGGCGACGGGGCGCACGGTGCCGGAGCGCCCGGCCGTGGCCGACGTGGTGCTCATCTCGATCGCCACCCACAAGCTCAGCCGGCTGATCGCCAAGGACTCGGTCACCAGCCCGCTGCGGGCGCCCTTCACGCGCTATTCCGAGCCGGGCGGCAGCGCGGAGCTGAACGAGGAGGTCCGCGACGAGGGCAGCCCGATCCGCCACTCGATCGGCGAGCTGATCAGCTGCCCGTTCTGCCTGGCGGTCTGGGTGGCCACCGGCCTGACCAGCGGCCTGGTGTTCGCGCCGCGGCTGACCCGGCTGGCCGCCACGGTGTTCACCGCGACGGCGGCGTCGGACTTCCTGCAGATGGCGTACTCGCTGGCGAAGGAGGCGGCCGAGGGTGACCCGGAGCCCGAGCCGTCCCAGCCCGCGCTGAACGGCCGCGCGCTGGCCTGAGGCAACGAAGAACGGCCCCGGCGAAAGCCGGGGCCGTCTCGCTGTCCCTGTCCCTCAGGGCGGGCCGTCGCCGTCCATGCCGGACCAGCCGCGGGGGCTCTCCGTCTCACCCGAGTCCTCGTCGTCGATGATCGCGGGCTCCACGGCGGTGTCGTTGTGCTCGCCGGCGAAGTCGCTGTCCCCGTCGGGGGTGCCGTCGGAGTCACCGAAGGCCGGCAGGCGTTCGTTCTGCTGGGTCATGTCGCTCCTCAGGCGTCCAGGGTTCGCAGGGCCTCGGCGGCTTCGTCCTGGGCGTACTCGCCCTCGGGCAGCGCGTCGATGCGGGTGAGGGCCGCCGCGGGCAGGTCCGCCGCGATCGCGCCCCGCTGCAGATCGGCGCTGCTCAGGCGTTCCTGCCCGGAGTAGGCCTCGTCGAGGTATTCGTCGAGTACGCGCAGGTCATCGCTCACAGCTCCGGACTACCCGGCGGACGCCCGCACAATCATGTGGTCCAGGTCACAATTGCTTCTGGAATGGGGTCGGACTGCCGACCGTTGAGCACAGATGTCGGTGTGCCCAGTGTCCCCGGGCCTCACCCATTGCCTTCGCGGACTACCGTTCGGCTGGAGCCGCGTTGAGCCTTTCGCCGCGAGGCGACCTGCACACCGGCACCTTAACGTCGCTCCCGGCCCCGGCCGGGAGCGACGTTTGTTTTCGGCCCTCATGATCGCGGGTATCCCGGCGGACATGAGTGATGATCGCGTGGAGCGCCGGGCGGCCGACCTGCTGCCGGAGGAACGCAGCGCCGGGAGCGCCGACCCGCAGAGCCAGGCCGAGGCGATCCTGGCCGAGTCCGACGAGCGCGAGGAGCTTCCGGGCGCCGCGCCGAGCACATTCCTGGAACATCGCACGTCGGACCAGACGGTTACGCCCGCCGACGGCACCCGTTAGAGGACACCACTTTCGTGTTCACGGATCCGCATGGCAATATCGGGCAAATGTCTGCCCCGCAACGGAGCACCGGACGGCGCCTCGCGGCGCGTCGCCGCGCGACCTCCACGGACGCGTCCGATCCTCGCCGGCTCGACACCCAGGTGCGGAGCACCCCGGAGGCCACCATCTCGATCGAGCCGGTGGCCGGCGCCGACGACGTCACCCCTCGCCGCCGCCGGCGCCGGGGCCTGCGGGGAAGCGCCAAGACCCGTCGGCCGGTGTCGGGCAAGACCTCCCGCGGCCGGGGCGCCGAGCCGGCGGCACCGCATCCCGTCGAGATGGCGGGGCTGCTGCACGAGCTCTCCGTACGGCTGCTCGGCGCCGACGACGTCCCCCAGGCCCTGGACCGGCTGGCCGCCTTCGTGGCCGCCGCCCTGCCCGCAACGGTGCGCTGCTCCGTCGCCCTGATCGGCGAGGGCGGCCCGCCCACGCTGGCCGCCTCCGGCCCGCAGGGGCTGAACGTCGACGACCTCCAGTACGCGACGGGCGACGGACCGGCCCTCGAGGCCGCCCGGACCCGTACCGTCGTCACCGTCCACGACCTGGCCGCGGACGCCCGCTGGCCGGAGCTCGCCGGGCAGGCCCGCGCCGAGGGCGTGCACGGCGTCGCTTCGGTGCCGCTCGACATCCCGCGCTCGGCGGTCGGCTCGGTCACCTTCTTCACCGGGCGGCCCGGCGGCGTCGACGCGGAGGCCCTGCTGACCGCGATGGCGGTGGTCAACCAGGCCGAGGTGCTCGTCGGCGAGGTGCATCGGCGGGAGGCCCTGCGCGAGGGCACCACCGTCGACCGGGCCGCCGGCGTGATCATCGCGCAGCGCGGCTGCGGTGTGCGGGAGGCCTACGACGTGCTCCGGGACACCGCGCAGCGGCTCGGCCTGCCCCGCGAGGAGGTCGCCGAGCGCCTGATCGCCGCGGCGGCCCGCAACGCCGACGGCTGACGGGCGTCCCCTACTTCGAGACCTGCTGGACGACCTCGAACTCGAGCAGGGCGGCGCCGGAGGCGACCGGGCGGGCGCGCTCGCCGGCGTGGGCGGCTCGGCCCATGCCCGACGACCAGGCCTGGAAGTCCTCCTCCGTCTCCCAGCGGGTGTAGACGAAGTAGCGGGTCTCACCCTTGACCGGCCGGAGCAGCTCGAAGCCGAGGAAGCCCTTGGCGTTCTCCACCGCGCCCTGCCGGGCGGCGAAGCGCTTCTCCAGCTCGGGGCCCGCGCCCTCGGGGACGTCGATCGCGTTGATCTTCACTACTGGCATACGACACAGGGTACGAGCGCGTGCTGCGCCCGTACCCTGTGCGGTCTTTCGTCAGTGCGCTCCGGCAGGGCCGGCGGCTGCGGAGGCGGCCGCGGCGTCCTCAGCGCGTTGCTGTTGCGCCGAGCGCTGGGAGAGCGGGATCTCCGGCAGGAAGAAGACCACCACGAGGCCGACCAGCATGACGGCGAGCGCCATCAGGTAGACGACGTGGATGCCGTCGGCGAAGCCGACCTTGAAGGCGTGCCCGAGCGCCGGCGGCAACTTGGCGATGAAGGAGGTGTCACTGAGGTCGCCGCCGCCACCGCGGGTGGGGAACCCGGCGTCGGCGAGCTTGCCCGGCAGCACGTTGAAGAGCACGGACAGGAAGATCGCCGTGCCCAGGGTGCCGCCCATCGAGCGGAAGAACGTCACCGAGCTGGTGGCCACCCCGATCTCGCGCGGCGACACCGCGTTCTGCACCGCCGTGATCATCGGCTGCATGTTGCCGCCCAGGCCGAGACCCATCAGCACCATGATCAGCATGGTCTTCCACAGCGGGGTGTCGGCGCCGATGAGCGCGAACAGCGCGAGGGCCGCCGCCATGAGGATGCTGCCGATGATCGGGAAGATCCGGTAGCGGCCGGTGCGGGCGATGAGCTGGCCCGAGGTGATCGACCCGGCCATGATGCCGATCACGAAGGGGATCATCTGCAGGCCGGCGAGCGTGGGGGAGCTGCCCTTGACGATCTGCAGGTACAGCGGGACGGTCATCAGGCCGCCGAACATCGCCATGCCCACGATCGTGCTGGAGGACGCGCCGACGGCGACCGTACGGTTGCTGAACAGCCGCAGCGGCAGCAGCGCCTCGTCCTTGTACGCCCGCTCGGCGAGCACGAACGCGACCAGGCCCACCGCGCCGACCACGTAGCAGGCGATGGCCCGGCCGGAGCCCCAGCCCCAGTCGCGGCCCTGCTCGGCGACGGTCAGCAGCGGCACGAGGCCGATGATGAGCGCGAGCGCGCCGGGCCAGTCGATGCGGTGGTCGGTGCGGTGGTGCGGCAGGTGCAGCACGCGGGCGACCACGACCATGGCCGCGATGCCGATCGGCACGTTGAGGTAGAAGACCCAGCGCCAGCCGTCGACCCAGAGGATCTTGTCGGCGCCGGCGAAGAAGCCGCCGAGGATCGGGCCGATGACGCTGGCGGTGCCGAAGACCGCCAGGAAGAAGCCCTGGTACCGGGCGCGCTCGCGGGGCGGGACGATGTCACCGATGATCGCCAGGGCCAGCGACATGAGGCCGCCGGCGCCGACGCCCTGGATCGCCCGGAAGGCCGCCAGCTCGTACATGTTCTGCGAGAGCCCGCAGAGCATGGAGCCGACGATGAAGATGCCGATCGCGAAGAGGAAGAACGGCCGGCGTCCGTAGATGTCGGAGAGCTTGCCGTAGAGCGGGGTGGAGATCGTCGACGTGATGAGGAATGCCGTCGTCGCCCACGCCTGCAGGTTGAAGCCGTTGAGGTCGTCCGCGATGGTACGGGTCGCCGTCGCCATGATGGTCTGGTCCAGCGCGGCCAGGAACATGCCCATCATCAGGCCGGCCAGAATCGTGATGATCTGCCGATGGGTGAAGTCCGCTGAGGGCGGCGCGCCCTTCGCGGCAGGCCCCGGCCCGGCCGCCTCCGCTGCGGTGGTGCTCGAGTTGCTCACGCGTTCTCCCGTGCTGATACGGCTGGGTCGCGGCGCAGGAGCGCCTCGACGGAGCTGTTGAATTGTTCGAAGAGGTCGACGAACGCGTGGACGCGCTCGGCCGGCCAGTCGCCCAGCGCCTCGCTGAGCAGTGCGTGTCGTGCCTGGTGCAGCCGGGCGCAGGCGTCTCGCCCGGCGTCGGTGACGGCCAGCCGGGACGCGCGGCCGTCGGCCGGGTCGGACTCCCGGCGGGCGAGGCCCGCCTTCACCAGCTGAGCCGCCTGCCGGCTGACCGTGGACGCGTCGGCGCCCTTGACCTCGGCCAGGTCGGTGACCCGCATCGGACCGAGGTGACGCAGCGGGAACAGCAGCATCAGCGCCGAGAACTCCGCACCGAGGTCTCCGGTGTTGAGAATGCCCTTGGCGCGCGGGCCGAGGCGGAAGAACCGGATGAGTTCGTCGGCCAGCCGCCCGGTCGCGTCCGCGGTCTCCATGCACGCACCTTCCGTCGTATGCGTGCACTCTACAACTTGTTGTTTGATGAAAGCATTGTGTTCCGCATCTCCCACACCCCCGTGACCAGCGTCTCCGCCTCCTCCAGCGCCGCCGGGACCGGCACGCTGTACTCCGCCTTGCGGACAAAGAGCCGATTCGGGAAATACCCGCGTCCAGGGTCGCCAACCAGGATCAGGGCACCCGAGGCGGCGGACCGGCGTAACGCGGCGCTCATGTGCTCGGCCACGCTGCCGGTGTAGAAGACGTCGCCGGCCAGGATCACGTCGGCCGGTCCGGCTTCGGTGACGTCCGCGGCCCGTACCTGGACCGGCACGTCGTTGGCGGCGGCATTGCGCTGGGCCGCCTCGACCGCCGCGGGGTCGAGATCCACCGCCCGGACGCTCGCCGCTCCCGCGCGGGCCGCCGCGATCGCCGCGACCCCCGACCCGCAGGCGACGTCCAGCACGTGCCGGCCCGCCACCGTCTCCGGATGATCCAGCACATAACGGGCGAGGGCCTGCCCGCCGGCCCAGACGAAGGCCCAGAACGGCGGTGGGACGTCGCTGCGGAACTCGCCGCCTGCCGTGTCGAAGAGCCCGGTGTCGCTGCCGGCCAGGTGCAGGGAGATCTCCGGAGCCAGCGGTACGGGTAGAAGCTCGGTGCGCACCCGGCGATTGTCCGGGCGTACCGGGGGGCGTGCGCGGTATTTAACCGCGTGGTGGGCGAGGGCCGGGGCTTATGCGGCGAATGCGGCCGTTCCGTGGGCGGGCTCGTGATGGGCCTCACCGGCCGCGCGCGCCGCGTCGGCCAGGGCGCGGCCCATCGGGCACTGCGGGTCGAGCTCCAGCACCTGCTCCGCGAGGCACCGCGCCGTCCGCAAGTCACCGGCCGTGAGCGCGCGGCGACCGGCGTCCAGCACCGCCTCCACCAAGCGGCGGCGGTAGCGCTCGCGCACCTCGGCCGCCCAGCGCGGCAGCTCGACGTCCTCCAGCAACGGGCGGGCGGCCAGGTGGCCGGCGGCCGTCAGGGGGCGCAAGGCCCGGCTAGCCGTACGGCCCGACGCCGCGGCCACCAGCTCGTCGAAGCGGGCCACGTCGACGCGTACCCGGTCGGCCACCAGCGCGTAGCCGCCGGGGGTCGCGGTGATCACCGAGTCGCCGGCGTCGCCGCCCGGGTCCAGCCGATGGCGCAAAAGGGACAGATGACCCTCCACCTTGTCCTCATGGCCCGGGCCGCCCCACAGCAGCTCGGTCAGCTCGCTCGTGCGCATCTCGCCGTGCAGTGCGAGCAACGCCAGGATCTGCCGCGGCTCCGCGCCGCCCAGATCGGAGCCGGAAAGCCGCACGCCGCGCGTGCGAACCTCGAGACGACCGAAGAGCTGGATTTCGTACATGGCGTACAACCCTGAAGGGGGGACGGTCGCGCGACAAGCCCCCGCCGCGGTGAACGGAACCCCGAAAGCAAGGGGTAGGTTCCACCGAAGATACGAGTTATGGCGGCCGCTCGGTCTCATCCGCACGGCAGGCGGCCACTGCGATCGGTTTGGCTCGGATGGGCTGTCAGACTGTTGGTACGCCTTGGCTTGGCGCGGGGGACACATAGACTTCCAGCGCTGGCGGATCAGGAGGCGTGAATGGTGAGCGAGGCGATCACGGTGCTCGTGGTGGACGGGCACCAGACGTTCGCCGAGTTGCTCGGTGTGGCGCTGGCCGGGCAGCCCGAGCTGCATTACGTGGGACATGCGCGAACGGGTGAGCAGGCCATCCGGATGGTGCAAGAGGTACGCCCGGATGTCGTTCTCCTCGATCCGGACCTTCCGGACGCCGACGGCATCGCCATCGCGGAGCTGCTGCGACACCGTCAGCCCGACACGCGGTTCGTCATACTGACCGCGAACAACGAGTCCGCTCTGGTCGGTCGTGCGACCGCCGCGGGAGCGTCGGGCTTCCTGTCGAAGAACGGCCCGCTCGGTGACGTGATGAACGCGATCCGCACCGCCCACGGGGGCGGCATGACGGTGTCGACGGACATTCTCGCCCGTCTGCTGCGCAGCACCGCGCCCGTCGTGGGACCGCGTGCCGGTGGGCTCACCGCGCGTGAGCACGAGGTGCTGGTCCTGATGGGCTCCGGCCTCGACCCGCGCGCCATCGCCCGCCGGCTCGGTATCAGCGTGCACACGTGCCGTGGCTATGTGAAGGCGGTGCTCGGCAAGCTCGGCGCGCACAGCCAGCTGGAGGCCGTCGCCGTGGCCACCCGCAGGGGCCTGCTGCGCCCGGACGGACATAACGCAGAGTAATTCACGGTTGCACTCATCCGCTAAGCCGCGGGATCCGTACCACTCGCCGGAGCGCCTTGTACAGGGATGGCGCTGGTGTGGGGCGGGAGGCTTCGCGTGGAACGACCGGTCGTAGATTCGTCCGATGTGTCCGTGGCGCTGGCGGATCTACCGTCGAACTCCGGTGCCGGCTGGGCCAACCGGGACAAGGACTCGCTCTACCGCCGCCCCTCCGCGCCGAACCCGCTCCGTGACGAGGTAGAGGACACCATGGCCGACTCCGGGAGCTGGAACGCGTTCGCCGCAACATCCGAGGGCAGGCGGCAACCTGCGCCCGAACCCGAGTTCGGACCCGCACCGCCGGCCACGTCCGGGCGCACGTCGTTCGGTGTGAGCGCCGGTCCGATCAGCGGCAACTGGCGCGACGGGCGGCCCACGTCGCCCGCGCCCGCGACGCCCGACATGCCGCTTCCGATGCGATCTGCCCGTGATGCCGCTTCGACCGTGCCGCCCGGGGAGACCACCGTGCCGCCCGGCCGGAAGACCACCGGGCCGTCCGCCCGGGAGAACACCGTGCCGCCCGGCTGGGAGACCACCGTGCCGCCTGGTCGGGACAGCGCCGTGGCGCCCGGCTGGGACGGCGCCGTGCCGCCCGGCTGGAGCGCCACCGAGCCGGTCCAGGCGGAACGACCGTCCGATGCGGACGCCTGGTTCGGCCAGAAGCGACCGCCGGCGTCGATCACCGCGGAGTCCGTGCTCGACCGCTCCCGGCGGCCGCTGCCCTCGCCGTCCCGGGAACCGGCGCCCGGCCCCGCCCGTCGACCGCTGTCCCACGTCGCCGGCGGGGCGGACGACGGCATCGGCGACATCCTGAACGGGCCGGGTCACGAGATCCGCCAGCACCGGGCACCCCGGCACCCCGCCGCGCCGGTCTCCCCGGCCGGGATGCCGGCCGAGCCACGCCGCGGCCGCGGTGTCATGGTCGCCGGTGCGGTGCTCACCGTCGCGGTGCTGATGGGCGCCACGGTCGCGGGCGTGACGTACTTCTCCGGCCCGGACAAGGACCTCACGTCCGTCCTGGAGCTCGGTGCCGGACGCGGCGACAAGCGCACCGTGTCCGCGCCGCTGGACGGGCGTACGGCGGCCGCCTTCGAGCTGGTGAGCGCGGTGACCCGGGTGACCGTCCGCAGCGAGGACCTCGGCAACGACCTGTACCGGATGACCACCGGCCCCGGCTCCGGCGTGCTGCCCGAGCCGGCCGTGACCCAGGACAGCGTGCGGCTGCAGCTCACCCCGGGTGGCGACGGGGACACCGGCGAGGTCGAGGTCGTACTCTCCGCCGAGGTGACCTGGACGCTGCGTTTCTCCGGTGCCGCCGACGAGCAGATCCTCAACCTGCAGGGCGGCAAGGTCGCCGGCATCGACGTGGCGGGTGGTGCCCGGCGTACGGCGATCCAGCTGCCCGAGGCGGCGGGCACCGTACCGCTGAAGGTCACCGGCGCGGTCGACGAGCTCGCCATGACCTCACCGGCCGGCAACCCGGTCCGGGTGCAGCTGAAGGGCGGCGCCAAGACTGTCGCGGCGGGCACGAGGACGCTGCGCGACGTGCCGCCGGGCTCGACCGTGACCCCGAAGGACTGGGCCACCAACGACCGCTACGACGTCGAGGCCGAGGCCCGGGTGACCCTCCTGTCGATCGACACCGCCAAGTAGGTCACCCGGGCCGGGTCCTTCAGGACAGGACGCGGAGCCGGACCGTCTGGCTCATCGCGCGCAGCTGGTCGAGCACGTCCTCGCTGTAGCTGCCGCTGATGTCCGTGATCAGGTAGCCGTAGTCGCCGCGGGTGCTGAGCAGCTGCCCCTCGACGTTGACGCTGTGCTCGGCCAGGATGCTGTTCACCTGTGCCAGGACGCCCGGCATGTTCTGGTGCACGTGGATGATGCGGCTCATGCCGGTCTGGGCGGGCAGGGCGACGCTGGGCAGGTTCACGCTCAGCGTGGTGTTGCCCTCCTGCACGAAGTGCGCCAGCTTGTTGGCCACGAAGTCACCGATGTCCGACTGCGCCTCCTCGGTGGAGCCGCCGATGTGCGGGGTCAGGATGACGTTGGGCAGCCCGCGCAGCTCGGACACGAACTCGTCGCCGCGGCCCTTCGGCTCCTTGGGGAAGACGTCGACGGCGGCGCCGGTCAGGTGCCCGCTGGTCAGCGCCTCGCGCAGGGCGACGTGGTCGACCACGATGCCGCGCGACAGGTTGAGGAAGATGGAGCCGGGGCGCATCCTGGCGAACTGCTCGGCGCCGAAGAAGCCCGAGTTGCCGGGGCGGCCGTCGACGTGCAGGGTCACCACGTCCACGGACTCCAGCAGCTCGTCGAGCGAGCTGCACCGCTGGGCGTTGCCGAGCGCGAGCTTGTCGGCGGTGTCGTAGAAGGACACGTGCATGCCGAGGTTCTCCGCGAGCACCGACAGCTGGGTGCCGATGTTGCCGTACCCGACGATGCCGAGCCGCCGGCCCCGGACCTCGTGGCTGCCGTTGGCCGCCTTGTCCCAGACGCCCTTGTGCATCAGCTCGTTCTTCTCGGTGAGCCGGCGGGTCATCGCGATGATCTCGGCGAGGGCAAGCTCGACCACCGAGCGGGTGTTCGAGAACGGGGCGTTGAAGACGGCGATGCCGGCCTGCGAGGCGGCGGCGAGGTCGATCTGGTCCGTGCCGATGCAGAACGCGCCGATCGCGACGAGGCTGTCGGCCGCCTCCAGCACCTTGGCGGTGACGCGCGTCTTGGACCGGATGCCGAGCAGGTGCACGCCCGGGATGCGCTCGAGGAGCTCGACCTCGTCGAGGGCGTTGCGGACGGACTCGACCTGGTAACCCTCTGCCTCGAGCCGGGACACCGCGTCGGGGTGGATGCTCTCGAGCAGCAGAACTCGTACCTTGGCTTGGTCGATCATCACTTTCCGTTTCCTTGAGGAATCGAATCGTCCGGGCCGCCACGCCGAAGCCCAGCTCACAGGCGTCCCAGCCTAATGCCCCGGATTGCCCGTACCCCGCGGGTGTGCCGGAGGTCCCACTTGCCGGTCAGGCCGTGACCTCACCAGGGGATACGTTCCCGCAGCCAGGGCAGCAGGGCGTCGGCGTGGGCCCGCTGGAAGGCCCGGACGTGCGGGATCCCGGGCGACGGATGCCGCGAGCGTTGCATCAGATATCCGACGAAACCCGCGCACACGTCGGCGGCGTGGCCGGGATCGATGCCGGCGAGGAGCCGGTCGCCGTCGCCGCCGTGCACGATCACGTTCATCGCCAGCAGGACCGTGTCCAGCCACGGTGGTCCGGCACAGGCCCACGGCCAGTCGACCACGGCGATCGAGCCGTCTGCGCGTACCAGAAGGTTGTCGGCCCGGATGTCGCAGTGCGCGAGCGTCGCGCCGGACCGCAGGGTCTCGAGGCCGCGGTCCGCGGCCGCGCGCAGCTCGTCCAGGTGGGCGGCGGCCCATGGGTCCAGGCCCGGCACCGGGTCGGCCTGCAGGGCGGCCCACCCGGCGAACTGCTCCGCGAGCCGCCGGCCCGCCTGCGGCACACCGTCGATCGGCGCCGGCGTGAGGAGGTGGGCCAGGTCGCGCAGCGCGGTCACGGTCGCGTCGATCTCGTCCTCGACCCAAGGGGTACGGGGATGACGGCCGTCGACGTCCTCCAGGACGAGCACGATCCACTCGCCGTCGTCGAAGCTGCCGAGGAGCCGGGGCACGGGCGCCGCATCGGGCAGCTGACCGGTCACGTGAGCCTCGCGGCGGGCCAGCTCCACCGACGTCACGTTGAGGTGCACGCTGACGGCCTTGACGAACGCCCGGTGGCCGCGCTCGGTGACCACGCGGTCGGCGGTTCCAGGGGAGAAGCCGCCACGCTGCGACACCGCGGTGGCGACCCGGTCACCGATCAGGTGCTCGGCCTTCTCGCGTACGGGAGCGGGCAGGTCACGCCAGCCGATGCGGTCTCCTGCGGCTTGGAGCATGCATCGGTCCTACAGGGTGATCCACCGGAGCGGCAAAAATGTCACACTCTCGCGTCACGCGCTCACCAAGGCGTGCGGCGTCCGCCTGCCACCGGGCAGCACGGCGAGTGCCGTCGCCGTCAAGGCCACGAGGACCACCACCACCTGCGCGGGGAAGTAGATCAGTGCGGGCAGGGTGAGGACCAGCTCCGGGATCTGCATGTCCTTCGGCGTGAAACCGTCCAGGCCGATCGCCACGGTGAGCAGGGTGGCCTGGGCTGCGCACATCCCGGCGAGGACGAGCACCGGGATGCCGGTGACCAGCACGAGCGCCTGGCGTCGCCGGCGATGGCGCCGGTACCGCTGCACCAGCCACACGGCGGTCGGCCAGCCGGCGAGCAGGCCGCCGGTCGCCCCCAGCGCCAGGGCGGTCGCCGCCGCGGCGGAGAAGTCCTTGGCCACCGAGACGACCACGGAACCGTCGTCGGCCGACGTCATCGACAGGGTCAGGCCGTCCTTTGTGGCGTCGAGCGACGTGAAGCCGTCCGACTGCGCCCGCACGGGCCCGACGGTCCATCCCGCCGCGGCGAGCCGCTGCTGCCCGTGAGTGACGGTGACCGCGGCGTCGTCCCGGGCGAAGGCGTACGTGATGGCGACCGTGTCGGTGTGGTCGGGCTGCTGGTCGAACGAGACGACGTCGTCTCCGGCGGGCGTGTCCGGGCACATCGCCGGGCAGTGCACGACCGGACCCGGCACGTTGTGCGGTTGCCGTGGCACGGCGACGAGCGCGGCCCCGACGGCACGTGCCTCGTCCGGCGGTCCCGGGTACGGACCGAGCCGCACCCCGAGCGCGGCCCCCATCAGCGCGGCGGCGACCGTGATGAGCACGGCGACGACGCGGTACCCGGATCCGCGAGGCAGTCGGACCCGGGCCACCAGGCCGCCGCGCACCAGATCGGCGACGTCGCCGGCGCCGGGACGCGTACGCCCGGGCGGTGTGTCGTCCAGCAGCGTCGTGAGCAGCTCCAGCCCTCGCTCCTGCCGGTACCAGCGCGGGTACGCCCACATCAGCCGCCGGTAGGTCCGGGCCAGCCGTTCGGTCCCGGTCACCAGCCACCTGCCACGGCCGGCCCGGCGTTGCGGCCGCGCAGCTTCGCCGCGGCGGTCGCTGCGTTGGCCCGCAGCACCTGGATCTCGGCCTCCAGGGCGGCCGCTCCGGCGTCGGTGAGCCGGTAGTAGCGGCGCAGCCGCCCGTCGACGGCCTCCTCCCGGTCGACGGCGAGCAAACCCTCCTCGGTGAGCCGGTCCAGCGCGCCGTAGAGGGTGCCGGGGCGCAGGTGAAGCCGCCCGCCGGAAAGTTCGCGCACCGCGAGCATGACGGCGTAGCCGTGCAACGGCTCACCGGCCAGCGCGGTGACGATGAAGAAGGTGGGTTCGGACAGCCGCATGGCCGCAACGTACCGGCCGGCGGAATACTACGTCAACCGTAGTATCACCGGTCCGGTCAGTCCTGCGCGGCGACGGCGGCCATGAAGTCGGCGATCACGGCCAGTTGGTCGTCGTCGTAGCGGCCGAGCACCGTGCGCATCCGATCGGCTTGGCCCTGGTAGTGCGGTGCCATCAGCTTCGCGATCTGGGCCACCTCGGGCGACACGATGACCTTGCGGCGGTCGTGCGGGTCGCGGTCGCGGCGGACGAAGCCCGCCCGCTCGAGGCGATCCAGGACTCCGGTGACCGTGCCCGTCTTGAGGCCGGTCAGCTCCGCCAGGCGGCCGGGGGTGAGCGGGCCGTGGATGTCCAGCAGCGTCATGAACTGGGCGTCGCTGGGCCCGAGCTTGAGGTGTTCCGCCACCTGGTGACTGAAGAGGACCGCCGACGCTATGACGCGGCGGGTCGATTCGACGATCGCCTGTTCCGCGGCGGAACGCGGGGTGGACACAAGTATCTCGCCTTCACTAGTATCTCGGCTGGCCGAGATAATTGATATGACGGGGGATTTTCTCATGGGCGCGAGGCGCGAAGCACTGATCGTCGGGGGCGGAATCGCCGGGGCCGTGGCCGCGGTGGCCCTGCACAGAGCCGGATTCACGGCCACGGTGCTGGAGGCGTACGGGAAAGAAGCGGACGGCATCGGCGGGGAGCTGATGCTGGCGCCGAACGGCATGGCCGCCCTCGCCACGATCGGCATCGACGGGCCGGTGGCCGCGGTCGGCACGGCCACGCCGCGGATGGTCATGGAGACGGGAGCCGGCCGCAGGCTCGGGGCGTTCGAGGACCTGCCCGGGCTGCCGGCCAGCCGGACGTTCATCCGGGCGAACCTGCACCGCACCCTGCTGGACGTGGCGGTGGGCGAGGGCGTGCAGATCAGGTACGGCAAGCGCCTGACGGGATACACCGACCGCGGCGACTCCGTCGCGGCCACCTTCGCGGACGGCACCACCGCGGAGGGTGACGTGCTCGTCGGGGCGGACGGCATCCGGTCCACCGTGCGCACCCTGCTCGATCCCCATGCCCCGCAACCCCGCTACACAGGACTGATCGGGCTCGGCGGATGGGTGCCCGACGTCGGTCTGCCGAGCACCGAGGGAGCGATGCACCTGGCGTACGGGAAGAAGGCGTTCCTGGGTTATCGCATCGACGACGACGGGACGGCCGGGTGGTTCGCCAACGTGCCCTCGGCCCGGATGATGACGGCTACGCAGGCCCGGGCGATCCCGGACGCCGAATGGCTGCGCCGGCTGCGCGAGCTGTTCGCCGGAGATCGCCTGCCGGCCCTGCGGATCCTGGATCGAGCCGGCTCCGGTCACCTCGTCAACGTCGGCGGTCTGCAGGACATGCCGCCCGTGCCGGTATGGCACCGCGGACCCGTCGCGCTCGTCGGGGACGCCGCCCATGCCACCTCGCCGAGCTCCGGACAGGGGGCGTCGCTGGCCATCGAGAGCGCCGTCGAACTGGCCCGTTGTCTGCGGGACCTTCCCGTGGCGGAGGCGTTCGCGGCGTACGAGACACTGCGCCGGCCGCGGGTCGAGCGGGTGATCGCCCAGACTGCCCGGGTCAACCGGGACAAGGCGCCGGGGCCGGTCGGGCGGCTGCTCCGCGATCTGCTCTTCCCGCTGGCGATGCGGGCGTTCTACGACCCCGAGAAGATGATGGGCTGGATGCACCGGCACGTGATCGAGTGGGACCGGCCGGCCGGGGCCACCGACATTGTCAGGGGCGGCCGATAGCGTCGGACGATGGCAAGGGTGATGGGGGAAGCGGAGTCGCCGCGGCGGCCCGGCCGGGCCGCAAGCGTCGCCGGGGACACGGGCTCGCGGAACGGCATGCGGCGCGGCTGGCCCGGAGCCGGCCGGCCGGCACCCGTTCGGCCCGGATCTCCCGTGTTCCGAATAGGAGCGGTAGGTTGCCCTTCCCTGCCACTGTGGACGGCAGGCGAGTCGCCCGGGAGGTCGGTTGAACGCGCGCAACAACCAGTGGGTCGTCCCCGGTGTGCTGCTGAGTGTCTCGGTCGTCTCCTACCTGCTGCTGTACACCCTGCGCGAGACCGTGAAGCTGCAGACGAACCTGCCTGTCGTCGACCGCATCTGGTCCGACGTCAGCACCACGATCCTGCTGGCCGGCATCGTGCTCGCCACCTGGGAGCGCTCGTCGCGCCGGGACATGGAGCGGTTCGTGCGCCGGCTGTCGGAGGAGCAGCGGGAGATCTCCGAGCGGATGCTCGAGAACGTGCTGGAACGCGGGAGCGTGCGGGCGCTGCTCGCGGAGAAGATCACCGAGCCGGTGTTCCTCTCCATCCAGCGCCAGATCATCGACGTGCCGGTGGTGAACCGCGACTACCGGCTCAGCCTCAAGATCCATCGGCTCGCCGAGGCGCCGGAGTTCGTCAGCATCAAGGTCTTCGAGCGGTACAGGCTGTGCAACACCTCGCCCGAGTCCCGCGTGCTGGACCTGCACTGCATGTCGGACTTCAACTACGAGGACCGGTTCCCCGGGTACGGCCGGCTCACGGAGGTGCGTCTGCAGCCCAGCCGCCAGCGTGACCGCCTGCGCGCCGACGGGGTGGGCTCCGACGACGACCAGACGCTCGACGAGGAGAAGCTCGCGCAGTACGCCGAGCGGCTCGGCAGCGCGATCGAGTACCACATCCCCACGCCGCGGGTGGACCCCGGCGACGAGATCATGATCATGGTGCGGCGGACGAAGATCCAGCGCGCCAACGACGTCAACTTCTGGCGGGCGCTGCAGGCCACCGAGAGCGTGGAGCTCGACATCGAGCACGACGAGGAGCTCGAGGTCTCCGCCTTCCAGGGAGCACCCTGGCGTGCCTTCAGCAAGCAGGTGCACAGCGACCGGACGCAGAGCATCTGGACCATGGCGTACGCGATCCTCCCGCACCAGGGCTTCGACATCTCCTGGCGGGTACGCGAGCCCGGCGAAGAGCCGCCCGAAGCCGTTTGACCTCGGCGGACGCCGTACTATGGGGAAGATCCGCTGTGGAGGCGACGACCGTGATCTCAGCACGTCCATCCATCACCACCGACCTGGCCGAGCGCGGTTACTGCCTCCTGCGGGGGCGCGACCTCCGGCTCGGTCCCGGGCACCCGGCCGCGCTGGCCGAGCTGGCCGCGGCCTGGGACGACCTCCCCGCCGACCCCTACCTGGCCGAGCCGCACCGTTACCGCTTCCGGCGGCATGCGCGCTACCGCTGCGCCGGCGGGGAGATCACGCGCCTGCCCGACGGCCCGTATTACCAGTCGGAGAAGGACAACAGGCTGTTCGGCGGCACCGACCGGACGTTCGCGCCGGTCACTCCCCGTGCCGGTGAGAACCCGTTCCTCCTGGAGCTGTTGCGGTTCAACATCGCCCAGCTGCCGCCGGCGGGGGCGGGGTGGGACGTGAACATCCACCTGGTGCGCATCGTCGGGTCGCGGGACGTGGTCGGGGAGCCGGTGCCCGAGGGCGTGCATCGCGACGGATTCGCGTACGTCTCCATGCATCTGATGAAGCGCGAGAACGTCGTCGGCGGTGAGACGGAGGTGCGCGCGGAGGACGGCACGCACCTGCTGAAGGGTGTGCTGGAGCATCCGCTGGACTCGCTCTACCTCGACGACCGGGCGCTGCTGCACTACACCTCCCCGATCTCGCCGGCGGACGACGAGCCCGCCCACCGAGACATGCTCCTGGTCAGTTACGACCCGTGCCCCGCTTCCAGCTGACGACCGCCGTGCCCACGGCGCCGGAGGAGTTGTTCGACCTCAGCCTGGACGTCGACGCCCACATGGCCTCGATGGCGCAGTCGGGCGAGCGGGTCGTGGGCGGCGTGCGCAGCGGGCCCATGAAGCTCGGGGACGAGGTGACGTGGTCGGCGCGCCACTTCGGGGTGCGGTGGCGGATGACGTCCCGGATCACGGCGTACGAGCGGCCGCTGCGGTTCGTCGACGAGCAGGTGCGAGGACCGTTCCGGCGGTGGTGGCACGAGCACACCTTCCAGTGGGACCCCGAGGCGGAGGTCACGGTGATGCGCGACGTCATCGAGTTCGTAGCTCCGGTCGGGATGGTGAGTCATGCGGTGCTGGGGCCGTACATGGTGAAGTTGATCGAGCGCCGTAACGCCCACCTGGCGGCTGCCCGCTAGACTCCCGCCGTTGCTCAGGAGAATCGGGGGATTCGCATGCGTTTGACTCGACGGCACCTGGTCGGCGGCACGGCCCTGGCCGGCCTCGGCGCCCTGGCCGGTGCCGCGCAGGCACCCGGTGCGGCGCTCGCCGAACCGCTGGACCAGCCCTTCACCCCTCTTACCGCCCCGCACCTGCTGCAGGCTGAGCAGATGGTGCAGTACCAGCGCCTGCTCGCCGCCGGGTA
The DNA here is from genome assembly GCF_040676695.1 of Actinoplanes sp. NPDC049548. NCBI lineage: Bacteria > Bacillati > Actinomycetota > Actinomycetes > Micromonosporales > Micromonosporaceae > Actinoplanes > Actinoplanes sp. NPDC049548. Next base: position 329,477 of record NZ_JBFAPM010000008.1, read on the forward strand.
CCTGCCCGAGGGCATCGCGGGACACTGGCCGCTCGCCGGCGCCGCCTCGGACCACAGCGGCGCGGGTCGGACGCTGAGCCTGGGGACGACCGCCGGCTGGACCGCCGAGTGGCGCGCCGGTGGCGAGCTGAGCCTCGACGGCACCTCCACCGCGTACGCGAAGACGACCGCGGCAGTGAACACCACCGCGCCGTTCACCGTCTCGGCCTGGGTCCGCCTCGCCGCGCTGGACCGGATGTACACGGCGGTCAGCCAGGACTCGGGCCAGAACAGCCGCTTCCTGCTCCAGTACGATCCCGACCTGGGCTGGGCGTTCAAGGTGCGCGACGCCGCCGGGACGGTGAAGGTGTCGGCCGTCGCGCCCACCGCCGCCGAGGCCGGCAAGTGGGTACACCTGACCGGGGTCAGCGCCAACGGCGTCGTGAAGCTGTATGTGAACGGAGCCCCCGGGCAGCCGGTCCCGACCACCATCTCCTGGGCGGCCACCGGCAGCCTGCACATCGGTCAGGCGATGTGGCAGGGCGCGACGGTCAACTGGTGGCGGGGACAGATCTCCGACGTCCGCGTCTACCAGCGGGCCCTCACCGACGACCAGGTCCTGGTCATCTCCGGCCGCAAGGCTCGCGACAACAACCAGTACGTCCTGCACTCGGCGGCCGAGTTCGCGTGGGGAAACCCGGCCGACCTCGCCGATCCGGCCGGTTGGATCGCCCGGGCGCGGTGCGCGTCGTTCATCACCGGCGTCCTCAAGCACACCTACCCCTGGGCGACCAACGAGTACTTCCGGACCTGGTTCGACGACGACCCGTCACCCGAGGCCGAGGACTACCGCAAGGCCTTCGCCGGGAACCCCGGTCCCCGCATGCGCCGCGTCGAGAAGATCACCGATCTCCTGCCGGGCGACCTGATCGCCATCGACTACTCCACGACCGAGAACGGCACGCCCCAGGACAACACCGGCCACATCGTGATGGTCCGCCAGGTCAAGGCGCCGTACGCCGGGGGCCCGGCAGACCACCCCGGTGTCGCCCAGTACCCGATCGAGATCGTCGACTGCACCGCCGAGGCGCACGGCGAGTACCAGAGGGCCACCTACAAGGACTTCCCGGACACCCGCATGGTCTGGGAGGACGGCGACCCCCAGAAGTCCCTGAACTTCCAGGGCGTCGGCATCGGCCACATGTTCTTCTACGCCGACGCCGCCGGCCGGTTCGCCGGCTACCGGTGGAGCGTCAACAGCGGCGAGTCGAACACGTACGGGGTGGAGACCCGGCCGATCGCCGCAGCGCGCCCGCTGTGATCAGAACTTCACCTTGATCGTGGAGTCGGACAGCATGCCGTCATAGATCTTGAGGTACGCGAGTTTCGTGTCGGCCGGCACGTCATAGACCAGCCGCTGGTCGACGGTCTTCCCCGGATCGATCGGCTGACCGAGGTTGTCGCTCTCCTTGTTGACGTAGCTCTCCGCGAGGGTGTTCCGGTAGAGCACGCGTTCCGTGGGGCTCGTAGCCTCGAGGCCCCACGTCGGATAGCTGTCCGTCTTCGCGCCCACGTTCTTCACGGAGAAGGAGACCACGCAGAACTTGCCCTTGGCCTTCTCCGTCATGGTGTCGTCGAACGAGGTCGCCGGGTCGTCCTTCTTCGTGATCGCCTTCTTGGTGCAGTCGACGCTGCGGACCGTCGCCTCGAACGCCTGAACCTTCGTCGTGGCGCCGACGGCCACCTCCTTCACCTGCTCGGTCGGTACCGCGCCAAGACTCGTGTTCAGCGACGAGGACGACGAGCCGGACCAGAGAACCGGAACCAGAACGGCTCCGGCGGCCACCAGCATGCCGACACCGAGAATCGCCGCCGCCACCTTCTGGCGACGGACGACCTCGGGCGGTTGCGTGAACGCCTTGGTGCTGATGGTGATCTGCGGGATGCTCGCGCCCGGCGCGCCGAAGGGCCAGCCGGTCTGAGCGGCCTGCGAGGCCGGCATGAGGACCTCGCGACGGCAGTACGGGCACCGCATGACGCCCGCCTCGTGGTCGACCTCCATCCCGGCCCCGCAGGACGGGCAGCTGGAGGAGACGGCGGTGGGGTTCCCCGGGCCGGTCATCGGGGCATCGGGGGCGGCGTGTGGGCGAACAGGGGCGCAAGTTCGGGTACGTCGGCGGCCTGGGCCCACTGAGCCATCCCGGCCCGCCACACGAGCGTCTGCCGGGTGACCGCACCGGCGTTCACCTGTCCGGTGAGAGTGCCGACGTCGAACGGTCCCTGCTGTCTGCCGTCCGCACCCACGTACCACTGAGGTGTCACCGGCAACGGCGGCGGCTGCACGGGTTTCTCCTCCATGGCTCCACCGAGTCGCTGACCGAAGAGGAGCCCGGCGCCCAGCCCCGTCCCCAGCCCGGCGGCCCCGGGGTTCCGGGCGGCGTCCTCGATGGCATTGGCGGTCTGGAACGTCGTGTACCGCTGCAGGTCGCCGATGATGCCCATCTGCGTACGCCGGTCGAGCGCCTGCTCCACCTCGGGCGGCACCGAGATGTTCTGCACGATGACGGTCGGGATCCGAAGACCCATCGGAGCGAGCTGCTCGGCGAGCACCTCGGTGAGCTGCGCGCCGATGGCCTCCTGATGGGCCGCCATGTCGAGCAGGGAGACGTGAGCGGTGGCCAGCGCCGAGGTCAGCCTGCTCACGATCAGCTGCTGGAGATATCCGGAGACCTCGTCCGAACGGAAATCCGGGTTCGTGCCCACCAGCTCGGTGAGAAACCGGCGAGCGTCACTGATCCGCAGAGCGTACGCACCGTACGCGCGCAGCCGCACCATGCCGAACTCCGGATCCCGGACGATGACCGGGTTCTGGGTGCCCCACTTCAGGTCCGTGAACTGCCGGGTGTTGACGAAGTACACCTCGGCCTTGAAAGGCGACTCGAACCCGTACTTCCAACCCTTGAGAGTGGACAGTACGGGGAGATTCTGGGTGTGCAGGATGTGCGTGCCGGGGCCGAACGCGTCCGCGATCGTGCCCTCGTTCACGAAAACGGCGACCTGAGACTCCCGGACCACGAGACGGGCGCCCATCTTGATCTCGTTGTGGTACCGCGGAAACCGCCACACGATCGTGTCGCGGCTGTCATCGAGCCACTCGACGATATCGATGAATTCGCCGCGTACCCTATCCAGCATCGCCATACGGACCTACCCGACATCTCTCCGCGGCCGGTGCACGGCCCCCGTCATCCGGCCCGGATGATATCAACCATGATCGACCTGGTCGTACGCACTTATGGGCTGTCCCCGGAAACGCCTCAAGAGGTTCGGCTGGTGGCCGATACAACTCTGGTAGGACTAACGCTGTCAGTGCGGAAGCGCGCGGATGTCGGGAGTGCGGATGGCTGCGGAGGGACGGCTGCCGGTACCGGTTTCGCGGCAGGGCCCGCTGAATCGGCTGGCGCAGCTGGTGGGCGAGCTCCTCTGGGCCGGCCGCCAGGAACAGGCGCTGGCGGCAGCGGACGAGTTCGAGCCACTGGTCCGCGCGTTCGGCGACGACCGTACCCTCGGATTTCTTTTCCAGGGCCGGTTGTTCGCCCATGAGGACCTCGACCACATCGAGGATGCCCTGGCGGCCGGAGAGGTCCTGCTGGCGCTCCGCAAGGCGGCCGGCGACGTCGTGGGCGAGGCCAAGACGCTGGCCGACGTGGCCGGGGTGTACCTGCGAGCCGGCCGGCTCACCGAAGGCATGCGGTACCTCGCCCGCGCCGGGATGCTGCTGGACCACACCACCCGCCGTGCGGGCTACTACGGCGTCGCGCTGGGCACTTACGCCCAGGCAGCCCAGGCCGCCGGCCTGTACGAGGTAGCAGCGGCGGCCTCGGAACGCGAAGCCGAACACTACGCGGTCTACGGCCGCGTTCCCGGCACCTTCTTCGAGCAGATCTACATCACCCTGCTGCTCATCTGGGGTGTGCGCCTCGACCAGCTCGGTCACCTCCACGAGGCCCACAGCCGGCTGCACCGCGCCACCGAGATCGCCACGAACTGGCTGGCCGCCAACGCCGACACAGAACTCACCGACGACGCCCGGGAGATCGTCGCCCTCCGCGCATTGGCCCTCGCCAAACTGGGCCGTACCGACCAGGCGATCGCCGACGCCGAGCCGATCGTGGCCGCACTGCGCTCACGCGTCTTCTGGCTGCCGGCGTGGGCGGCCCACCTCGCGCTGGGGATAGGCCGGCGCGCCAAGGGTGACCTCGCCGCCGCCCGCCGAGAGCTGGTCGCCGCCCGCCAACTCGCCGAGCGATCCCCCGAAGAGTTGCGGATCGCCAAGTACGAGCTTGCCGTCCTGGCCAGTGAGGTACACGGCGCCGAGGCAACCGCCGACCTGATGGAGGCGCTCAGCGAGCACGCGCGGCAACTGTGGCAGCAACGGCTGCACCGCGTCGCCATGCTGCATCAGGCTCGCCAACGTGAGGAACTCGAGGTCGAAGGGATGCGCGCAGCCGCGGCGCTGCTGCGCGACCCGCTCACCGGGCTGGGCAACCGCCGCCAGCACGACCAGCTGTTGCGGGAAATCGACACAGGCGCGGTCACGCTCCCGGTCAGCCTGCTCGTCATCGACGTCGACAAGTTCAAGAGCATCAACGACACTCACTCGCACACCGTCGGCGACGCGGTCCTGTGCGCCCTCGCGAGCGTCTTCCGGGCGCACTGCCGGGTCGGCCAGGACACCGCACTCCGCTACGCCGGCGACGAGTTCACCATCGTCCTGAACGCGAACCTGGAGGCTGCGGTGGAGGTCGCCGAGCGGATCCGCACGGCGGTCGCTCTCACGGACTTCGAACCCATAGCGCCAGGAACTCCTATCAGCATCAGCACCGGCGTGGCGATGCTGCGCCCCGGCATGACCGGTGCCGATCTGTTCCAAGCCGCCGACACCAACCTCTACCAGGCCAAGCGCGGAGGGCGGGACCGGGTCGCGGCCTGAGCGAGGATTCCAGGGTGGCGTAAGTGCCGAAACGACCGGTCGGCTCTCCCGGTGTCGGGTTTCGTGATGTCCCGCGTCGTCCAGCGGGCCGGCGAAGGCCAGACCCTGGTGGGCGGCGCGAGCGGCCCCGGTTCGGTCGGCATGGGCGATGCGTGGATCGTCGAGGACGAGCTGCAGAGGTCGAAGACGGACGTTAACCGCTGCAACCGAAGTGCTCCGTGCTGTTGACTCCATGTCATCCGTCGCTGCTGACCATGGTGCCATGGGGATGCCGATGACATGGCCACGATCAGCGCGTCGGTGGTTGGTGGGACGTGGTGAACAGCCGTTGCGCATGGCCCAGCGGTTCTTCCTGCTGTACGTCCTGCTGCAGGTCTGGGGGCAGTTCCCGCAGGCGATGGACCTGGAGATAGAGGGCTTCCGGCCATTGTCCGCGCTGCTCATCGTGGCTGCGATAGGCGCCCTGCGCATCGTCGAGTACAGGCGTAAAGCGCCGCTGCCGCTGTGGATGGACTCGCTGGAAGGCGTGGCTCTGGTAGGGGTGTCCGTGCTCCTCGGCACCCAGGACTCACTGCAGCCCCTCCTGTTCGCCATGGCGCAGTTCCGCTCGGTGCTGGCGTCTCTGTCGCGCCTGCTGACCATCGTGGCCGTCTTCGTCATGCTGTCGGTGGTGCCCACGGCCGTCGGACTCACCGACTCGCCGGTGGACGGCGGCGCCGTCATCGGCCTGATCGTCTCGCCGATGATGGCGTACACCGTGCGCATCCTGATGCTGCGCGGCCAGCGGGAGCTGGCCCAGCAGCGGATGCTGCTGGAGGAGGTACTGAGCCGTATGCCCAGCGCCATCGTCGTCACCGACACCGACGGCGCGGTCACCTTCGCCAACCCGACCGCTACCAGGATCACCGGTATGAGCGTCGGCTCCGACGCCAGCGGGCTGGACAAGCTGTCCCTGAAGGACCTCAACGGCACGCCGGTGACGCTCGCGGTCGCCACCCGCGGCGGCGACACCCACCTGGAGAACACCGAGCTGGAACTCGTTCGCGACGACGGCGAGCGGCGCCGCGTGGTGGTCGACGTGCAGCCGCTGGCCGAGCAGATCCCGGGCGCCTCCGGGGTGCTCGTCGAAGTGCGCGACATCACCGACCAGCGCCGCTACGAGGAGCACCTGCACCACCTGGCGTCGCACGACACGCTTACTGGTCTGCCCAACCGGCTGATGTATCAGCAGCTTGCCGCCGCCGTCGCGGACAGCGGGGAGCCGTACGCCGTCATGCTGATCGACCTGAACGATTTCAAGGCGGTCAACGACACCCTCGGTCACCACGCCGGCGACGAGCTGCTGCAGGGCGTGGCGCAGCGGCTGCGGCAGCACGCCGACCCGACCGCGACCGTAGCCCGGCTGGGTGGCGACGAGTTCGCCGTGCTGCTGCCAGGCGCGGACGAGACCACCGCAGCGGCCGCGGCGGCCCGGCTCACCGCGGCCTTCAACGCGCCGTTCGGCCTGAGCACCGGACCCCTGCAAAGTCACGGCTCCGTCGGCTACGCCCTGGCCGCACCCGGTGAGTCCGCACGCGATGCGCTCGGCCGCGCCGACATGGCGATGTACGCCCGCAAGCAGGAGTGGCCCTCCAGCCACCGCGCGGCACCGACGCTGTCGCCGGCGATCAACTGACACGCCGCGCCACGACCATCCACTGGACGTCCGACTCGGGGCTATCTGATGCGAGCGTCACAATGAGGCAACGTGTCCGACCGATCGACGGGCGGGACGCCCAGGACGCGAAGCGCCTCGACGCGCTCGGCACCGACCGGGCATCGGGCATGCATCGGGCACGTAAGCGTCGGAAGACGGACCCATGATCGATGATCAAGGCGGTGAGCTGCTGGCGCGCCCGGCAGTGTGCTGGCTCAGGACATAGGAAACCCATGTCTCAGGTCATCGGAAACCGGTGTGTCGAGACATAGGAAACCCTGGATGACGGTGATCGTCG